>NZ_JBLJAJ010000006.1:0-226883 GCF_047530005.1 Serratia sp. N21D137
CGCACCACTGGTGTTCGGGTTGTCATGCCAATGGCACTGCCCGGTAGCTAAGTGCGGAAAAGATAAGCGCTGAAAGCATCTAAGCGCGAAACTTGCCTCGAGATGAGTCTTCCCTGGGCCTTTAAGGCCCCTGAAGGAACGTTTAAGACTAAGACGTTGATAGGCTGGGTGTGTAAGTGCAGCGATGCATTGAGCTAACCAGTACTAATGATCCGTGAGGCTTAACCTTACAACACCGAAGGTGTTTTGAAGAGATTGTAGAGATTTTCAGCGAAGTTCCGAGATTGGTTCTGGTGGTTACGAAAGTAACGGCCAAGAATGAAACAGAATTTGCCTGGCGGCAATAGCGCGGTGGTCCCACCTGACCCCATGCCGAACTCAGAAGTGAAACGCCGTAGCGCCGATGGTAGTGTGGGGTCTCCCCATGCGAGAGTAGGACACTGCCAGGCATCAAATAAACGTTATCAGTGTGACACCTGGTAATGCGCGAAATCACACAGGTGGTTTTGCCAGCATCGAAAGATGCGACGTAAAAGAATCGGTGGAGCGGTAGTTCAGTTGGTTAGAATACCTGCCTGTCACGCAGGGGGTCGCGGGTTCGAGCCCCGTCCGTTCCGCCACTTATTTAAATTATGCCTGCTAACTTTAGCAGGCATAATGTTAAGCGTAATTTAGGGGCGTAGCTCAGTTGGTAGAGCACCGGTCTCCAAAACCGGGTGTCGCGAGTTCGAGTCTCTCCGCCCCTGCCATATTAGAAACCCTTTGCGAAAGCGAAGGGTTTTTTTTGCTTTCTACTCGCTTAAAATTGCCACTCCTGCCGCTAGCGCGTACAAAATTCCCGCCGAAATCGTTCCCAATTTAGACATTTCTAGCTGTATCTATGTACAAAATGGTTGTAATCCCGCGCTGTGATATCGCTCATCATTCCTGTCTGTATTTCAACTACACCTTATAAGCCCCACGAGTTTGTTGGGCACACTCGATGAAAGCGAATATACCCACAGCCATCTCTGTCTGATCGATTCAGGCAGAGCGAGGAGAAAAACATGGTTAAGCGTTTACTGTTAGCGGCAGCCGTAAGCGGCGTGTTGATGGGAGCGGCGCAGGCTGCCCCCTTGGTTGTCGGCTTTTCTCAGATTGGTTCTGAATCAGGATGGCGTTCGGCAGAAACCAAAGTGGCGAAACAGGAGGCGGAAAAACGGGGTATTACGCTGAAAATCGCCGATGCACAGCAAAAGCAGGAAAACCAGATCAAGGCGGTGAGATCCTTTATTGCTCAGGGCGTTGACGCCATCTTCATTGCGCCGGTGGTGGCCACCGGTTGGACTCCGGTATTGCAGGAAGCGAAAGAGGCCAAAATTCCGGTCTTCCTGCTGGATCGCATGATCGAAGTGAACGATCCCTCGCTGTATACCGCAGCCGTCGCCTCTGACAGCGTCCATGAAGGAAAAGTCGCAGGCGAATGGCTAGTGAAAGCCGTTGCGGGCAAGCCCTGTAACGTAGTGGAACTGCAAGGCACCGTTGGGGCCAGCGTGGCCATTAACCGCAAGAAAGGCTTTGCGGATGGTATTGCCTCTGCCGACAACGTCAAAATCATCCGTTCGCAGTCCGGTGACTTTACTCGCAGCAAGGGTAAAGAAGTGATGGAAAGCTTTATCAAGGCTGAACAGAACGGCAAAAACATCTGCGCCGTCTATGCACATAACGACGATATGGCCATTGGTGCCATCCAGGCGATCAAAGAAGCTGGCCTCAAACCGGGCTCACAGATCAAGGTTGTTTCCATCGACGGCGTGCCGGATATCTTTAAAGCAATGATGGAAGGGGAAGCCAACGCCACGGTTGAACTGACGCCAAATATGGCAGGACCTGCGTTTGATGCCTTGATTGCATTGAAAAAAGACGGCACACAGCCACAGAAATTTATCCAGACCGAGTCGAAACTGCTGCAGCCTGAAACGGCCAGACAGGAATACGATATGAAGAAAAGCATGGGATATTGATCGTTAACAGGCGGAGCAGATAATGGCCACACCTCAGGCAGCATTATTGGCAATAAGCGGGTTATCCGTGGAGTTTCCAGGTGTAAAAGCGCTGGAGCAGGTTGATTTCACACTACAACGCGGTGAGGTGGTGGCGCTTCTTGGGGAAAACGGCGCGGGTAAGTCCACGCTGATTAAGGCATTAACCGGTGTTTACCAACGCTCCGCCGGTGAGGTCTGGCTAGAAGGCACCGCGATTGCGCCACAGAATACGGCCCAGGCGCAATCGTTGGGGATTGGCACCGTCTATCAGGAAGTTAACCTGCTGCCTAATATCTCGGTGGCCGCTAATCTGTTTATCGGACGCGAACCCACCCGCTTTGGCCTAATCGATCAAAAAACCCTGTTGCGTAATGCCCGTAAGCTGCTGGAAGGGTATGGATTACCGCTGGATGTCAGCCAGCCGCTGGGTAACT
This sequence comes from Serratia sp. N21D137, assembly GCF_047530005.1. NCBI lineage: Bacteria > Pseudomonadati > Pseudomonadota > Gammaproteobacteria > Enterobacterales > Yersiniaceae > Serratia > Serratia sp. N21D137. The sequence goes on from NZ_JBLJAJ010000006.1 coordinate 2,459, forward strand.
ACTCTATCGCCATTCAGCAAATTGTCGCGATTGCTCGCGCCGTCGATCTCTCCGCCAAGGTGCTTATCCTGGATGAACCCACCGCCAGCCTGGATGCCAAGGAAGTCACCATGCTGCTGGATATTCTTAGCCAGCTGCGATCTCAGGGAATGGGGATGATCTTCGTCACCCATTTTCTCGAACAGGTTTACCGCATCAGCGATCGTATTACTGTGTTGCGTAACGGCAAGCTGGTCGGGACCCGTGTCACCGCCGAGTTGCCACGGCTCGAGTTGGTACAGATGATGCTTGGCCACAGTTTTGATGAGACGTTGCTCAAACGCAGCGAACATCAGGCCGTGCAGGCTCCGCCGTTAGTGGAGTTTAGCGGTTATGGCCGACGCGGCATGGTTGAGCCCTTTGATCTGGCGATCCGGCCTGGAGAAATAGTTGGTCTGGCTGGTTTATTGGGATCGGGGCGTACTGAGACGGCACAACTGATCTTCGGCATTAAGGCTCGGGATAAAGGTACAGCGAAGGTTGAGGGCAAAATGGTGGCGATCCCTACCCCCCGTAAAGCGGCCAGCCTGGGATTTGGCTATTGCCCAGAAGATCGTAAGACCGACGGTATTGTCGGCGCGGCCACGGTAAGGGAAAACATCATTCTGGCATTGCAGGCGCAGCGTGGCTGGTTACGGCCTATCCCTTTGCGTGAGCAAACCCGAATTGCGGAGGATTTCATCAAACTGCTGGGGATCCGCACACCGGGGCCGGAGCAGCAAATCCAGTACCTTTCCGGCGGTAACCAGCAGAAGGTGCTGCTTTCCCGCTGGCTGGCGACTAAACCCCGTTTCCTGATCCTGGATGAGCCAACCCGTGGCATTGACGTAGGAGCCCATGCGGAAATTATCCGCCTGATTGAACGGCTCTGTGATGAAGGGTTGGCGCTGCTGGTGATCTCCTCCGAACTGGAGGAGCTGGCAGGCTATGCCGATCGCATCGTGGTATTACGCGATAGAAAACATGTGGCGCAGCTTGAGCATGATGCCATTACGGTTCCCGCCATTATGCAGGCCATTGCCGTGCAACAGGGGGCAGCATGAACCACAGGAGTTTTCCCATGACCGGTGGACCGCGCAAAGTAAGGTGGGTAATGCCCGCCGGAGCGACGCAGCTGGGGGCGCTGGCGGTGATTTTGCTTATCGATAGCCTGGTCGCCCCCCATTTCTTTTCAATTCATATCCAGGATGGCCGCCTGTTCGGCAGCGTGATTGATATTTTTAATCGCGGTGCCCCCGTTGCGCTGCTTGCCTTGGGTATGACGCTAGTGATCGCTACCGGTGGGATCGATCTCTCCGTCGGTGCGGTGATGGCGATTGCCGGGGCGACCGCTGCCACCATGACTAGCGCTGGCTACCCATTAGCTTACATCCTGGGGGCCGCATTAGCGGTTGGGGCACTGTGTGGCCTGTGGAACGGTTTCCTGGTGGCGGTGCTGCAAATCCAGCCGATCGTCGCCACCTTGATGCTGATGGTGGCCGGGCGCGGTATCGCGCAGTTGATTACCGAAGGGCAAATCGTCACCTTTGAAAGTGAAGGATTAGCCAAGCTCGGCAGTGGTTCGCTGATGTATCTGCCGATGCCGGTGATCATTGCTGCCATCATGCTGCTGCTGATTTGGTTACTGACACGCAAAACCGCTTTGGGGCTGTTTATTGAGGCGGTCGGTATCAATTTGCGCTCGGCACGTAATGCTGGCGTCAGTACTCGCTGGGTGATTATTGCGGTGTATATCATTTGCGGCCTGTGCGCGGCGGTGGCAGGGGTTATCGTCACGGCGGATATCCGTGGTGCGGATGCCAACAATGCGGGCCTGTGGCTCGAACTGGATGCGATCCTGGCCGTGGTGATTGGTGGTGGGTCACTGCTGGGCGGGCGTTTTAATCTGTTGCTCTCGGTGGTGGGGGCGCTAATCATTCAGGGCATGAATACTGGAATTCTGCTTTCGGGCTATAAACCGGAGTTTAACCTGGTGTTGAAAGCGGTGGTGGTATTAGCCGTGTTGCTGGTGCAATCCCCCAGTGTGTCATTACAGCGGCTGTGGCGGAGACGGAAATCATGATGAAACGTAACCTTCCCCTATTGATCACTATCGCGGTTTTCCTGCTGGGCTATGCCTTTTGCCTTAGCCAATTCCCCAGCTTCGCTTCCACCCGCGTCTGGTGCGATCTGCTGACCGACAACGCCTTTCTCGGCATTGTGGCCGTGGGCATGACCTTTGTGATCCTTTCAGGGGGTATCGATCTTTCGGTGGGCTCAGTGATCGCCTTTACCGGCGTACTGCTGGCCAAGCTGATTGGCACTTATGGTATTGCTCCAGGTTATGCATTTGTCATTGCCTTGCTGATGGGGGCCTCGTTTGGTGCGCTGATGGGTTGGATCATTGACGTGCTGAAATTACCTGCATTTATCATCACGCTCGCGGGGATGTTCTTCGTGCGCGGCATGAGTTTTATCGTGTCAGAAGAGTCTTTGCCGATCGATTACCCGCTGTATGCCACGCTGGCAAACTATGCCTGGAAAGTCCCCGGTGGTGGCCGATTTACCTTATTGGCGCTGGTGATGCTGCTGGTTGTGGCGATTGGCATGATCCTGGCGCATCGCACCCGTTTTGGCCATAACGTCTATGCCATTGGCGGCAATCCGGTCTCCGCTGCCTTGATGGGGGTGCCGGTAAGGCGTACCACCATCCAGATTTACATGCTTTCCAGTACGCTGGCAGCCCTCTCTGGCATAATTTTCTCGCTATACACTTCCGCCGGTTACGCTCTAGCTGCCAGCGGTGTCGAACTGGATGCCATTGCGGCGGTCGTCATTGGGGGAACGTTGCTGACCGGTGGTGTCGGCACCATCTTGGGTACCCTGTTTGGCGTGCTGATCCAGGGCCTAATCCAGAGTTACATCACTTTCGATGGCTCGCTCAGCTCCTGGTGGACCAAAATCGTCATCGGCATCCTGCTGTTCTGCTTTATCGGCCTCCAGAAGGCGATGAGCGCCTTTTGGCAGACCAGACGGGCAAAACCCCGCCATCCACGCCTGAAGCCGTCATAGCGGCTCAGGTTGCGGTATTTAAAGGTATTTTCAGCAGTTGGCGGATTAACGGCTGCTGGTCGCTGTTTTGCAGCCAGACGGCATAAAGCGGGCGGATGATCGGCTGGGCGTCAGCAACGGCGATCAACTGAGGGTACTCTTTTTCCCACTGGCTGGGGAGAAATGCACAGCCACCGGTTGTTTCCAGCAATTGACGCGTCAGATGTGCCGAAGTGGTGGTCAACACGGGCATGCTGTCGCCCTCAAGCATGCGGGCTTCCTGTTGGTGAAAATCGGCACCCCATTCCAGTTTGATGTAAGGCATGGGGGCGGATTTATCGCGTAGCGATGAGGAAAACAGGCGTAGCGAGAAGTTACCCAACAGCTGGCTGGCCAGCTCATCCATCTTTGGCGGTTCGGTGGTGATTAGCAAATCGAGCTGTCTTTCATGTAGCTGTTTCACCAAAGAATGGCGCAGAGCCACCCTGGCTTCGAGCTGCAAGGCCTCCCGCTGCTGGTAGAGAGATTGCAGCCAGGGCGTGAGGTAAGCTTCCCATAGCGACGCGGTGGCGCCGATCGAAAGTTCGCTGTGCTGTAGCGATCGCACCACCTCTTTCTTTGCTAACTGCCAAGTGTTCATCAGGCTCTCGGCATAGGGCAACAGCCGCTCTCCTGCTGGTGTCAGGCGGATGTTGTTGCGGTGGCGGGTGAATAAATTCGCCCCTAATTGAGTTTCAAGCTGACGGATACGGAAACTCACCGCAGACTGCGTTAAGTACAGGGATTCCGCTGCGCGGCCAAAGTGTCGCGTTCTACTGACCTCCAAAAAGGTTTTCAGTAATTCGGTGTCCACACCTATCTCCAAAATTTTTTATCGTTAAGATTTAAATGTTTTGTTTTACACGATGTCAAGCCTATCTAATACTCCGCGCCATAAACAGCACGGCCATGAGAGAATTAGGAGCGTGTCAGATGGCGGATAGCTTCACCACCAACAGTCGTTTTTTTGATAATAAAAACTATCCTCGCGGGTTCTCCCGTCACGGCGATTTCACCATTAAAGAAGCGCAATTGCTAGAGCGTTTCGGGTATGCGTTCAACGAGTTGGATGCCGGCAAACGCCAGCCAGCCACTGAAGAAGAACAGTTGTTCGTTGCAGTGTGTCGCGGTGAGCGTGAACCGGTAACCGAGCAAGAAAAAGTATGGTCTAAATATCTGGCGCGCACCCGCCGCCCGAAAAAATTCCATACGTTGTCAGGTGGCAAGCCGCAGGCTGATGCGGTAGAAGACTACACTGAAAGCGACGATTGATCATCATGGGGCCATTCGGCCCCATTTTTTATTCCAGGCTGCGGTGTAACTGCAGCAGCAGGCGATCCATACTGCGATAGCTGAGCGCTTCGCTGAGATGGCGTTTATCAATCTGTTGTTCCCCCGTCAAATCGGCCAGTGTGCGTGCCACTTTCAGGATGCGATGCCAGGCTCGAACCGATAATCCCAGTTGGCTCAGCGTTCTTTCTAAAAACTCCGCTTCCGCTGCAGGTAAATGGCAATCCCGATCCACCTCGCGGTTACTCAACAGCGCATTCACTTTACCTGCACGTGCCAGCTGCCGCTCGCGCGCCACCAGCACCCTTTGACGTACCTGTTGGCTGCTTTCCCCCGCATGGCGCTGCTTGGCCAGTACGCCTGGTGGCAGCAGTGGCACCTCAATCGACAAATCAAATCGATCGAGGAAGGGGCCAGAGAGCCTGCCGAGGTAGCGCAAAATCTGCTGCGGTGGCGTGCGGTTGTGTATGCCCTGATAGTGTCCGGTTGGGCTGGGGTTCATCGCTGCAATCAGCTGCACCCTGGCTGGGAAGCGTACCTTGGCACTAGCGCGTGAGATGACGATTTCACCGGATTCCAGCGGCTCACGCAGCGCATCCAATACTCGCCGTTCAAATTCCGGTAACTCATCCAGAAATAGCACGCCGTTGTGCGCCATGGAGATTTCCCCTGGCCGTGGCAAGGAACCACCTCCAACCAGTGCAGCCATCGAAGCGCTATGATGCGGGGCACGAAACGGCCGCTGTCGCCATGGCAGGGTTTCATCAGGGTGATGCAATAAGCTGGCAACGGCCACGCTTTCCAACGCCTCCCGATCGCTTAACGGCGGCAGCAAACCGTTGAGGCGGCTGGCCAGCATGGTTTTTCCGGTGCCCGGAGGGCCAAGCAGCAATAGGTTGTGGCCCCCGGCCGCGGCAATTTCCAACGCTCGTTTTGCCTGCTCCTGGCCAATGACTTCCTGCAGGTCGGCAGTTTCCGTTGACGTGGCGGCCGCAGGGGGCGCTACGGCGATCGGCAGCTCACCCTTACCTTGCAAAAAAGCGCAAACCTCAAGCAAATGTTCCGCGACTCGGGTTGTGCTGTTGGGAAGCAACCCTGCCTCTTTGCCGTTGGCCGCTGCGAGGATCAGCTCACGCTTGGCCTCGGCTGCCGCTATTGCCGCCGGAATGGCGCCGTGCACCGCCCTCAATGCGCCAGAAAGCGCCAATTCACCCAGGAACTCATAGTGCGCCAACTTATCTGCTGGCAACTGTTCTGAGGCCGCCAGAATGGCCAGCGCAATGGGTAAATCATAGCGCCCCCCTTCCTTAGGCAAATCGGCGGGTGCCAGATTGACGGTGATGCGTTTGGCCGGAAAGGTGAAGCCGTTGTTGATCAGTGCGCTGCGCACCCGGTCACGGGCTTCTTTCACCGTGGTTTCCGGTAGACCGACCAGCGTGAGGCCGGGTAATCCGTTGCTGATATGGACTTCAACCATGACCGAAGGTGCCTGCACGCCGATCGTGGCACGGGTATAGATTACCGCCAGTGACATATTGCTCTCCTCGCTGAAGGCAACATGATGCGTGAACGGACCGATAGCTGCGCTCTATTCATCGTCAACTTGCGTAGTGCTACAAAATTAAAAGTAATTTATTTCATCAGGTTAGTGGTGTTTTTCGAGCCGGCACGCATTTCACTGTAATACCCCTTAACAATTACCACAAGGTTGCAACAAATTAGCAAGCTAACCAAGTTGCAACAGCAGGGTTAATGGGTGTATTTAACAATTGGTTAAAATAAAAAATCACTTCATTAACAAAGCCCCGACCGCTACCGCACCCGCTGCGGCCGCCGCTAAACCTGATAACTTCATACTCTACGGTAGGGATAACACTATGTTCGGTTGGACTCCGCTGCAGCGCAATGCGGCAATTGCCAGCTTTTCAAGCTGGACGCTCGACGCTTTCGATTTCTTTGTGCTGGTCTTCCTGCTCAGCGATATAGCTCAGGCTTTTCAGGTGGGGATGGAAGAAGTCACCCTGGCGATCCTGCTGACGTTGGCGGTGCGCCCGATTGGCGCCCTGATCTTTGGCCGTGCGGCGGAAAAGTACGGCCGTAAACCAATCCTGATGTTGAATATCGTGTTTTTCTCGGTATTCGAGCTGTTGTCGGCGGCCGCTCCTTCTTTGACCGTCTTCCTGTTGCTGCGTGTGCTTTACGGCGTGGCGATGGGGGGCATCTGGGGCGTGGCCTCTTCGCTGGCGATGGAAAGCATCCCAGATCGTTCGCGCGGCCTGATGTCCGGTATCTTCCAGGCGGGGTATCCGTTTGGCTATCTGTTGGCGGCGGTGGCCTACGGCCTGCTGTTTGAAGTGGTCGGCTGGCGTGGTATGTTCGTGATCGGGGCCGCGCCAATCCTGTTACTGCCGTTTATCTACTTCTGCGTGGAAGAGTCGCCGGTGTGGCTGGCGGCACGGGCTCGTAAAGAAAGCACCGCTTTGCTGCCAGTCCTGAAGAGTCATTGGAAGCTGTGTGTCTATCTGGTGCTGCTGATGGCGGCGTTTAATTTCTTCTCTCACGGCACCCAGGATATGTATCCGGCCTTCCTGAAAATTCAGCACGGTTTCGATCCTAAAACCGTCAGTATTATCGCCATTAGCTACAATATCGCGTCCATTATCGGCGGTATTTTCTTTGGTGCCCTGTCGGAAAAAATTGGCCGTAAGAAAGCCATTATTATTGCGGCCCTGCTGGCGTTACCGGTGATCCCGCTGTGGGCCTTCGCCAGCGGTTCGCTGATGCTGGGGCTGGGGGCGTTCATGATGCAATTCATGGTGCAGGGCGCGTGGGGTGTGATCCCAACCTACCTCAACGAACTGGTGCCAGCGAATACCCGCGCGGTGTTGCCGGGGTTTGTCTATCAGCTGGGTAATCTTATTGCCTCAGTGAACGCGACCTTGCAGGCCACGATTGCGGAACATCATGGGCAAAACTACGGCCTGGCGATGGCGATGATTGCCGGGACGGTGGCGATCGTGATCGCGGTGCTGGTGTATTTCGGCAAGGATACGCGCGGCAAAGCGATTGCGGTGGAAAGTAAAGCGCCTGGTGCTGGTGTTAGCGTTTGAATTTCATGCGCTTTGTTGCAGCTTTGACCCGGCAGCGCCGAATAATAACGCAAAAAAAGTGTTGTCAGGTTACCGGCTGCTATGGTAACTCTGTAGGCATTAGTTCGAAACGAGCACAGTGAACAACCCAATTATGAAAGCCCTAGCCCAAGTGATTAGCCTAGTCGTGATTAGCGTGGTGGTGATTATTATCCCACCGTGCGGGGCTGCACTTGGACGAAGAAAGGCTTAGAAAACAAGCCGGAATCGCAAGATAACCCCCGCACCCAAAAGGTCCGGGGGTTTTTTTATGCCAAGAAAATATGAACAAGGAGCAGAGAATGACCAACAGAATAAAATCCTGCACTTCCCGCAACAAGGCGGGGAAATAACCATGAATGGTGCTCAGTGGGTAGTTCAAGCGTTGCGTGCGCAGGGGGTAGACAAGGTATTCGGCTATCCCGGTGGTGCGATCATGCCGGTCTACGATGCGTTGTATGACGGCGGAGTTGAACATCTGCTGTGTCGTCATGAGCAGGGTGCGGCGATTGCGGCCATTGGCTATGCTCGTTCCAGCGGCAAAGTTGGCGTCTGTATCGCCACCTCTGGCCCCGGCGCGACCAACCTGATCACCGGGTTGGCGGATGCGCTGTTGGACTCGGTGCCAGTGGTTGCGATCACCGGTCAGGTAGGCTCTGCGCTTATCGGTACCGATGCTTTTCAGGAGATCGATGTTCTTGGCCTGTCTCTGGCCTGTACCAAACACAGTTTCCTGGTGGAGTCGCTGGAAGCGCTGCCAGGGATCATGGCAGAGGCTTTTGCCATCGCCACCAGCGGCCGCCCAGGCCCGGTACTGATCGACATCCCGAAAGACATCCAACTGGCGCAGGGCGATTTGCCTCCTCATCTGATGCCGGTAGAAGACCAGTTTGAACATCCTACGGCGGAGCTGGCTATGGCCACGCAGTTGCTGGCACAGGCGCAGAAGCCAATGCTGTACGTGGGCGGTGGCGTAGGGATGGCGCAGGCAGTCTCGGCATTACGGGAATTTGTCGAGCTGACGCAAATCCCAACCGTGGCGACCTTGAAAGGCTTGGGCGCACCGGATGCCAACCATCCGTATTATCTCGGCATGTTGGGTATGCATGGCACCAAAGCTGCCAACTTCGCCGTGCAGGAGTGTGATTTATTGATAGCCGTAGGCGCGCGTTTTGACGATCGGGTGACCGGCAAGCTGAACGCCTTTGCGCCGCAGGCCAAGGTGATCCACATGGATATCGATCCGGCAGAAATGAGCAAGCTGCGTCAGGCACATGTGGCCCTGCAAGGGGATCTGAGAACCCTGCTGCCAGCGCTGCAACAGCCGATGCAGATCGCCCCTTGGCTGCAACGGGTGGCCGAACTGAAAGAAACTCACCCTTGGCGTTACGACCACCCGGGCCAACCGATCTATGCTCCGTTGCTGCTCAAGCAACTGTCTGAACGCAAACCGGCCAATACCGTGGTGACCACCGACGTGGGCCAGCACCAGATGTGGACCGCGCAGCACATGAGCTTTGAACGCCCAGAGAACTTCATCACCTCCAGCGGGTTGGGGACGATGGGCTTCGGTATCCCCGCAGCGGTAGGTGCGCAGATGGCACGCCCGGAGGATATGGTGATCTGCGTGTCCGGAGATGGTTCCTTCATGATGAACGTGCAGGAGCTGGGTACCATCAAACGCAAACAGTTACCGCTGAAAATCGTGTTACTGGATAACCAGCGTTTAGGGATGGTTCGTCAGTGGCAGCAACTGTTCTTTGATGGCCGTTACAGCGAAACCAACCTCTCCGATAACCCCGATTTCCTGATATTGGCCAGCGCTTTCGGCATCCCCGGCCAACGTATTACCCGCAAAGACCAGGTCGCAGACGCGCTCGATACCTTGCTTAACAGCGAAGGGCCTTATCTGCTGCAGGTTTCCATTGATGAACTCGAGAACGTCTGGCCGCTGGTGCCGCCGGGCGCAGGCAACGAAACCATGTTGGAGAAAGTATCATGATGCAGCATCAACTCTCGATCCAGGCCCGCTTCCGCCCTGAAATGTTAGAGCGCGTATTGCGCGTTGTTCGTCACCGTGGCTTCCAGGTCTGTGCTATGAATATGGCTTCGGGCAGCAATAGCGACGATATAAATATTGAATTGACCGTTGCCAGCCAGCGCCCTGTGGATTTACTGTCATCTCAGTTGAGCAAACTGATGGATGTCTCCAGCGTTGAGATCCAGCAACAATCATCACAACAAATACGCGCCTGATTGCGCAAAAGGAACAGAACAATGACGAAGAAAGCCGATTATATTTGGTTCAATGGTGAGATGGTTCCTTGGGCCGATGCCAAGGTTCACGTAATGTCGCATGCGCTGCACTACGGAACGTCGGTATTTGAAGGGGTTCGCTGCTACGACTCCCATAAAGGCCCGGTGGTATTCCGCCACCGTGAACATATGCAGCGTCTGCATGACTCGGCAAAAATTTACCGCATGCCGGTAACGCAAAGCGTCGATGAACTGATGGAAGCCTGCCGTGCTACGCTGCGTAAAAACAATCTGGTCAGCGCGTATATTCGTCCTTTGGTGTTTGTTGGTGATGTTGGCATGGGCGTTAACCCACCGGCAGGCTATAAAACCGACGTGATTATTGCGGCGTTTCCTTGGGGCGCATATCTGGGTGAAGAAGCGCTGGATCAAGGTATCGATGCGATGGTCTCTTCCTGGCACCGTGTAGCACCAAACACCATTCCTACCGCGGCGAAAGCCGGGGGCAACTATCTTTCCTCACTGCTGGTGGGCAGCGAAGCACGCCGCCACGGCTATCAGGAAGGTATCGCGCTAGACGTTCACGGCTATATCTCTGAAGGCGCAGGCGAGAACCTGTTTGAAGTGAAAGACGGCGTACTGTTTACTCCACCGTTCACCTCTTCTGCCCTGCCAGGTATCACGCGTGACGCGATCATCAAGCTGGCAAAAGACATGGGCTTCGAAGTGCGCGAGCAAGTGCTTTCCCGTGAGTCTCTGTATCTGGCGGACGAAGTGTTTATGTCCGGCACCGCGGCGGAAATCACGCCGGTGCGCAGCGTGGATGGCATTCAGGTAGGGATCGGCAAGTGCGGCCCAATTACCAAGCAGATCCAGCAGGCGTTCTTTGGCCTGTTCAGCGGCAAAACCGAAGACAAGTACGGCTGGTTGGATCCGGTAAACCAATAACGACAGACAACACTAAACGGATGGTTCGTTCGCCGTCCGTAAAATGACTATTTTTGGAGTGAAGAGCATGCCTAAGTACCGTTCCGCCACCACCACCCACGGCCGCAACATGGCGGGTGCCCGCGCATTATGGCGCGCGACCGGGATGACCGACGACGATTTCGGCAAACCGATTATTGCGGTGGTCAACTCCTTCACCCAGTTTGTGCCGGGCCATGTGCACCTGCGCGACCTGGGCAAGCTGGTTGCAGAACAGATCGAAGCCTCCGGCGGCGTCGCCAAAGAGTTCAACACCATTGCGGTGGATGATGGGATCGCCATGGGCCACGGCGGCATGCTCTATTCTCTGCCGTCGCGCGAACTGATCGCCGACTCGGTGGAGTATATGGTGAATGCCCACTGCGCCGATGCGATGGTATGTATCTCCAATTGCGACAAGATCACCCCAGGGATGCTGATGGCGTCACTGCGCCTGAATATTCCGGTGATCTTCGTTTCCGGCGGCCCGATGGAAGCCGGTAAAACCAAGCTTTCCGACAAAATCATCAAGCTGGACCTGATCGATGCGATGATCCAGGGTGCCAACCCGAACGTCAGCGACGCAGACAGCGCGCAGATCGAGCGTTCCGCTTGCCCAACCTGCGGCTCGTGCTCCGGGATGTTTACCGCCAACTCCATGAACTGCCTGACCGAAGCGTTGGGCCTGTCTCAGCCGGGCAACGGTTCGCTGCTGGCGACCCACGCCGATCGTAAGGATCTGTTCCTGAACGCCGGTAAGCGCATCGTCGAACTGACCAAGCGTTACTACGAGCAGGACGATGAAAGTGCACTGCCACGCAGCATCGCCAACAAGGCCGCATTCGAAAATGCGATGACTCTGGACATCGCGATGGGGGGCTCCACTAATACCGTGTTGCACCTGTTGGCGGCAGCGCAGGAAGGTGAGATAGACTTCGCCATGGCGGATATCGATCGCCTGTCCCGCAAAGTGCCACACCTGTGCAAGGTGGCGCCAAGCACTCAGAAATACCACATGGAAGACGTACACCGTGCCGGTGGCGTACTTGCCATTCTTGGCGAGCTGGATCGCGCCGGGCTGATGAACCGCGATGTGGATAACATCCTGGGGATGAAGCTGCCAGAGACCCTGGAAAAGTACGACATCATGCTGACCCAGGATGAGGCCGTGAAGAAAATGTTCCGCGCAGGTCCGGCGGGCATCCGCACCACCCAGGCATTCTCACAGGACTGCCGTTGGGACACGCTGGACAACGATCGTGCCGATGGCTGTATCCGCTCCTTGGAAAACGCCTTCAGTCTGGAAGGGGGCTTGGCGGTGCTGTATGGCAACATGGCCGAAGACGGCAGCATCGTTAAAACCGCTGGCGTGGATAAAGACAACCTGACTTTCCGTGGGCCAGCCAAAGTTTATGAGAGCCAGGATACGGCCGTTGAGGCGATTCTTGGCGGTAAAGTGGTGGCCGGCGACGTAGTGGTGATCCGTTATGAAGGGCCAAAAGGTGGGCCGGGCATGCAGGAAATGCTCTACCCAACCACCTATCTGAAATCGATGGGGCTGGGTAAGGCCTGTGCGCTGATCACCGATGGTCGCTTCTCAGGCGGCACCTCCGGTTTATCCATTGGTCACGTTTCGCCGGAAGCGGCCAGCGGCGGCCTGATTGCGCTGGTGGAAGAAGGGGACATGATCGATATCGATATCCCGAAACGCAGCATGGTGCTGGATGTGCCGGAGAGCGTACTGGCTGCACGCCGTGAGGCGGAACTGGCACGCGGTGATGCGGCCTGGACACCGAAAGCGCGTGAGCGCCAGGTATCTTATGCGTTACGTGCTTACGCTACGCTGGCCACCAGTGCTGATAAAGGCGCAGTGCGGGACAAGAGCAAGCTGGGAGGCTAACCACCATGGCGGTATCACAACCCCTACCCGACGCCCCCTGTGGCGCCGAATATTTGCGAGCGGTACTCCGCTCGCCAGTTTACGAGGTGGCTCAGGTCACCCCGTTACAGACCATGGGCAAGATCTCTGCGCGCCTCGGCAATACCATTCTGGTGAAGCGCGAAGATCGCCAGCCGGTGCACAGCTTTAAGCTGCGCGGGGCTTACGCGATGATTGCCAGCCTGGATGAAGAGCAGAGGGCGCGTGGTGTGGTCACGGCCTCTGCGGGCAACCATGCGCAGGGCGTCGCCTTTTCCGGCAACCGTTTGGGGATCAAAACCCTGATCGTGATGCCGGTGTCGACGGCGGATATCAAGGTTGATGCGGTGCGCGGTTTCGGCGGTGAAGTGTTGCTGCACGGCGCCAACTTCGACGAAGCCAAGGTCAAGGCGATTGAGCTTTCGCAGCAACAGGGCATGACCTTTGTACCCCCGTTCGATCACCCGGCAGTCATTGCCGGGCAGGGCACTTTGGCGATGGAGCTATTACAGCAGGACGCGCACCTGGACCGGGTGTTTGTGCCGGTGGGCGGTGGCGGCCTGGCGGCCGGTGTCGCGGTGCTGATCAAGCAACTGATGCCGCAAATCAAAGTGATTGGCGTGGAAGCTGAGGATTCGGCCTGTCTGCGTGCGGCGCTGGATGCCGGGCAGCCGGTCGATCTGGCGCGCGTCGGGTTGTTTGCTGAAGGCGTGGCAGTAAAGCGCATCGGTGATGAAACCTTCCGTCTGTGCCGTGAATACCTTGATGATGTGATCACCGTCGATAGCGATGCGATCTGCGCAGCGGTGAAAGATCTGTTCGAAGACGTGCGGGCCATCGCCGAACCTTCTGGCGCGCTGGCGTTGGCAGGGCTGAAAAAATACGTGCAGCAGCACAATATTCAGGGCGAGCGGCTGGCCCATGTGCTTTCCGGTGCTAATGTGAATTTCCACGGACTGCGCTACGTTTCCGAACGTTGCGAACTGGGCGAACAACGCGAAGCGCTGCTGGCGGTGACCATTCCAGAGCAGAAGGGCAGCTTCCTGAAGTTCTGCCAGCTGTTGGGCGGCCGTGCGGTTACCGAGTTCAACTACCGCTATGCCGATGCTGATAATGCCTGCATCTTCGTCGGTGTCCGCCTGACCAGAGGCCATACCGAGCGGCTGGAAATCATTGATGAGCTGAACCGTGATGGCTATCAGGTAGTGGATCTGTCCGACGATGAAATGGCGAAACTGCACGTGCGTTACATGGTGGGCGGGCGGCCTTCGAAACCGCTGCGTGAGCGTCTGTACAGCTTTGAGTTCCCAGAGTCACCGGGCGCTCTGCTCAAGTTCCTGCAAACGCTGGGCACGCACTGGAATATTTCGCTGTTCCACTACCGCAGCCACGGTACCGATTTTGGTCGCGTGCTGGCAGGGTTTGAGCTTTCTCAGACCGAGCCAGAGTTTGAGCAACACCTGCAGGCGTTGGGTTACGACTGCCATGATGAGACCGACAACCCGGCCTTCCGGTTCTTCCTGCAGGGCTAACATCGGCGACAAGGATAGCGTATGAGTAATGAGTTCACCGGGTTCAGCCAACAAGGGCTGGACTTCCTGCAACAGGTGCGGATCGAGAACGACAAGGAGTGGTTTGATGCCAATCGGGGCGTGTATGACCGTGAGCTGTTAACGCCGTTCCGTTCGCTGGTGGATGCGCTGAGTCCTGCGATGCTGATGATTGACCCGCAGTTTGAAACCCGTCCGGCCATTGGCAAAACGCTGTCGCGCATTCATCGCGACACGCGTTTTTCCCATGATAAATCCCGCTACCGTAGCCGCATGTGGCTGACCTTCAAGCGGCCAAGCAAAGACTGGAAGCTGGCACCGGTGTACTTCTTTGAACTGGGGCCGGACATGCTGCGTTATGGCCTGGGTTATTACAGCGCCGACAAAGCCACCATGGATCTGTTTCGCCATACTCTGCTGCGCAGGCCGCAGCCGTTTTTGGAGGTAGCCGAGTGCTGCCGTGCGCCGTTCGAGCTGGTGGGGGAAAGCTATAAGCGCCCGTTGGTGAAGGAACAGGCACCGGAGATTGCCACCTGGTACAACCGTAAGTCCTTTGCGGTGATGGCCACGGATAATCAGGTGGAAAAACTGTTCAGCGCCGATCTGGTCGCTACCCTTACGCAGAGTTTCCAGCAGTTGGAGCCGCTGTACCAGTGGCTGATGCAGGTGGAAGCGATGAAGCAGATCGACCCTGCGGATTTATGAGAGCAAACGCCAGAACGCCTCAATAAGCGGTTCGTTGAGGCGTTTTTTCGGCACGCAGACCCCCAGTTCGAACGGTTCGACCATCGAGATATTTTCCAACTGAGAGATGCGGTTGCGAACGGGCTCCGGGCTATTATCTACCACCACGCTGGGGATCAGCGCGATACCGCAGCCTAATGCCACCATCGAAACAATCGCCTCATGCCCGCCGACGGTGGCGTAAATCAGCGGATTGGTGATGTGCTGGCGGCGGAACCACAGCTCGATGCGTTTTCTTGATGGGCCATGCTCCGGCAGGATAAACGGCATATTGGCCCAGTCCGGCTGCTCTGCAAAAGCCTGCATTCGAACCGCACACGGCAGAGCGGGAGCAATCAGCACCAGCGGGATCTCACCGATTTGGGTGAAGGCGACGCTGGTGGGGAGTGTTTCAGGCCGCCCGGCGATACCAAGGTCGGCCTCGTTGGATTGTACTTTGTCCACCGCATCGGCGGCATCACCGGTAGTCAATTTGATTTCAACCAGGGGATGCTGGGCACGGAAGCGGTCGAGGATCGGCGGCAGATGACTGTAAGCGGCAGTGACCGAGCAGAACAAGCGTAGCTCGCCACTCAGAGAAGGGCCGTGCTGGCCAAGCGAATGTTTCAACTGCTGATACTGCAGCAGCGTTTGTTGAGCAAACACTTTCAACTGTTCGCCAGCATCGGTCAGCTCTACGGTACGGTTATCACGCAGAAACAGCGGCTGCCCAAGCGTTTCTTCCAGCCGCTGGATCTGGCGGGAAAGCGTAGAGGGGCTGACGTGCATCGCCTTGGCCGTGCGGCCAAAGTGATGGCTTTCAGCCAGGTGCAGGAACAGCTTGAGATCACGTAAGTCCATAATCAGTACGCTCGCAGCGGGGTGTTGCAGAAATTGCAACGTCACGTTCGTAATATATCAATTTAAGCAACGCAATTCCTGTTATACATTGGTTTCAACGGATCCCGCATAGACAGGGCGGGAATGAGAATAATATTGCACGACACAACATCTAACTGGAGCATCACCATGGCTAACTATTTCAACACATTGAACCTGCGTCAGCAGTTGGCGCAATTGGGTAAGTGCCGTTTCATGGCGCGTGACGAATTTGCGGATGAAGCCGGTTACCTGAAAGGGAAAAAAGTGGTGATCGTCGGCTGTGGTGCTCAGGGTCTGAACCAGGGTCTGAACATGCGTGATTCCGGCCTGGACGTGGCTTATGCGCTGCGTAAAGAAGCGATTGCCGAGAAGCGTGCCTCATGGCGCAAAGCCACCGAGAACGGCTTCATGGTTGGCACCTACGAAGATCTGATCCCGCAGGCCGATCTGGTCGTTAACCTGACGCCAGACAAGCAGCACACCTCCGTAGTTCGCGCCGTACAGCCGCTGATGAAAGACGGTGCTGCGCTGGGCTACTCCCACGGCTTCAACATCGTTGAAGTTGGCGAGCAGGTTCGTAAAGACATCACCGTAGTGATGGTTGCACCTAAGTGCCCAGGTACCGAAGTGCGTGAAGAATACAAACGTGGTTTCGGTGTACCAACGCTGATCGCGGTTCACCCGGAAAACGATCCAAAAGGCGAAGGCATGGCGATTGCCAAGGCATGGGCGGCAGCCACTGGCGGCCATCGTGCAGGCGTGCTGGAATCTTCCTTCGTTGCAGAAGTGAAATCTGACCTGATGGGCGAGCAGACCATCCTGTGCGGTATGCTGCAAGCGGGTTCTCTGCTGTGCTTCGACAAGCTGGTATCTGAAGGTACCGACCCGGCGTACGCAGAAAAACTGATCCAGTTCGGTTGGGAAACCATCACCGAAGCGCTGAAGCAGGGCGGTATCACCCTGATGATGGATCGCCTGTCCAACCCGGCGAAACTGCGTGCCTATGCGCTGTCTGAGCAACTGAAAGGCATCATGGCTCCGCTGTTCCAGAAGCACATGGACGACATCATCTCTGGCGAATTCTCCAGCGGTATGATGGCAGACTGGGCCGCAGACGATGTGAAACTGCTGACCTGGCGTGAAGAGACCGGCAAAACCGCTTTCGAAACTGCGCCGCAGTTTGAAGGCAAAATCAGCGAGCAGGAATACTTCGACAACGGCGTACTGATGGTAGCAATGGTGAAAGCGGGCGTTGAGCTGGCCTTCGAAACCATGGTGGATTCAGGCATCATCGAAGAGTCTGCTTACTACGAATCACTGCACGAGCTGCCGCTGATCGCCAATACCATCGCGCGTAAGCGTCTGTATGAAATGAACGTGGTGATCTCCGATACTGCAGAATACGGTAACTACCTGTTCTCTTATGCGGCGGTACCGTTGCTGAAAGAGTTCATGACCACTCTGCAGGCGGGCGATCTGGGTAAATCAGTTGCTGGTACCACTGTTGACAACGCGCAACTGCGTGACGTGAACGAAGCGGTGCGCAACCACCCGATCGAATCCGTTGGCCGCAAACTGCGTGGTTATATGACCGATATGAAACGTATCGCAGTAGCCGGTTAAGCACCAAGATTGTAGAGGCCCGATTTATCGGGCCAACTAAAAAGGCCAGCATCGTTGCTGGCCTTTCGCCTATCTAGACGACAGGAATTATTGTGGCATCGCCTCGCGTGGGATGATGGCCCCGCGATACTGGATCACCGTGCTTGCGGTCAGGTGACCACGTTTGGCCGCGCTAACCGCATCACCGCCGGTCAGGCGTACAGCCAGATAACCCGCGCTGAAGGAATCCCCGGCGGCGGTGGTATCAATCACTTTCTCTTTTGGCAGTTTGACCGCCGGTACGTCGTGGGCTCCCCCATCGGCGCTGAACACCAGGCAGGAATCTGCGCCACGCTTAATCACAATCTCACTCACGCCAAAGTCGCGGGTACGGCTCACCACCTGCTCAACCGGCTGCTTGCCCCACAGTAAATCTTCATCATCCAGCGTCAGGAAGGCGATGTCGGTACAGGCCAGGACCTCGCGATAGGCCTGCTGAGTCTCTTGCTGGCTTTGCCACAGCCGCGGCCGATAGTTGTTATCGAAGATCACTTTGCCGCCGTTGGCCCGGCATTGGCGCAGCAGGGTCAGCAGTTTTTCCCGGCTGGCAGGGTTGAGGATCGCCACACTGATACCGCTCAGATACAGGTAATCAAACTGCGCCAGGTGTGCACACAGGCTCTCTGCCTGGGGGCCATCCAGCCAGTAGCGTGCGGCCGCATCGTTGCGCCAGTAATAGAAGGTGCGCTCGCCGGTATCGTCGGTTTCGATCACGTACAGCCCCGGCAGCTTGTTGTCCAATTGCTGGATCAAATCGGTTTTTACCTGCTCCTGCTGCCAGGTTTGCAGCATTTCCCGGCTGAAGCTGTCGGTGCCTAGCGCGGTGACGTAATGCACGTTCAGCGCCTGTTGCGGCACCTGACGGGCGATATAGACGGCAGTGTTGAGGGTGTCGCCGCCGAATCCACGGCTGAGATCGGCGCCTTTCTGCGACAGTTCGATCATGCATTCGCCGATCACGGCGAGGTTTTTGCTGTTCATGATAATCCCTGGCTTGATAATGAGTCTGGTTGCTGCGAATACGTCCAGTCTCAACGCAAGGGCGAAGCGAGTCAATAGGAATAAAACAGCGTTTTAATTAGTTTATGATCGCGATCGGGAAACGCGTGGTTTCCCGCCGCTGAGGAAGGAAAACTACTTGGCCGCCGCGCGCAGATCGGTGACACATTGACCACCAATCCCCCAGTTATCGGTTTCCACTTCATCGATAACCACCACGGTAGTGGCCGGATTTTTGCCGAGCGTATCGACCAACAGTTGAGTCACACCTGCAATTAGCTGTTTTTTCTGCTCCGCGGTTGCGCCTTCGCGGGTAATTTTGATATTTACGTAGGGCATTAAATTTTCCTCTTGTTATAGAAACGTTGCATGTAGGTAATGGTTTAATGTAGGGACCTTTTACCCAAGCTTAAAGTTTTATTGTGCGTTGCCGATAACAAGATCGACAAATTTCCGGCAACGTTATCGTTCCCATTCCCTAATGGCGATAGAACCGATGATAACCAACATGATCTCTGGTCTACTGACGCCATTGTTTGCCGCCTGGCAGCGTGCCAAGGTCTTCCGTTACTGGCGGCAGTGTCGGCGTTTGTATACTTTTCAGCCCATTTACCGCACCTGCGGCAAATTGCTGGCGGTAGAGCTGCTTACTGCGGTGCATCATCCGGCGGCACCGAGCAAGCCGGTCTCCCCCGAGGACTACTTTGCCGCGCTGGGGTTGCGCCAGCGCCTGGCGGTGCTTCAGGAACAGCTCAATTTACTGCAGCAATGGCAGGCCATGTTTATCCACCATGCGTTGATGGTCTCCATCAATATCGACGGCAAGGCCTTACAGGCCCTGCAGCGACACCCGGCGATGCAGCGGCAAATCAGCGTCATGCCTTACCTGCGTTTTGAGCTGGTTGAGCAGGCAGACAGGGCGTTGAATGGGCCGCTGCAGCATATCCCCGGAGCGGAGCGCCTGTGGCTGGATGATTTTGGTAGCGGGTTGGCGAATTTCTCTGCGGTCAGCAGTTGGCGTTATCAGTATATCAAGGTGGCGCGCGAGCTGTTCATGTTGCTCAAGCAAAGCGACGAGGGCATCCAGCTGTTTTTTACCCTGGTGCGCCTGATGAGCCAGCATAGCGACGGAGTGATTGTCGAAGGGGTAGAAACAGAGCAGGAATGGCTGCTGGTACAGCGCTCTGGCGCGTTTGCAGCCCAAGGGTATTACCTGAGCCGCCCTGCACATTTTGACCAGCTGAAAACGCTGCCTACGCGGTTTATTGCCCCCATCCCTTGACCCATTAGTTCCCATCGCGTGAACTTAGGCTTATCCTCGACTAGGCTTTCAGTAAGGCTGCTTATCAATTTTCGCAGTCAGCTATCGCCTCAAGGGAGCCGATATGACAAGAACAGGCAAAACTTTTAGCTGGATTGGCGGCATCGTACTGCTGATTATCGTGGTTTTGGTGGTGTTCATTGCCACCTTCGATTGGAACCGCCTCAAACCCACCATCAATAGCAAAGTCTCTGCCGAGCTGCAGCGCCCGTTTGCTATTCGTGGCGGTCTGGGCGTTAACTGGGAACGTCACCAGGATGAGGGAGGCTGGCGTGCCTGGGTACCTTGGCCGCATATTCACGCCGAAGATATTATGCTGGGCAACCCTGCCAAGATCCCCGGTGATGAGATGGTCACACTGCAACGCGTCGATGCTTCGATCGCGCCATTGGCGCTGCTGGGCAAAGAGGTGCTGATCCCGCGTATCTGGTTGAAACAGCCAAATGCCTCGCTACAGCGCCTGGCGAACGGTGACAATAACTGGACCTTCAACCTGGCTAACAGCGCCGAAAAAGACCCCAACCAACCGCAGTCAGACTGGTCTGTCAGCATTCACGATATCGTGTTCGATCGCGGCCAGATTGATTTTAAAGACGCCACGCTCAAGGCCGATTTCCAGGCGCTGATCGACCCACTTGGCAAGCCTCTGCCCTTTAGTGAAGTTGCGGGTAAGCAGCCGGGAGATAAAGCGACGACGCCGGATTATGTCTTCGGCTGGAAGATTAAAGGAAAATACCACGGTGAAGCGCTGTCAGGCAGCGGCAAAATAGGTGGCATGCTGTCACTGCAAAGTGCTGATATTCCGTTCCCGCTGCAGGCCGATGTCCGTTCCGGCAATACCAGAGTGCAGGTTGCGGGGACGTTGTCCGATCCGCTGAACCTTGGCGGTCTGGATCTACGGCTGAAATTCTCCGGTGACAGCCTGGGAAACCTGTATGCGCTGACCGGCGTGCTGTTACCCAACACTCCACCTTATTCTACCGATGGCCATCTTATCGCCCAGTTGCATCAACCGGGCGGTGCGGTATTCGAGTATCAGGGCTTTGACGGCAAGATCGGTGACAGCGATATCCATGGGGACTTGAAGTACGTTGCGAGCCACCCGCGGCCCAAGTTGAGCGGTGAAGTGCTTTCCAAACAGCTGCGTTTTGCCGATCTTGCGCCATTGATCGGCGCGGACTCCAATCAGCAGAAAGCCAATCGCGGCGAGAAAACCCGCCAGCCGAGCGACAAAGTGCTGCCGGTTGAGAAGTTCGAAACCAAAAGCTGGGGGGTAATGGATGCCGACGTCAAATTTACCGCCAAACGTATTGAGCATGGCAGTTCGCTGCCGTTGAGCGATCTGAATACCCATCTTAAGCTGGATAACGCAGTGATCCTGATGGACCCGCTGCGCTTCGGCGTGGCCGGGGGCAACCTGAATGCCACCGTCCGTCTTGATGGTAGCAAGAGCCCGATGCAGGGCCGGGTGGATATGCACGCGCGTAAGTTCCAGCTGAAGCAGTTGCTGCCGAACGTGGAGTCGATGAAGCGCAGCCTGGGGGAATTGAACGGCGATGCCAAGCTAACAGGCAGCGGCAACTCGGTGGCCGATTTGCTGGCGACCAGCAGCGGCGATCTGCGCCTGCTGATCAATGACGGCGTGATCAGCCGCAGCCTGATGGAAATCCTGGGCCTCAACGTAGGTAACTACCTGGTAGCTCAACTGTTTGGCGATGACGAGGTGGGGATCAACTGCGCGGCGGCGGATGTCGGCATTCGCAGCGGGTTGGCGACACCACGACTGTTCGTGTTTGATACGGAAAATGCCATCATCAACATCACCGGCAACATCAATTTCGCCACCGAGCGGCTGGATCTGTCCATCGATCCGGAAAGTAAAGGGATGCGGGTGCTGACCTTGCGTTCGCCGCTGTATGTCAAAGGGACGTTTAAAAAACCGGACGCTGGCGTGAAGGCTGGACCGTTGATTGCTCGCGGGGTGGCTGCGGTGGCATTGGGAGTGGTTGTCGCCCCGGCAGCAGCGTTGCTGGCTCTGGTTTCACCGAGTGACGGTGGCGAAGAAAACCAGTGTGGCAAGATCCTGCAGCAGATGAAGAACAAGAAGTGACCCAAGATTACTGTAGTACCCGGCAGCTGTGATCCTGGCTCTCTTCGGCGGAGGCCAGATTCAGCTGCCATAGGTTACGTTTCACAGCCAACAGCAGGAAATCCCCTCCCGGTAAGGCCGTCATCGCCATGCCGTAGCTCCCCATGCTTTCACGTGCGCCCTCAACGCCCTGAGCCAGCAAACGGAATGCCCCAAGCTGCTTGAGTTCAGCAGCGCTGGCGCGGCGAGCCAAATAATCATGCCCCAGCAATCCACCGGGTAGCGGCTGCCAGCTTTCGCTGAAATCCCCTTGCAGCTGCGCCAGCCGGTTTTTTACCGCCGGTTGCAGGCAGGAGATATGAATATGCAGCTGATTTTGCGTACGGCCATATTCGGAGTTGATCGCCAGAGAGATGGCGGCATCGTCGATCGGTTTACCGAGTTTATCCGCCATAAAATGCCGGGCCTGCCAGGCTAAGGTGAATAAGTTGGCAGTGTCGGGCTCTAAGACCAGTGGGCTTTCTATGCCGGTGATTTTGGCCGTTGGCATCAACAGGTATTGCAAAGGCCCATTGCGGTCTTTCAGCACTACGAACCCGGCCTGCTCATCTACCTGTGTGCAGGGCGCTGGATTATGGTTTTGTTGCTGATTCGGCAGGCATTGCTGGCTGACGATATGCCACAGCGCATCCGGGTGGGCCGGTTTCAGCCAGAAATAGGTGGCAATGGCGATAATAATCAGCAACGTAACAGACAAACAGAGCCAACGGCGCAATGGCATGGGCGGGTTTCCTCAGCAAATGGAGGGATAGCATAGCCGGGATTTGTGACAACAGACAAACAGGCCCCCATAGGCAGGGGGCCGGGAGAGGATTACAGAGACGTGTGGCGGGTTTCTTTCATCAGCAGCAGCGCGATCAGCGTCAGGCTGGCCATGGCCGCCAGGTACATGCCAACGTAGAACAGCCCGTAGTTGTTAGCCAACCAGGTCGCAATATAAGGCGCTACCGAAGCCCCCAGGATCGAGGCCACGTTATACGAGAACGAGGCTCCGGTGTAGCGCACTTCGGTTGGGAACAGTTCAGGCAGCAGTGCGCCCATCGGGCCAAAGGTCAAGCCCATAATGCTCAGCCCCAGCAGCAGGAAAGCCATCACCAACAGCTGATTACCGGAACCCAGCATGCTCGGGAACAGGAAGGCAAAGCCGATCATCAACAGGGTGATGACAATCATGGTCTTGCGGCGGCCAAAGGCATCGGCCAGCAAACCGGCGATCGGCACCATCACGCCAAAACCAATCACCGCTACCATCAGCATCCACAGGAAGCTGTTACGTGAATATCCCAGCCCCAGCGGCTCTGCGGCCGTGCCGTAGGTCATGGAGTAAACGGTCATCAGGTAGAACAGCGTATAGGTAGCCAGCATGATGAAGGTACCCAGGATGGTCGCCTTTTTGTGTTTGCTCAACAGCGTCCCGAGCGGGACCTTCACCTGTTTGCCCGCTTTGGCCACCTTGGCAAAAACCGGAGTCTCGTGCAGCGAAATACGCACATACAGGCCCACCAGCACCAGCGCGGCAGAGAGGATAAACGGTACGCGCCAGCCCCAGGTCATGAACTGTTCGTCAGTCAGCAACCAAGAGAGCAGCAGGAAGGTGCCGTTGGCGAAGAAGAAGCCGATCGGTGCACCCAACTGCGGGAAAGAGCCGTACAGCGCACGTTTGTTGGCAGGCGCATTCTCGGTGGCCAGCAACGCGGCACCGCCCCATTCACCACCCAGACCCAGGCCTTGGCCAAAGCGTGCCAGCGCCAGCAGGATCGGTGCAAAGATGCCAATGGTTGCATAGCTTGGCAGCAGGCCGATCAGCACGGTGGAAATCCCCATGGTCAGCAGTGAAGCCACCAAGGTGACCTTCCGCCCGACGCGGTCGCCGAAGTGGCCGAACAGAGCAGAGCCGATTGGCCTTGCCACAAAGGCGATGGCGAAGGTGGCCAGCGATTGTAGCGTTGCAGCAGCCGGGTCACCCTGTGGGAAGAAGATATGCGGGAATACGATCACCGCAGCGGTGGCATAAATATAGAAATCAAAGAACTCGATGGCGGTACCGACCAGAGAGGCGACGATGACTTTTCCCCGGGAGTTAACCGGTGTGGACGCGGCATCGGCGTCCAAGGGGGTTGCGATGGTGGCTTGCATAGTTATTTCTTATATTTTGACTAGGGAAAAATTCATCTTAGTCATAGCAAAATGGCTTTTCAACGGGGAGATTTTGTACTATCTGGCAAATAAACCGTTAAAAAGACTAATGTTTTAACGAGTTGACGTTCTATGGTTGTTAACGTGGTGAAGTGAGCCATACGCAGAGAGAATGACTGGAAAAGGTGCAAAGAAAAGTTATAGGGTAGTTTGTTATGCTGGTTTTTGCCAATCGGTTAGTCTTGTTTTAGAGTTATTGACTGCTTTTTGAGTTGATTGTTGAAATAAAAAACCAGTCGCAACCTTGCGACTGGCATGAATACCATGCTGATGGTGGATATTCACTTGCCCTGCGGCAGGTTTTTGTCCTCTTTATACTGTGCCGTGGCGATCCAGGCGGCGCAAAACAGCGTCAGGCGGGCAAAAAAGTAGAAGAACGCCATCAGCCCGATCACCGAGCCAAAGGCGGCACCGGAAGGTGATTTGGCGACCTGCGGCAGCGTCATGGTCATCACAAACTTGATGGCTTCAAAGCCAATTGCGGCGATCAGGGTGCCGCGCAGCAGCGCTTTTTTCTTCGGCTTATGGCGTGGCAGCATCCAGAAGATCCAAAGAAACAGCAGGTAGTTGGCAAAAATGGAGATCGACAGCGCGATCAGCGTCATCGCTGGCCGCAGCCATTCAATGCCATCCAGTCCCAACGCATGCACGATGGCCGCCTGGGCAGAACCCGCAATCGAGGTTAAAGACAGAGTGACGATCAGCGCCACCACCAAGCCAGTTAATGAAATAAAATCGCGGGTGTAGCGAAAATAGATTTTCTCCTGATCCTGCGGATTACGTTCCCAGACGTCTCGGGACTGGGCGCGGATCGCCTCACGCAGGTTACCCATCCAACTGATGCCGGAGTACAGCGCCAGCGCCAGACCGGTCAGGCCGACGGTGGTACGTTGCTGGATGGCGGTATTCACCGTGTTCTTCAAGGTACTGGCCAGCGTGGGATCGCTGATGCTGTTGACGATCTTGTTGATCAATTCGGCCAGCAAATCCGGGTTAGATGCCAGCACAAAGCCCACGGCGGCAAACGACACCATCAGGATCGGGATCAGTGAGAGAAACGAGAAGTAGGTAATGGCGGCGCCAAACTGGCTGCCGAGACGGTCGTTGAAGCGTTCGGTGGCTCGCAGCAGGTGAGCGATGGTGGGCCAGGCTTTAACGCGCTCTATCAGGCGAGCGAACCCCGAAAGGCCTTTATCCAGTTTTTGGTTGCCGGTTTTGATGGCGATCGTCGGTTTCTCAATGGCCTCAGGCTGCTCTGGAGCGGCTTTATTCTGCATTACGTCACGGTATCCTTCAGGTAAATCAATGGGCATGTGCTTGATTATAGCCAAATATGCCCTCGATTTGGTCGCTAATGGACGAGATTGGGTTAATTCTGATGATGGCCTCTACCAACAACTGCGAGTAAGAACGTTCGATTTTGTCCTATTCACCACACGTCTGTTTTTCTGCCGGATCCCTGCAATTTTATCTATCTCAGCGCCAGGAAGGCTTTTACTCATCTTATGGCGCGCGCTTTTTTATCCGGCATGCGCCTACTGCAGCCGTAGGGGCTGGAACGGTTATTTCCTGAATCAATAGATAAAATGGAAGGTCTTATGAAATTATTCAATCATCCCACCTGTCGTCCATTTACCGAAGCGGGCAACCTGTCGCAACTTTCCGCTTATTACGAGGAAGATCGCCACATCATGTGGATGTTACTGCGTGCAGAGCCGCGCCCTTGCTTCAATCAGGCGCTGATAGAAGACATCATGACGCTGGCGCAGGCGGCGAAAGAGTCGACGTTGCAGTTCGACTTCTGGGTCACCGGCTCGCTGGTGCAAAACATGTTTAACGTCGGCGGGGATCTGAGCTTTTTTGCCGAAGCGATCAAAAACCGCAAGCGTGAGGCGATGATGGCATATGCCCGGGCCTGTATCGACTGTGTGCATGCGGCAGCACGAGGTTTTGATACCGGGGCCATCAGCATTGCCATGGTGGAGGGCAGCGCGCTAGGGGGCGGTTTTGAGGCGGCATTGGCGCACCATTTTGTTTTGGCGCAGAACAACGCACGGATGGGGTTCCCAGAAATCGCCTTCAATCTGTTTCCCGGTATGGGCGGTTATTCACTGGTAGCCCGCAAGGCAGGTATGCGCCTGGCGGAAGAACTGATCTGGAGCGGTGAGTCTCACACTGCCGAATGGTTCGAAAACTGTGGGCTGGTGGATAAGCTGTTTCAACCAGGTGATGCCTATATGGCGACTCGTACCTTCATCGACACCATCAGGCCCAAGCTGAACGGTATGCGTGCCATGTTACGCGCGCGTCAGCGGGTATTACAGTTAACCCGCTCCGAGCTGATGGACATTACCGAGGATTGGGTGCACGCGGCCTTTACCATCGAGGAGAAGGATCGCCTGTACATTGAACGGTTGGTGATGTTGCAGGATCGGCACACGCTTAATCAGCGTCACGCTGGCTAAGCGTTAATTCCCGCCCGCATCACTTTGGTGATTGCGGGCTATAGGTTTTCAGCCACTGCTCCAACTGTTCGGGCAGCATCGGTCGGGCGAACAGGAATCCCTGTTTTTCATCGACCCCTACGCAGTCCAGGAAACGATTTTCACTGTCCGTCTCGACCCCTTCGGCAATCACCTTGAACTGTAGCGCTTCGGCGACCGCGACGATGGCGCGTATCAATGACTGTGATACCGGGGCCAGATTGACGCCGCGAACAAAGCTTTGATCCAGCTTGATAGCGTCCAGCGGGATACGTGCCAACTGGGCCAGAGAGGAGTAACCGGTGCCAAAATCATCCAGGTGTACCTGGGCGCCCAAGGCCCGTAGCCGGGCGATCACCTCACGAGCCCGATTCTCATCTTCTATCAGGCTGCTCTCGGTCAGCTCAAAGTCCAGAGTGCAGGGAGAAAGCTGGTTTTCTCGCAGTACCTCAACCAGATCGTCTACCACGCTGTCATCCACCAACTGCCTGGCGGAAAGATTAACCGCAATGCGTAAATTCAGCCCCTGCTGCTGCCAAATGGCAGCCTGTTTAGCGGCGGTTTGCAGCACCCAGCGGCCAAGTGGGGCAATCAGCCCTGACTCTTCGGCATAGGAGATAAACTGCAGCGGTGGGATCAGCCCGCGCTCCGGCGAATCCCAGCGGACCAGCGCCTCTACGCTGTTCACGGCTCCGTTGAGCGTTGTGACCTTGGGTTGGTAATACACCACCAGTTGCTCCTGTTCCAGCCCCTTACGCAGGTTGGTATCCAGCCACATGTATTCGGCAACGCGGCGGTTCATGTCCGGCGAGAAGACGATAAAGGTGCGTTTGCCGTGCTCCTTGGCGACGTACATGGCGGTATCGGCGCTGCGGATCAGGCTGTCCAGATCGTGGCCATGTTGCGGGCAGAGGGCAATGCCAATCGAACAGCCGGTGTAGACCTCGATCAGGCCGATGCGGAAGGGCATTTGCAAGCGATCGATAATGCGCTGGGCCAGCTCTTGCAGCATGATCCGGTCGGCCTGGGTGACCAGCACCAGAAATTCATCGCCCCCCAGACGGGCAAGTTTTTCTCCATGATCCAGGCAACTGAGAATGGCGTGGGACACCTCGATCAGCAAGCGATCGCCAAACATATGGCCATAGGCGTCGTTCACTTTTTTGAAGTTATCCAGATCGAGATAGACCAGCCCTACGTGGCTTTCACCGCGTTCGCTTATCGCCCGGTTAATATCATCCTGAATGGCGTTGCGGTTTGGCAGGCCGGTGATGGTATCGGTATTGGCCAATAGCCGCAGGCGTTCCTGGGCACGGCGTTCTTCGGTGATATCCGTGCCGGAACAGATCAGGAACACCTCTTTTTTGCCGCTGCCGCTGTGGACAAACTTGTTGCGGAACAGGAATAACCGCTCGCCTTTGACCGTTTTGATCCAGCGCTCCACCTCATAAGAGGCCCCGTTGTGAAAGAAGTTGGCAATATTGCGCCGGGATGCTGCGGCCTCTTCGGGGCTCATAAACATCTTGAAGACGTTTTTGCCAATCACGTCCTGTTCCTGCAGGCCGGTATACTCTTCGCTCAGGCGGTTAAAGCGCTGGACGCGGCCGTGTTGGTCAACGATGACAATGACGGAATTAGCCTCTGACACCACCTGTTCGGCAAACGATAGGCCGTGCACCAAATCACGTGCCACGGCTTCGGTATCGGTATAGGCAGAGGCGGTGCCAGCCCACTCAAATTTATTGATCCGGCGGCCGACCAAATGCAGGTGGATGGGCTGGCCGCTGAGCTGGATGGTCAGATCCAGGCTGGCGGTGACCCCGCTCAGACGGCGGATTTTCGCCGCCTGCATTTCGTCGAGGGCCACGGCAAGGTGTGTTTTGCCTTTGATTGCCGTCAACTGCAGGGCATTGCTGTCAAACGCCAGATGCCAGTAAGGGCTGCTGGTGCCAAAATGGGTGTTAAGGAGTATCGGGCCTTGGTCTGCGAACATGTTCATTCCTCAAAATGGGACAGCCGGACCCTACGCTGCAGCCTGAAAGACGATGGGGATCGCGTGAACGACGTCTGTATAGAGTGTAAAAGAGAACCGCGCAGTGTGCGAAAATCAGTTTTTGGCTTCGTTGAGCCAGAGTTGTGGCTAGGGATGCTAAATTAATCCCAAGCTGGAGGTGGACAAAAGCCACACTAATAATTACGCTTGGGTCATGTAATCTTCCAAATAACAGACGCCTTCTCCATAATTTATTCATAATTGACGAATATTGCCATTTTTGATTTTAAAAAATTTACACTCCCTCGCATTACTATATATTCATGCGCATACTATTATTTCCGACGACGAGATAGTGAGCCTGTTAACGTACAGCGCTCCTGATGAAGAATAACTTTTAAGGAAATAATTATGCGTAAACTGACTGCTTTATTTGTCGCTTCAACCTTAGCCCTGGGTTCTGCTTCTGCCGCCTTTGCTGCCGATGCAACTACCGCCCCGGCAACCGCATCGGCCACACCTGCCGCCCCGGTAAAAATGATGCACTATAAAGAGGCGAAAAGAGACAATCTCTTTGCTGGTTTGAACTTGACCAAAGATCAACGCCAGCAGATGCGCGATATTATGAAAGAGTCGCATCAAAAACGCGGCCCAGGAGCTAAAGACGAGCGCCAGGCGCTACACAGTATGATCGCTTCGGAAAACTTTGACGAAGCCAAGGTAAAAGCCCAGATCGATGCAATCGGCAAAGCGCAATCCGAGCACATGCTGGAACGTGCCAAAGCGGAAAACAAAATGTATAACCTGCTAACGCCAGAGCAGAAAAAACAATACAATGAGAATTATCAGAAACGCGAGCAGAAGATGATGGAGCATATGAAGAAAATGCGCGATCATGTCCCTGCTGCTGAATAATTAACATTGCTGTCAAAATAAAAATGCCGGGTTATTTTCCCGGCTTTTTTATTAATGACAACGTCCTGACCGTGAAGCTAAAATTTAACCTAATAAAGTTAGTGTAAAAAATAGACTGGCCGCCATGTTCAAAGATCTCTCTCCCCAGTAATACCAGTTTGAAATCATCACTCTTAATGAATTTTCCCCCGAAGACCATCTGGAATGAAAAATTGAGGATGGTGTATGTGCTGCCGCGCCTACAGCCTATTTCCCGCGGATCTCGCATGGGTTGAACGGGGCGACTAGGCCGGTTTCCCGTCTTTAATCCACTGTTCCGTCATACGCATCGAAAGGCGATACCGGGCGCAGTTGTGCGTGTTCAGTACCCGGAGTTCATCCTGCAGGAGAGCCCTGAACTGCTCCTTATCTTCTGTGGCAATAGTGATGGCTAGCAGGGCGGATTCGATACTCTCCCTGTCGGTGACGATATAGCGGATGGCTGTATTTAAGTCCTCCCGGTGGCGCAGTCTGAACGGGTCAGGAACACCCATTGCCTGGAGTGTCACGGCGTAGCGTTTTATTGAGCGACGGTACAGATGCTCAAACAACTCCACCGCTAGAGCCACATTACGCTTTTCATAGACCCCCATCATGGCGTATGCATAATTCGTGGCATCAGCGTCAAGGAAGGACAAAGGGGCACTATTATACAGCATCAGCGGAATGTTGGCCGCGAGCCTGCTGGTTCTTTTGTTACCGTCCTCAAAGGGTTGCAGGTAGGCAAGATTGACCCACAGAAAAAATGCGGACTCTACCGGATTTATGATTTGCCGGGCCTTCTCAATAATTTTGTCAAACATCTCCTGCAGCAGGAAAGGTGTCTGCAGCGGAGTGTAAGTTGTTCCGCTGATATTCACTATCTTCTTCCTGATGGCCCCGAGACCTTCCGGTTCAGAAAGCAAGTCGTGCATCAATAGAGCATGAAGGTTGCTGATGACAGGGCCAGTCAGTCCGGATTCGGGGACGGCATCGACCATAAACTCAATCGCCTGCTTATGGTTCAACAGCATCACTGCATCCATATCCCCGGCTTCTGTCCCGCTTTTAAAGAGTTCCTCGGTTGCCAGCAAGGAATACCGGTTGCCTTCCAATTGCGATGAGGACCAGGATAAATCAATCAGCAACTGCTCCAGCACTTTTCGGGCATAGGTCCCTGCAGGTTGCTGCCCGGCCATCTTCCCTTCTTCCATTAGTGCCCTGGCAAGAGACTCTGACAGCAGAAAGGTCTGGTTCGGGATGTAGTCTTCCACAAAGCTTCGGTCATAACCAGTAATCTCCCTGCTAGTCAGTGGGGAGTGTAGGTAGTTGAGAAGAGCTTGCGCCTCCGTGGTGTGAGGTGCGATGCCACTGTCTGTTGTGACCGAAGAAGTGAGTTGTACCAACTCTGTCTGTTGCCCAGAGAGGGTGTAACGGGTTCCTCGTCCGGTGCCGTATCGGATGATTCTGTCTTCCCTGAGCAGGACCTCAATATGACGCTTGATGGTGGAGCGACCGACCTGAAGCTGCTTCGCCAGTTCCCCAGAACTGACGGGAGTTTTCGCGGCAGCGATGGCGGTTAGGATGGCCTGCTGCAGGTTGGGTAGGGTAACTGAGGATGTCATCGATGTTTGTTTCCTGCGGGCCAGTAAAAACACGGACCGAAAAATATGATATTTACGGCCCGTTTTGCCATTTATGGCCCACTGTATCAGGTTTTATGGCCCAATTTAAGTTTTACCGGCCCATTAAAGGGTTTGCGGCCCATAGTAGGGCCATCGACACGATTTTAATTTCTGACAGGATTATTTAGCTGTAGCAGCAATGGCATTAAATTGTTCGATAATAACCGCGGCGAACAGGGGATCGTTGATATGGTACGGTACCTTGAGCAACCGGCGTTTTGCGGTCTGTACCAGCGTCCGTTCCAGCGAGTGAACAAAAGCGCTCAGCGCTTGTGGATCCCAGAAGGGTTGCCCTGGCGCATCCAAGGTTGAAAAGCCGCCCAGCGGTACGACAAAGCATACTTCCCCGGCGCAGGCGTTCAGCTTGTCACCAATCCAGCGCCCTAACTGGGTATTCTCCTGCGCCGTGGTGCGCATCAGCGTTACCTGGCTGTTGTGACAATAAAATTGACGATTGGCGTAGCGGGCCGGAATGGTTTTCGGGTGACCGAAGTTGATCATATCCAGCCCTCCGCATGACATCACACCAGGGATCTCGGTGCGGGCAATGGCCCCAAAGCGATCTTCGTTGCAGGCCAACACGCCATCAAACAGATAGTCGCACACCTCGGTGGTGGTCAGATCCAATACGGCGTTGAGCAAGCGGCTGTCGATCAGCTTCTCCATTGCCTGGCCACCACTGCCGGTAGCGTGAAACACCAGGCAATCCCAGTCGTGCTCAATGGCGCTGGTCACGGCCTTGATACAAGGCGTAGTGACGCCAAACATGGTCAGGCCGGTGGCAGGTTTGCTGTCGGCATCATCATCGATATGAAAGCGGATGGCGCCGGCTATCTGGTTGGCGGCATTGCTCAATACCTTGCGTGAAATGCGATTTAGCCCGGCGATATCGGTGACGGAATACAGCATGGCAATATCGCTGGAGCCGACATAGCCAGCGACATCACCCGCCGCCATACTCGACACCATCAGCTTTGGCAGGCCGATGGGCAACTGTTGCATGGCGGGCGTGATGATCGCGGTGCCACCAGACCCGCCCAAACCGAGCAGCGCAGCAACATCACGACGTGAGAGCATGAAGCGCTCAAAAGCGATAGCCATGGCCGCAATCGCCTGCCCGCGATTAGCACAAAAAACGGCTTGCTCACCTTCCGGATGGTAACCCGCGATCTCATGCGCAGAAACGTCCGCATGATACAGAGAAGGCTTACCGGAAGTGGAGAGATCGAGGGTGATGACGGGTAAATCGAGATTGGCGATCAGATGACGGACATATTCCAGTTCTTGTCCTTTAGTATCTGCTGTGGTAGCAATATAGACAAAAGCCGGGGTGCTGCTCATCATCTGTTCCTGAAAAAGGTTCAGACAAAGGCCTGAACAAATTGATTTTAATGCTATTTTTTATAGTAGGTGGTGAACCCTGGTGTCGGACAATAAGGTACTATCGTTTATTTGTTGGCCATAATGAGACTGCCGTATCATTTTTGCAAGCATTAATTTGTTTAAAGTGAGACTTGAGTCCCGTTTTTGGCTATCTTAGCTGTAATTTTTTACGTTGCCGATGGGCCAGGATCTGTCGGTGAGGCTGTCTATCGTATTGACTCCAAGGCTGGAAGATACGAGGAAGTTCGAGGAAAACGTGCCAATATCCGCATTTCCCGCTCCACGGGATGAATCTTTGACACATACTCGTGCCAAAACCCGCAGCTTGCTGCTGGCCTGTGCGATGGAGCTCTACGATGGTGGAGTCTTCCCTTCGATTACTGAGCTAGCGGCGCATGCGCAGGTCTCTCGTGCCACCGCTTATCGCTATTTTCCCACCCAAAGTGCCCTGATCTCCGCCGTTGTGGCGAAAAGCCTGGGGCCGATCCTTGAATGGCAACCGCAGGATAACGATGCGCTCAAGCGCATTCATCAACTGTTGGCGTTTGCCTACCCGCAGATGGAGCAGCATGAAGGCGCGCTACGTGCGGCGTTACAGCTATCGCTCCAGCAATGGGCTAACGCGACGCCGGGCGAAAAGTTTGTGCGTGGCAATCGCAAGCGGCTGTTGAAGCTGGCGGTTGAGCCCTTGCAGAACAAACTCCCTGCTGAAGCCTTGCAACGCGTGATCCACGCCTTTTCGCTGATTTATGGTTCCGAGGTGTTCCTGGTGCTGAAGGACATTTGGGGTTTAGAGCTCGATGATATTCAGGATGTAACCCAGTGGATGGCCAAAGCCATCATAAGTCAGGCTGAGGAAGATGCGAGAGTTGAGGGATAATCCGCGAACGAGTGACGGGCCGGGGAGTGCTCTCCGGCCTTTTCATTGGTTTTTTGGCAAATAAAAAACCGGAACCCTTGCGGGCCCCGGCTTAACGAGGGGTGAAGCAATTAACTCTGCGGTTAAACTTGCTCAGCTTGCAACTCCCTGTTGATACTTTAATCAGGTGTTGTGGCCGGCTTATAATTTCCCTGGTGTTGGTATGGTTATTACTAACTTATCGTTCTACTATCGTTTTTATAATACATCACTTCTGATACCATGTTTGACCATAAAAGATGGTATGTCAAGCAAGCTATTAGGCTAAGATTGTATAGTATGCGAGATTTCGATAACGTTTTTGTACGGATGGGTGTCAAAGCGACTGAAAAATCAGCGAGATATATCGAAGGATAACATGTTTAACAATCATCAAAAATTCGATTCGCAGTCGATTGCAGGCAAGGTCAGGGAACTCTTTTTGCAACATGGGATCGGCAAGCGACAACATGCCAAGGAACTCAGCCGCATTTTGGATCTGAGTTTTTCCCATGCTCACCGCAAGCTGAAAGGCCAGAGCCCATGGACGCTGGAGCAAATCAACAGCGTGGCACTGGCCTTGGGAGAAACGCCGGCGTCCATCGTCGACATTCTCCCCGAAAGCGAGTCTGTTGGGTCCACTGTGGCACAGGATGCCATCTTTTCTGTGGCCGGGGTGGCGTTACCTTGCGTGGCGCACATTAGCAGCGAACTAGTGGGCAGCAAGCAGGCCGAGTTTGTTGGCTTGCAGCAGGATGGGCAGTGGATCGTTTATCGAGCCGGCGAAGCCCCACAGGGCAAGTATTTTGCTGTCGAACTGATCGAGATCCGCCCCGGCCTTAGCGAGGACGATCGCCTGAGCATTGCAGTATTGGACGATGCACATCAGGCCGCTGATGAGCTAACCAAGTATCTCAATAGCCAAGGATTTAATGCGGTGGCTTTCTATGACGTCAGCAGTTTCTGCCAGGCGTTGGCCAAAAGCCCGTTTGATGGCTATGTGGTGGATTGGTTGATAGGCCATGAGACGGCGCAGACATGCATCGAAACCATTCGCACTTCCGATCATGCGGATGCGCCGATCCTGGTGCTGACCGGCCAGTTGGGCACCGATTTGCGTGAGTCAGAGATTGCCAGAGCAATGCGTGATTATGACGTGCTCGGCCCGTATGAAAAGCCGGTGCGGCTCCATGTGATCGAAGCCGCACTGCAACGGTGCTTTAATCTGTAGCGACAAACAGCGAAGTGAGTGAGGTGGATAGCGCCTCCATGCGTACCGGTTTCATCAGGTAATCGTCAAACATGGCGCGTTGCTCGCTAGGGAGCAGCTCCGGCGTATAGGCGCTGATACCGATAATCGGGATATTACGGTTCGGGCCACGCTGGTCACGCAGTTGTTGCGCCACTGCCACACCATCGATGCCGGGCATTTGCAGATCGAGCAGCAAGGCATCGTAAGGCCGCCGCAACAGCTTTTGCAGCGCACGTTCCGACGAGTCACACAGCTCATATTGATAGCCCAACTTATCCAGCAGGGCGATAAAGGCCATGCCTGCGGCAGGATTGTCGTCCACCACCAGGATTTGCTGCTCTTTTTTCAACAGCGTCGCTGCCGGACGTGGGCTTTGCTCCGGCAACTGTTCTTCACTGATCTCAACGGGGATGCTGACGATAAAGGTGCTGCCTTCTCCCACTTCGCTGTATACCGTGATCGTGCCATCGAGCAATTCGACCAGGCCGTGGACGATCGCCAATCCCATGCCAACCCCGCTGTATTGGCGAGTATTTGACTGATCGAGCTGGGTAAAGGGCTCGAAAATCTGCGGTAGCAGGGCATTGTCGATACCGATGCCGGTATCCGTGACTTCAATGATTAACGAGCTTCCCGCCGGTTGGCTACGCAGGCAGCTGTGCAGCGTGATGGTGCCGCTTTCGGTATATTTAAAGGCGTTGGTCAGCAGGTTAACCACGATTTGCCTCAGCCGCTGAGGGTCTGAATAGACCTGCGCATGGGTAAACTCCACTTCACGTACCAGTTTGACCCCAGGTTTATGGGTCAGCATGGCGATTTCATCCGTCGTTTCGTCGATCACCTGCTGGGCATTAAAGGGAACAATGCGCAGCTCCATCATGCCGCTGTCCAGGCGTGCATAATCGGTGAGATCCTTCATCTGGCTTTCTATCTGCTCGGCGGCTGTTTCCAGCCGGTGGAAGGTATCCTTGTGCTCATGGGATACGCGGGTATTGGTCAGCACATCAATGGCGGACATAATGCTTTGCAGCGAGGTGCGCAGTTCATGGCCGATGGCCCCGAGGAAGGCGTTTTTGGTGCGGATAGCCTTTTGCTCTGCGCGAATGGCCTTCGACTGCTGGCTGATGGTTTGGCGCTGCTGGCGGATGACGATCAGCGTGATGGCAATCAGCGCGATCACCGAGAACATAATGATCACCAGGCCATAAAAGATGATGCGCCTTTTCTCGATAAAATCTTCGTAAGCCCCGGTGCGCTGTTTCACTTCAGCGTGGTCCGCCAGGTTGGCCATCATAATCGCGGAAGGTTTGATCTGTTGCATGGCTTGCGAAATCAACCCCAGATCTACCTGAGGGCTGTTGACCAACTGATCCAACTGGGTAATTTCATTGCGCATCCGTTCAACGAGCTCGGGATATCCAGGCTCGTGATACAGCGGCAGGGTCGATTCTGACGGGCGGGCGAGCACCGAATAGCGAGAATAGAGAATATCGAACCTTAGCCTCAGGTTATCGATATCCACCTGTTTGGTACTTTTTTGCTGCTCCACCAGGGTTTCAAATTCCGCCAGCTTGATGGCGAACTTGGCGATCGACCAAGAGTAGTTCTCCTGCGTACCGGCAACGGCATACAGCCCTTTTTTGGACAAGGTGGCACTGTAGTAATACAGCGTCACCGTCGAGGCGAGCAGGAATAAGGCGGCAAAAATGGCCGGAATGGCCAACCTGCCGCTGTCTTTGAAGCGGACTAACTTCATTTAATTACTATCCTGTTGATCTGCCAGATAAAGCGCGAGTTATACAGCGGAGAGTTGAGCTCCGCGCCCCCGGCATCGCGGGGATAGATCAGAAACAGCGGCCCGAAATCGCGCACCTTTAACATTTCCCCGCCCATTTTATAGGCCAGGATCATATTGTATTTAGCCACGTCCGAGATGGGCACATCAATATAATAATCGTTCAGCGCGTAGAGCGTCATCATGGTGCCTTCGGCCCCCACTTTAGCCAAAATATCTGCCAGCAATACGCCATCGAATTTTACTCTTGGCGTCCACGACGTGGTGGTCGTGATGCTGTGGACCGGCATGGCAAACAGCTCTTTATCGGTAAAGACATAGGTTTTGTTCTCGGCGTCGGTGGTGTTTTTAATCTTGCCGCCAACTTCCAGGGTAAAGCTGATTGCGCTGGTTTGGGTAATGACCAAAGCCAGCAGGGCAAATGCGGTATTTCTTATTGCGGTCAACAGCATCGGTAGTTCTCCAGTCCGGGGATCAGGCCCACGGCAATTCGTTTAGCATCAGGGTAGTAAAGGCTAGTTCGACCTGCTCCAGGTCATGCTTTCTGGCGCTGGCCTGCACGTTGTTCAGCTCGGGGATGGCAAAATAGACAGGCTGACATAAAGGATAGTCTCGCACCCGCAATTCGGGAGCGATTGAGGTAAAGAAGGCGGTGGTTGGCACATCGTAACCAGCGGCAATATGCACCGCAGCGGTATCCGATGTCAGAACATAGCGGGCATGCTTCACCCAGGCCAGGAAATCCGCGGTCGTGGTGGAAAGCGGTTGAATATCCACATAATGCGGATGATCTACCGCGCCAAATCCTAGCACTGGGCAGGCAAATTTCTCCCACAGGGCATTCACCAGTGGCACATGGGCACTGGCCGGAATGCTGCGTAACGGCGTACTGGCGGTGGGGCAAAACAGCACGTAGGGCTTGTTCTGCCAGCGTTCAGGTAATGGCGGCAGACATAGTTTTTGCATCCAGCGGTTGGCTTTCGCCGTAGCAGGAATAGCGGCAGGTTCAACGCCCAGCGCCTGCAGAAAAAAATCGATCATCGGCAACGTGGTGAAGGCTGGCCAGAACAGTTGATTACCGGCATCGATACACAGTTCTTGTTCTGGAATATGCTCTGCCTTCCACGGCAGCCAACGGAGATCCGCCACCACGCCTGCCGCCAGATGATAAAGCTGATCGACATAGTGGGGCGCGCGCCCTGGCCGGTAGATAATAGTGTGCAGGTTGGGATTAAACTCGCGCAGCGCCTCAAGCGCGGTCAGGCCAATAATGGAATCGCCCAGCGTTACGCCCATGCCGTTAATGATGTGCACGACCGATTCGTTGCAATAATCCACGCTGAAAGGGGCCGCAGCGGCATTGCGGATACCGCGGTAGCCAGCCAGGCTAAAATAATCACCGGAAAAACTCTCCTGTTGTTCAAGATCCCATGAGGCGACCATGACGCCGTCTGCCGTCAGCAAACTTCCCCGGTGATATAACACTTCATCTTTTGTTAACACTTCCATTATTTGTCCTGTCTACGAAGGCGTGGCTAAGGCTAGGAGGAATAGGCAAAAGAATGGCA
This sequence comes from Serratia sp. N21D137, assembly GCF_047530005.1. Taxonomy (NCBI): domain Bacteria; kingdom Pseudomonadati; phylum Pseudomonadota; class Gammaproteobacteria; order Enterobacterales; family Yersiniaceae; genus Serratia; species Serratia sp. N21D137. The sequence continues at coordinate 40,597 of NZ_JBLJAJ010000006.1, forward strand.
GAAAACGCCGCGCTTTGCAGGTGAGAATAAGCGAAATAGCATTAAAAAGATTGGAGTTTACGCCTTATTGCTAACCGCCTGTCTGAAAACGACCTGGGCGGCGATTTGGCGTACCTGTTAATTGGCCCCAAGCCCTGATTTTTGACGGGCAAAAAATGAGCCTTGAATCAGCCAGTATTTGGCCTTGATGGTGGGAGCGCTGGCATTGTTTGATAGAGCGGTAAAGTAAACCAGGGGCCAGATAATGAAATCAAATTTTAAAAACGAAATACAGACGTTTGGGCGTTCCCTATTATTGCCTATTGCCGTGTTAGCCCCGGTGGGGATGTTAATGGGGATCTGTAGCGCGCTGGGCCAGGCGTATATGATCGATAAACTGCCGTTTCTGGGAAATGCCTACTGCAAGGCGATCCTCTCTTCGGTGGGATTAATCAGCAGCGTGGTGTTCCAGAATATCCCATTGCTGTTCGCCATGGGGGTCGCTTATGGCATGTCGAAGAAGGAAAAGGGCATTGCGGTCTTTGCTTCGGTCATCGCCTATCTAACCTTACTGATCTCCATGCATGTGCATCTGAAAGTGATGGACCAATTGGTGACGGAGAATATGGCGCTGGTCGGGCAGGGCATGGTGCTCGGCATCCATACGCTGAAAATAGAGGCGCTGGGAGGGATCATTGCCGGTTTGCTTGCCGCCAAGGTGACAGACCGGTTCTACCGGCTGCAACTGCCGTTGGCCTTTGCCTTCTTCAGCGGGAAGAAATCGGTCGCCATCCTGTCGATTGCCTTTACCATTCCGGTCGGGCTGTTGATCCCATTCGTATGGGATGTGTTTACCTATGGGATGCGGAGCATCTCGACCGTAATGATGGCGCCGAACATCGGTGCCGGGATCTACATGACCTTGAACCGTTTGCTGATCCCGTTTGGCTTGCACCATGTCCTGAGTTCGACGGTGCGCTTCACCGAAGCGGGCGGCACCTATCTGATTGATGGGCAAACCTACGTTGGCATTCTGCCCGCCATGAACAAGATCCTGTTTGAACTGGGGCCCAACCATCCAGCATGGAATGAGTTCATGCCAACGCTGTCCAGCTACCTGGCTTCGTCGCAGATGCTGACCACGTTGTTCCGCGTTCCGGCTATCGGGCTGGCGATGTACCACATGGCCTATTTCAAAAACAAGAAATTCGCCAAAGGGATGATCCTGACCGTGGTGCTGACGGCGTTCCTCGGCAATATCACCGAACCGCTTGAGTTCTCCTTCCTGTTTATTGCACCGCAGCTTTTTGTTGTCTACGCAATCTTGTGCGGCCTGTTAACCATTCCTCTGCAAATGTTGGACGTCTCGATTGGTTATATTCGCGGCACGATCTTTGACTTCGGCATCTTCGGGCTGATGTACGAAAACACCCACTGGCCGAACCTGCTGCTGTTGGGAGCGATTAACTTTGTGGTGTTCTATGGCGTGTTCCGCTATGCCATTGGCAAGTTTGATATCAAAACGCCAGGCCGCGAGAAAGAGATGGCGGACAGTGCGCTGCTCAATAACAAAGAGTACGACAAGGTAGCGGAGCTGGTCGTAGAAGGACTGGGCGGCAGGCAGAACATCAAGCGGGTAGAAAACTGCGTGTCGCGGCTGCGTATCGACCTAGGCGACCAGAAGCTGATGAACATGGAGTTGCTGAAAGAGGCCGGTTCATTGGGGACCTTTATTCCCTCCAGCAACCATATTCACGTCGTCTTCGGGCCACACGTCGAGTTTGTCCGTAACGCGGTAGACGACCATCTTGCTGGCATTCAGCAACGTTAAGAGGAACACAGCATGCGCGCACTTTATGATTCCAAAAGTAAAACCATCGATCATCAGGGCATGAAAGATCTGTTCACCCACGAAGCCAGGGTGCAGTCATGGCTCGACGTGGAAGGCGCACTGGCGATGGCGCAGGCTAAGGTGGGGATGATCCCCGCCGCCGCGGCTGAAAATATCGCTGCCAACTGCCAGTTGGAGCGGATCGATCTGGCGGAGATCGACCGGTTGATGCGTCAGATTGGCCACGGGTTTGTTCCCGTTATCAAGGTGTTGGTTAAATCTTGTGATGCGGAAAGTGGCAAGTACGTGCACTACGGCGTGACGACCCAAAACATACAGCAAACGGCCCATCTGCTGATCGTGCAGAAATTCCACCGCCATCTGATGAAGTTTGTCGATGACACGCTGGTCAATCTGGCCCACTTGGCGAAGGCACACAAAAATACCCTGATGGCGGGGCGCACCCACGGTAAACATGCCTTGCCTATCACCTATGGTTATAAGGTTTCCGTGTGGATTTATGAGCTGCTGGCAGCGGTGGAACGCATGCAGGAGGCGGAAAAGCGCGTATTCACCGTGATGATGGGCGGGGCGGTGGGAGCCTTTCACGCCACGGGGGAAGCGGGCAGAACGGTGCAGGATCTGGTCGCCGAACAGCTCGGGATGCATTCGATGCTGGTGCCTTCACGCAATGCCAGAGTGTTCCGCGCCGAGTACATCAGCAACCTGTGTTTGCTGGCAACCACTCTGCATAAAATCGCCGAAGAGGTTTATCAGACTTCCAGTGAGGAGTTTGGCGAGGTCTCCGAGGCGTTTACCAAAGGCACCGTGGGCAGCAGCACCATGCCGCAGAAGGTCAATCCCAAGCTGGCAAAGGGCATCATTGCCAACGCCCAGAAGCTGTATTCGGTGATGACGGCGGCGCTCTACGTCTGCCCAAGGCCGTTTGAGGCGGACAGCTCTGCCTACTTTATCTTTGATGCCAGCCTGCAGGAAAGCATTGAGCTGATGGCCGAGATTATCCTGCGTGCAGAGGAGCTGACGCGCACGTTGGTGATTAACCCTGAGCGGATGCACGACAACGTGATGCTGACGCACGGGCTGATCAACAGCGAGAAAATCATGATGAAACTGGTGGATAAGCTGGGTAAGGATCCGGCCCATGAGCTGGTTTACAACATGGCGATGCGCAGCACCCATGAACATCTCGAATACGGTGAGATACTAAGCCAGGATCCGGTCATGGCCGAAAACTTCACTGCGCAGGAGATTGCGGAGCTGCTGGATCCCGGAGCCTATACCGGCCTGTGTGCCGCCTTGGCCGATGAACTGGCGGGCCGGGTCTTGGAGAGAAGCCATGGATAACCAGCGCTCCGGGGTTATCAAATCCAACCGGATCGTATTCCCCGACGGTATCAAGGCCGGTTATCTATGGGTGGAACAAGGGAAAATAAGCGGGTTCGCCAGCCACTTTTCCGGTAGCTGCATCGACCATAGTCATCGGATCATCATGCCCGGCTTTGTCGACATCCATGTACACGGCTGGGGGCGGGGTTCGTTCGGCTACAAGGGCAATAAGGAGTCGCTGAAGTGGATGAGCCACGATTTGGTCAAGGCCGGTGTCACTTCTTACCTGCCCACTTCCGGCACCATGCCAAATGATTTCCTTGAGACGTCGTTAATGGAGGCTGCCGATTATATTGCCACGGCAACGCCAGCGAACGGGGCCGAAGCCATCGGCATCCATATGGAAGGCCCCTACATCAGTGAAAAACACCTCGGCATGCAGCGAGCCGACTGTTTGCAACGGCCAAGCGTTGAGGGATTCGAACGCTTTAACCGCCTGGCGGGCCATAACATCCGCCTGATGACGCTAGCGCCAGAGCTGGAAGGGGCGTTGGAGTTGATTCGCCATCTGCGGGCGCATGGGATCACCGCGTCGGCAGGGCATACCGATGCCACCTTTGCTGAGGTTACGGCAGCGATAGAGGCGGGATTAAATCACTTCACCCACGCTTATAGCGGGATGCGTGGCTTCCATCACCGTGAGCTCGGGGTGGTTGGTGCGCTGATGTACTATCAGGATACCTATGCAGAAGTTGCGAAACAGAGCGGTATCACCATCAAACCGGAGGCCTTTGATCTGCTTTATCGCCTGAAACGCGATCGGCGCATGGTGCTGATGAGTGACTGTATGGGCTATGTCGATTTCCCGGAAGGCTATGAGTTTCACCATTACCTGCGCAAAGAGACCTTCCGTATCAAACAGGGGCAGTTAGAGATTACCTCAGACGGTGGCGATACGCGCCACGTTTGCCCCTGCGACTATGGTGCGGTCCAGCAGTTGGAGATGAACTTCCTCGATTCGGTGAGGAACATCGTCGATCGTCTGGATAAGGGGCTGGTGTCTGTCGCCAGCATTGCTTGCGAGAATCCGGCGTTTCTGGCGGGCGCACAGAGCCGTAAAGGGTCACTGTGCCCGGGGAAAGATGCCGATATTCTGGTGTTGGATGAAGGGCTGGAGCTGGTGGAGGTCTACTGCCGGGGCCTGCGTCAAACCCAGCTAAGCGCTTAGGCACGACGGGTGCAGCATGCTGTGCCCATTTGTTGTCACCTTGTCAGATGAAAAAGTCCGGATACTGCCGCTCTAACAGGGGGCGCAGCTGCTGGCGATCCAATCCTTCAATCTCCTGAATAAACCCCTCTGCCGGGATCTTCTTCTTCGCCCGGGAAAGCCCGTGCTGGCTGAGCAGCGAGATATCATCGCGGCTGAGATAGAAATTCACCTTGATGTAATCCCACTGATAATACTTCAGATAGCTCGAGATTTTATTGGTGAAGGTGATCAGCAAATCAAAGGGGATCCGCTCGAGCGTATGTATCTCATTGATATTAACGTAGCCGACAATCTCAATATGGAAGTGCGACTTCAATACCTCCTTGAAATAACCCACCTTACTTTCCGAAGAGTTGGTCACGATAATGACGCGTTTTTTCTCCTCGCTGTGGACTCGGTTTTGCAGCTCGTATTTCTTCAGGATCAACACCAGCGTGGACAAATGCACCGGCGAAAAGGTGGTTTGATAGTGCTGCGCGATGGGGGCGGTGGCCTGGACGACGCCCTGATAGAGCAGGGCGTGCCGGGTCTGCACCTGATGCAGTTTTTTATCGTCAAAGTAGAGATTGAACTTGTTTTGTACGATGGTCGAATAGACGAACTGGTAGATCTCGGCGAAGAAGGGCGAACGGTTGTGGATTTCTGCCCGCAGCAACGGGGTCAGGGTTTCACAAAGGCGGCCAACGAGCGTAATCAACGTGGGATCATAGATATCAAATGGCCGCCAGGTGTAGGTCAGCGATGAAATCAGTAGGTCGAGGAAACGGTTTTCGTGCTCGCCATTCAGTAACCCAAAGTCAGAGGATTGAATAAAGCTCAGGTTATCGCTGTGGGTAATGAAATGCCCGCGCCGCATGCGATGTAGCGCAATGCTCATATACACCAGAAAGTATTTTTTACTGTTATAGCCCAGCGTGATCTGCTGGCTCAGCTGCTGTTGGTACAACTCGGCGGCGGCGCTGATTTCTTGTTGGCACACCTTTAAGAACTGCGTGGCAATGGAGCGATTGATCGGCTCGCTGGCTTTGTGCGGCACCAATAGATGATCTTCGCCGATCTCGATGGTTTTCAGGATCGTCAGGCAGATGGCGATGCGCAGCAGGATCTCGTCGCCATCCAGCCGCGATCCCTGCTTGGGAATGGCGGTAACGGTGAGATGATTGGCCTGTAAAAATGCCAACAGCGCTTGGTTATCGTTTTTTAGCGTGGTTGGGCTGACGTTAAACTTGCGGTAATACTCGCTTTTGTTCACCACGTCCTGCAGGCACAGCGCCACGCTGAGATCTTTAATGCGTTCATCGGCGGTGGTGATGTAGCGGTTAAACGGGAGCTGTTCCAGAAAGGCGATGTATTCCCTATAGCCGATCGCCGTGACGATCCACTGCCCATCAATATGCAGGTGGTAATCTGGCTCCAGAAACTCGTTAATCTCCTTCATGGATCGCTTCAGCGTCGACAGGGTTTTGCCAAACCTGGAGGTGACATCCTCGATTAACACCGGGCTGTGTTCCTGAATATATTTCAACAATGACAGGTCAAAACTGTTCACTAAGGCGTCTCAACGTCGCGTCTGGAGTCGGATAGCTGAGAGTATAGAAAATCGCGGAGATTGTCTGTGACATGGGTGGTAAGGGGAGTGTAGTGGCACACTGAAATTGGCTAGGTAAATTGAGGAGGCTGGCTAGCATTAAAAAGACAGAAGGCATGGCATGGGCATACAGATTATTGTGCTCCAATTGGCAGACATAAAACCACCGTCATATTGGATTTTGTCACCAGTCTGAGGCCGCTTGAGCGGCCTGGGTTTGCTGCAGACTCTCGCCAGTTTCACTGTCTCCCTCCATCAGGGATATACCGACGCTTTTGGCGCATTTATAGTGACGACCCCTTAAAGCTGTTTATCAGGCCTGACGATGTGCTCGTGACACAGCTAACATACCCCTTTTCTTGGGGTCAATCATCGATATTCCGGCAATAGAAAGAAGGCAAAAAATATCGGCCTAAAATATAGCCATTAGGATATTGGGGTTGGATGAAAAAACCACTGCGTATCCCTTTTTGATACCAAATATCAGGCAGGAAGGTATCCACTTTTGCGTCAAAAAGTGTACTCTGAGAAAGGTTTACTATATCTTCTACGTAGATCTTATAAAAAGATCCACTTTGAATGTAATTAAACGAAATATCCCTGCTTATAATTCCAACGCTCTTTCCGTTCTCATACAATTTACCTTGCAGGAAAATCATGCCATTACCTTTCTGCATAAGATATCTTAATCTAAGGGAGAGTATTTTGTCATTCTTGTGTATGTTTATAGTTGCATAACAGGATATTCTATTGTGCTGAGTGTATAAATATCTTCTCAATTCTAATACAGATAGTGAACTGATGGCAAAAATAGCCATGATAATTAAGGGGGTTTTCAGTTTTCTTATGCTTAATCTAGATAAAATTCTGTTGAACATTCGCCACCCTCCTGAAATGTACTATCACATGTGATAATGGCCCGATAACCAATTTGCTGTCTTGAGGCATAATAAACTTTTTCTCCTTTATTGCAGGAGAATTTTTTACTTTTTAAAAATGATGTGACGCTCTCTACGGAGTTAGTATTGTTGGAGAGGTAAATATCACATGGGTAGCCACTTTTCATATGGTGAAAAGTATCAAAGAACCTACCCGAATTTATATTTAAAATGAGTCCTGTCATGCATCCAAGGGTGAGGGTTAATAATAAAATAGCATAGAAACCTCTTCTCTTTGACTGGGGGGGATTGTTGGTTGGGGACTCAATGGTATCTTGCTGAGTATCCTGGCAGGCCACCTCATCTATCGTACCTTCCAACGGCAGAGTTCTTGTCTCTACACTGTCTGATGAAAGCTGTGTCTTTAAAATAATTGAGGTTTTTTTTTCTATAACCAGACCTCTTCTATATCTTGTTGCAATAACATCATCCAAGCCAAGTGTTGAAAACGCCTTTCTGATGGTGAGTATCGTCTGGTAAAAGTTATTGTCAGAAGCGATAACGCCCCTTTTTTTCCAGACACTGTCCATTAGTTCTTCTCTGGGGATTATCTGCCCCTGACGCGAGATAAGAGTAGAAAGGCACTCTGTTGCTGTACTTAAAAGTTTAATCTTCTCATCATAATTTTTTGAAATGAGTAGGTTTTCATCAGGTATGAAGTATACTTTTTGGTCAATGAGGTAAATGCAGCGATTGCTGATTTCTGCATCTTCTTTATCTACGTCGTTCATTTTTTTCCTTATCAAATCATCACTTAAGTTTCATTTAAGGTTGTATGTTGAGCAAGAAAACCCCATTTTGAATTACCTGTGGCCAAGTTGGTTTATGTTTTAAAATCATTATGTTAGGAGAAATCTAAGAAAGAGTTAATAACTTTATAGGTTCATTAATTTATCATATGATCGCATTTTTTTAAGCAAAATGCACTTTAGGAAAAATCTTAAAATTATAAGAATCTCAGATGATTATTTTTGATTTTTTTTGATTATTTTAAGTGGTGTTACGATGATACTGTGGTTGCCATTGAGAGGGACCTTGGGTATTTAATGACTAATATGGTGCGGGACTTTCTACCCGTGTAAAAATGTATGATGTCATAATTACCTGCCAGATTTCTGCGTGGTTAAGAAAACTATGTATGCTAAGAAAACAAGATTCATAACATGGAGTGACGATCATTTTTTCATATCTGGCCTGAAATCTTTGCATTCGGAATGGAGATTCATTCAGTCGAGACGTTTTCCATCAGAGAAAAAAATGCGTAGTGCACTTAAGAAAACATCCGAAAATAGTATATTTATTGTAAATGTAAATATGGAAAATATTCATTTTTTCTCAAAAATTTTAGGGTTTTTGTTAGCGAATGATATTCTAACAGTTTGTTTTATCGACGTTCCTGTGAAGGTCAGGCCGAATCCAAAGGGAAGTGTGTTTTTTTTATCCTCAAAAACGGAAGTTTCTGAAGTTGTAAGCTTTATTAACGACGTTAAAACCAATAGAGCGGATAAAAGACACGTTAGAGAAAAAATGTTTTTGTGGCAACGGTTTACTGCTGACGAGGTCAGTATCATGCGCTCGATGATTAATGACGGTATGGACATTAATAGAGTCTCTAAAGTGCTGCTGATGAATTCAAAAACCGTTTATAGGAAAAGGAATAATGCATTATATAAAGCCGGGCTGTCTAATCTTAATGACTTAAGTATGCTTTTGTTTAAGTTTCTCTGGCTTTCTGATAAGGCATTAAATCATCATTAATTCATTCAGGTAAGTAACATCGTTACTCACTGAGTACATGATGTTTTGAAATAGTATTTTCAAGAATTCCGTATAGTTATATGGATATGCACCACACCACCTTAGTTTAAATAAGGTTATTCACTCATATGTTTAAAGGAATACACATGAAAATTAATAAACTGGGCGCCATTGCACTGTCAATCCTGGCCTTGAACTCTACATCTGTATTGGCTGCGGAAGCTGGTGCGACGAAGAGCATTGTGAATGGAGGTAAAGTTTATTTTAAAGGGGAAGTAATTAACGCAGCTTGTGCTGTAGACGCGGGCTCTATCGATCAGACCGTTCAGTTAGGCCAAGTGCGTTCCGCAAAACTGGCTAAAGCAGGCGACACCAGTCCGGCGGTTGGCTTCAATATTCAGCTTAACGATTGCGATACTGCTGTTTCGACTAAAGCTTCTATTGCTTTCTCCGGTACAGCGGTTGACAGCACTAACACTACCGTACTTGCAACGCAGAGTTCAACTTCCGGTGGGGCAAAGAATATCGGTGTACAGATCCTTGATAAAACGGGTACTCCGCTGGTATTGGATGGCTCAACTTTCAGCACTGCGATGGCTCTGAATGATGGCAGTACGGCTGTTCCTTTCCAGGCTCGTTTCTACGCTACTGGTGCAGCAACGGCCGGTACTGTCAGTGCTGATGCCTCCTTTAAGGTGCAATACGAGTAATCCATTTGCCAGGCAAGGAGGCATTCAGGGCCAGGATGGCCCGTTATACACAATAAAACTGGGATGATAACGATGCAGAAAGTGAAATCGGTATTCTGCTATCTGTTTTAGGTAATTGCTTGAGCATCACCTTACCCAAGGGAGCCGCCAGTATTGGTTCTCCCTGAACTACCAATAAGAAACAGAAAATAACGACGAATAAAAAGGGAAATATGTGAGAAAAATACTGGAGATAACGCGCTGCTTATTCGTGGGATGTTTGATAATTGCCGCCACCGGCTTTTCCGTGCGTAGCGAAGCGGGTGTAGCGCTGGGGACCACCCGGGTTATCTATCCGGCAGGCCAGAAACAGGTTGCGCTGGCGGTCACCAATAATGAGCAGGACAGCACCTACCTTATTCAATCATGGGTGGAAAATGCTGAAGGTGGCAAAGACGGTCGCTTTGTCATCACCCCCCCGCTGTTTGCCATGCAGGGTAAAAAAGAGAACACCCTGCGCATTATCGATGCCACTAATAATCAGCTACCGCAGGATCGGGAAAGCCTGTTTTGGGTAAACGTTAAAGCGATCCCATCGATGGATAAATCGAAGCTGAGTGAAAACACGCTGCAATTGGCAATCATCAGCCGTATCAAGCTCTATTATCGCCCAGGGAAACTGAGCCTGCCGCCGGAGTTGGCAGCGGAAAAACTGACATTCAGCCGTAGTGGCTCAACGCTGACGCTTCACAACCCTACTCCCTATTACCTGACGGTCACGGAGCTGAAGGCTGGGAACCAGGTGCTGGAAAATGCGCTGGTACCACCGATGGGTAAAGCTTCGGTGACGCTTCCTGCCAACACTGGCGGCGAAATCACCTACCAGACGATTAATGACTATGGCGCATTGACTCCAAAAATGACGGGCGCACAGCAATAACCAACAGGGAAGATCCCAGCGGTTTGTTCCCTGGGTATAAAGAAAGAACTGACAGCCGGCCAATTTCAGACCGGAGGGACTATGTCGCAGCTAAAACATGGAACAGGCCATTTAGGCTCACGGTTCAATATGCACTTCAGCCAGTATTCGGGGCGTTTTTTTATCGCCTTATTGGCGACGATACCGACATATACAATACCAGCCGAGCTTTACTTTAATCCCCGTTTTCTGGCGGACGATCCTGCTGCTGTGGCAGATCTTTCCGGGTTTGAAAATGGTCAGGAAGTGCCGCCTGATACTTATCGAGTAGATATCTATCTTAACGACGACTTTATGACCACTCGTGATGTTGCCTTTAGTGCGGGTGAAAACGGTCTCGGTCTGGTTCCGTGCCTGACCCGCAGCCAGCTCGTTGGCATGGGCGTCAATACCTCCGTAGTCAGTGGTATGGATACGTTCGCGCCAGACGCCTGTGTCCCCTTGACCGATATGATCGAGGGGGCCACAAGCCGTTTCGACGTCGGCCAGCAACGTCTTTATCTGACCGTACCACAGGCCTTTATGGGTAACCGTGTGCGTGGTTATATTCCGCCTGAGCTCTGGGATGAAGGGATTACTGCCGGCCTGCTGAACTACAACTTTACCGGTAATAATATTGGTGATGGCAGAAATAATGCTTATCTGAACCTGCAAAGTGGATTGAACATGGGCTCCTGGCGGTTGCGCGACAATACCATTTGGAGCTACAGCAGAGGTGGTTCATCCGACAGTAAAAATCAGTGGCAACACATCAATACCTGGATAGAGCGCGGTATTACCTTACTACGCTCACGTCTGACGGTGGGTGACAGCTATACCAGCAGCGACATTCTTGGCGGCATTAACTTCCGTGGTGCGCAGTTGGTCTCCGATGACAATATGCTGCCAGAAAGCCAGAGGGGCTTTGCGCCGGTTATTCATGGTATTGCTCGTAGTACGGCACAGGTGTCGATCACGCAAAATGGTTATGAGACTTATAACATTACGGTGCCACCTGGGCCGTTCACCATCAACGATCTTTATGCGGCAGGCAACGGTGGCGATCTGCAGGTCACCATAAAAGAATCTGACGGTACCAGCCAGGTATTCAGCGTGCCTTATTCCTCTGTGCCGATGTTGCTGCGCAGTGGCCAAATCCGCTACAGCGTAGCGGCGGGTGAATATCGTAGCGGCAGCAGCCAGCAGGAGAAACCCAAATTCATCCAGAGTACGCTGATGCATGGTATGCCGGCAGGCTGGACGCTGTACGGTGGCACCTTACTGGCGGATCGCTATCGTGCGTTTAACTTTGGGTTCGGCAAGAATATCGGCGATTTCGGTGCCTTCTCGCTGGATATCACGCAGGCAAACGCCATGCTACCCGACGACAGCGAGTATCAGGGGCAGTCGCTACGTTTCCTCTACAACAAGTCGTTTAATGAGACCGGTACAAATATTCAGTTAGTGGGCTATCGGCACTCGACACGGGGTTACTACAGCTTTGCAGACACCACTTACCGGCGAATGGAGGGCTACAGTATAGATACCCAGGATGGGGTTATACAGGTGCAACCCAAATTCACTGATTACTACAATCTCGCCTGGAACAAACGCGGTACATTACAGGCCAGTTTGACCCAGCAGTTGGGGGGGGCAGCCACCTTCTATCTGAGCGGCAGTCGCCAGACCTACTGGGGGACCGGCAAGGCTGACGAACAGCTGCAAATGGGACTGAATGCCGCAGTGGACAACATCAACTGGACGCTGAGTTACAGTCTGACCAGAAGCGCCTGGCAGACAGGCCGCAACCAGATGTTGGCTTTCAACGTCAACATCCCCTTCAGCTACTGGCAGCGCTCCAACAGCCAGTCAGTATGGAACAGTGCCAGTGCAAGTTACAGCATGTCTCATGATCTGAACGGTCGGATGAACAACTTTGCCGGCCTCTACGGTACGCTGCTGGAGGATAACAACCTGGGTTACAGCGTGCAGACCGGTTACGCCAGCGGAGGCGATAGCCGTAGTAACGGTACGGGCTATGCGGCGCTGAACTACCGTGGCGGTTACGCTAACACCAATATTGGCTACAGCCGCAGCGACGGTTTTAAGCAGCTGTACTACGGCGTCAGCGGTGGTGCACTGCTTCATGACAATGGCGTCACCTTGAGCCAGCCGCTGAACGATACGGTGGTGCTGGTGAAAGCGCCTGGCGCGGGCGGCATCAAAGTTGAAAACCAGACCGGTGTTCGCACGGACTGGCGCGGTTACGCCGTACTGCCTTATGCCACCGACTATCGCGAAAACCGGATAGCGCTGAATACCAATACTCTGGCCAATAACGTCGAGCTTGATGATCCGGTGGTCAGTGTTGTACCTACCCACGGCGCGGTAGTGCGCGCTGATTTCAACGTCAGAGTCGGGATAAAAATTCTGATGACGTTGATATACAACGGCAAGCCAGTGCCATTCGGTGCCCTTGTAACATCCGAAACCAACCAGGGCGGCAATATCGTCGACGAGAACGGTCAGGTTTATATGAGCGGTATGCCGCTAGTGGGCAAGGTTCAGGCAAAGTGGGGCCATGGACAGGACAACAGTTGTGTGGCTGATTATCGCCAGCCGAAAGATAGCCTGAACAAAGTGCTGAATCAACTGACGGTGGTGTGTCGTTGATGAAACTTAACCTGTTTAGTGCGCTATTGGCTTGTTACATATGCTCGGCCGTTGCCACCGATAACTCCATTTCTCTTTACGGAAACATCCTGAATAACACCTGCGCAGTGGCAGGTGAATCGAAAGATTTTACTGTCGATCTGAGGCATAACGTCGCTAAACAATTTCACACAGTAGGCGCGACGACATCACCAGTACCATTCCGTATCGTGCTTTCCCCGTGCGGAAGCTCGGTAACGGCGGTAAAAGTCAGTTTTACCGGTACTGCGGATAATGACAACACAAGTCTGTTAAAGCTCGACAGTGGTGCGGCTGCTGCTGCGGGAATAGGCGTACAAATTCTGAATAGCCAGCAGACGATGTTGTCGCTCAATGCCACATCGTCATCAATATCATGGACGACGCTGACACCAGGACAAACCAACGTACTTAATTTTTATGCCCGTTTGATGGCTACCCGGATGCCGGTCACCGTCGGGCATGTCAATGCAACGGCAACCTTTACGCTTGAATTTCAGTGACAGGAAACTGATATGAATATGAAAAATAGGAATGTGTACCCTCTGCTATTGTCCGGGCTACTGAGCCTCGCCAGCCCATTACAGGCTGCTGACGTGACTATCACGGTTAGCGGTAAAGTGGTAGCCGGCCCTTGTACCGTTTCAACCTCCAAAGCTTCTGTTGCACTAGGTGACATATACAGTTCGGATATGATCTCCGCGGGTGCCGCATCGGAGTGGAAACCCGTTACCCTAAGCCTGACGGGTTGCCCCATCGGAACGTCACAGGTGACAGCGACATTTAGCGGGACGGCTGATGCGACCGGTTATTATAAAAATATGGGGACCGCGGGTAATATTCAGATCGAACTGCAGGACGATAAAGGAACCAAGCTGAATAATGGCATTAAAAAGGCAGTATCGGTCGTCGATGCTACCAAGTCGGCAAGTTTCCCACTCAAAGTCAGAGCACTGTCTGTAAACGGTGCGGCTACCCAGGGAACTATTCAAGCGGTAATTAGCATTACCTATACCTATGCCTGATTGATGAGTGTTTTTATGGAAAAAATCATATTAATAATATTATTGATGGGATGCTCTTTTAATAGTTTGGCAACTACGTGTATAGATTTGACTGGTCAGACTATAAGTGATAAAGACGAGAGCGTCGTGAATGTCTATGTTGATATTAGGCCGAGTATTTCTGCTGGGGAAAACATGGTAGTAAACCTTTCCAACTCTATCAGTTGTAAAGATCGCTACAAAATTAATGGTGGGAACGGGAGCCCCGTTTTTTTTTATTTTGCACGCAACTCAGGCTTCACGGGGGAACTATCTAAATATGCTGGTTATTTAGAATTCGTTAGAACTAAGTATTCATTGCCGTTAGGTACCGAAACTTTCTCATATTATTCTTCTAACTATAATTATACACCACTCTCCGCTAAGCTTATTATTACGCCTGACTCATCTGCCAGAGGAGTTGTGATACCAGCTGGGAGCAATTTTGCTGTTTTGTATGTGCATATGATGGATAGAGGCCCTGATAATAACGGCCCTGTAACACTCGAAACGTACACATGGAATCTAATAGCTAATAACAGTGTCGTCATTCCTACAGGAACCTGCGATGTTTCAGCACGTAATGTTACGGTCTCATTACCTGATTATCCTGCTAGTACTCCTGTGCCCATTTCTGTGAATTGTTTGAAAAATCAACAGTTGAGCTACTACCTTTCAGGAACGACTGAGGATGCCGGCAACACCGTTTTCCGCAATACGGCTTCAGCCTCTGCCGCACAAGGGGTTGGCATACAGATAACGGGCAACGGCAAGGTTATCCCTGCGAACAGTAATGTATCACTGGGTAACGTTGGAGAATCGTCAGTGGAGCTTGGGTTAACGGCGAGCTATGCACGTACCAGTGGGCCGTTGACCGCAGGAAACGTTCAGTAATCATTGGGGTGACGTTTGTTTACCAGTAAATGTTAGCGAATATTCAATGGCTATTTAAACCTTCTTAACCCCCTGATGCTGGCAGCTCAGCATCGGGAGGCTTGGTTTTTTGGGGCACATCACACCGGCAATTTCTACTTCGATGCTGACTGTGCCCACTCCCTATTCCGCTGTGAGGGATCACAGCGGTTCAACATGCCCCACCACCCGCGATACCATCGGGAATTGTATTCTTAATTGCCGTTCAATATGGTCCACCGCATCGTGCACCGCAGAAATCGACAAGGCTGGAAGGGCCCGACAGTGAAAATTCACAATCACGCCCTGTGGCGTTTCTCGCGCACGGATATCATGGATGTCTTGCACCAATCCGCTGTTTTGCGCCGAAACCGTCAATGCTTGTTCAATCCTTGCCAGTTCACCGTGTTCCACATCCTGGCTAGTTAGCCAATCCAGCATCTGGGGCTCCAGGTGGGTTTCAATCTCGGTATTTTCGCCCAAGGTCTGGCGTAGAGCCTCCTCCACCTCGCTGGCAATATCATGCGCCTGCTCTACGCTGGCATTGGCCGGAACCAGCAGATCCATCCCGATCGCCACACGGTCTGCCAATTGTTGTAGCGAAAGGCTCTGTACCACGGCCCCATGGTTGGCGGCCAGCATGCGAATACGGGTTGCCAGATCTTCATCACTTCTGGCTTGAGGGATGGCAATCACCCTCACTTCCGAGTTGGCGTATTGCTGCGCAAGTTTGGCGGTAATCGCCAGCTTCAATTCCTTGATCCGCTCAAGCGGTAGCGTACGGCATACCCCAACGCTCACCTCGATAAACAGCGTGGCTCCACCACTGCGCAGACGAATATTCTCCGTAGACAGCACCGCGGGGAAGTCATTAAGTATGGCAGCGATATCTTCCCGCGTGCCAGCAGGTGCAGTATCAATCAGGGAATCAAAGGAGCGTTTCCCCAGCTTCAATGCGGCAGTCAGGATAAAGCAGGCGACGATCAGTGCTGCCAGCGCATCTGCACGGGCAAAACCAAAGAGCACAAAAACCATGCCCAACAGCACCACACCAGAAGACAACATATCGGAGAAGAAATGCAAAGCATCGGCTTCCAGAGCCGCGCTGTTGGTGGCTTTGGCCACGCGGTTCAAGGCTCGGACACGGAAGAAATCAACCACAATGGACACCAGCAGTACCGCAATCACTACCGGTGCAGCTACAATCTGGTTGGCCTCACCTATCAGGCTGCTTACTGCTTCAAAGACGATCCAACCGCCTGCCGCCAACAGGAGCAGTACCTCAAACAGTGCGGCCAGATTCTCAACCTTGCCATGACCGAAGTGATGGTCATCATCAGCAGGTTTATCGCTGACGCTCACCGCCCACCAGGTGATGCTGGTGGCTATAAAATCGGTAAATGAATGAATGCCTTCGGAGATCAGGCCAATACTGCCGGTAAATATACCTGCGATAAATTTACCTAACGCCAACAATCCGCTGATAATCATCGAGTTTCTGGCGACGGCCTGTTTTTTATTTTGCATAGCACAGCTCATAGTTGAATTAAAAAAATCAGCGTTTGGTTTTTACGGAACATTGCCAGACAAAAGCGACGAGCAGCAAGCTTGCGGTCGCTGTCAGCAATAAACAGGAAAGAAAGGCAGTTTGACCGGTGGAATACAAATAAATCTCATTAATACCTACCGAGATCATAAAAATAGCGTACAGCAACCCAAGAATAAAAATTATCATCATTATCACGCGCGGTAAATACCGTCCGTTTTATTGCGGTTATTCATCCTCCCCGCAATGATTGATGAGGCTACGGGGAGGATGATGCTAGGCGGATCTTTTTCGTTCATTAGTCATCCCATTTGGTGCTCAGATAGGCTGCGATCAGCCCCAATGAGCTGATGAAAAACAAAAATCCCATAAAAAACATCATATTTCCCATAATCTTATCCTCGGTTAACTGTAATCGATAACGACCTCTGTGGTTAAAAGTAAGTGTGTAACGTAGTCTCTGGCTTCATTCACCGTCCTGGTGCCAGCGGCGGTGAAAAAGTCAGCGTTCAAAGCGTTAGCAATGGCTGACCCGCCTGTGCTGCTGGCGTGGTAGCGGTCATCGCTGAGGAGTCTGGAAGTGATTGACCCTATTGCTGTTTAAACTTCAACAGTGCATCGCATAGGGGAGTAAACCAAAGAGGGGGAGTGCAGAAAGCCTATCTCCGCGTCCAGGTTTTAGCACTATACAACGTATCTGAACAATCTCAGAAGTTACCTTGGGCTGAACCTTAATCCGATAAAGCCTGTCTTAACCTTGGGCATCTCTCGATGTCGTCAGATCAGTAACCTGTGTTTGTATAGGAGCCTCGCCAAACGAGATACTGCATATAACTACGCGGTGATTATAGGCGCGTTGGGAGCGATTGTGCTCGAAAATCGGCATCTCGTTGAGGTTATATTTAAGAAGTTATATTTAAAAGAACGATTTATCTTAATGAATGCTAATTTTGCAGTGATATAAACATTATGGCGGGGATATTCAATTGCCTTAATCAGCATTTATAAGCTGAATAAAAGCAAAAACCGACCTTTTACAGTCGGTTTTACAGTAAGGAATGCACCATTTACCGCATGGTCACGAATTCTTCCGCAGCGGTTGGGTGGATCGCCACGGTGTTGTCAAAGTCTTTCTTGGTCGCGCCCATCTTGATTGCCACGGCGAAGCCCTGCAGGATTTCATCCATGCCGAAGCCAATCCCGTGCAGACCAACAATCTTCTCTTCTTCGCCCACACACACCAGCTTCATACGGCATGGTTGGCGATGCTGAGTCACAGCGCTGTACATGGCGGTGAAGGACGATTTATAGACCTTCACTTTGTCCTCACCAAACTGCTCTTTCGCCTGCGGTTCGGTCAGGCCGATGGTGCCAATTGGCGGGTGGCTGAACACCACGGTGGCGATATTGCTGTAATCCAGGTGTTCGTCCGGCTTGTTGTTGAACAGGCGCTCAGACAGTCGACGGCCAGCGGCAACGGCAACCGGGGTCAGCTCAACCGCACCGGTGTTGTCACCTACCGCGTAGATGCCTTTCACGTTGGTGTTCTGGAATTTGTCGACCTCGATGTAACCTTTGGCATTGGTTTTCACGCCGGTGACCGCCAGGTTCAGATCGTCGGTCGCTGGTTCGCGGCCGATGGCCCAGACCAGGCTGTCCACGGTGAACTCTTTGCCGTTTTCCAACGCCAGCGTCAGGCTACCGTCGGCATTCTTGACGATGGATTTTGGAATGGATTCGGTGTGCAGGGTTGGCCCTTCGGTGTTCATCACCTCAACCAGGGTTTCTACAATCATCGGATCGAAGGTACGCAGCGGGGCGTGTTTACGCACGAACAGATGCGTTTCCGCTCCCAGCGCGTTCATCACACCGGCAATTTCTACCGCGATGTAGCCCGCACCCACTACTGCCACGCGTTTTGGCATGGCATCCAGCTCGAAGAAGCCGTCGGAGTCGATGCCGTATTCGGCACCTGGGATCGAAGGATGGCTTGGGCGGCCACCGGTCGCGATCAGAATATGGTCGGCAGTGATTTTCTCGCCGTTGACTTCTACGGTATGCGCGTCAATAAAGCGGGCAAAACCTTTGATCACGTCAACTTTGTTTTTACCCAGCACGTTGTCGTAGGAAGTATGAATACGATCGATGTAGGCGGTGCGGTTGGCGATCAGGCGTTTCCAGTCGAAGGCGTTAACGGTGGTATCGAAGCCGTAATCCGGGCCGTACTGGTGAATGGCCTCGGCGATTTGCGCCGCATGCCACATGACTTTTTTCGGGACACAACCCACGTTAACGCAGGTGCCGCCAAGCTCTTTGGCTTCAATCAGTGCGCATTTCTGGCCATACATGGCTGCCCGGTTGATCGATGCGATACCGCCGCTGCCGCCGCCAATTGCTAGATAATCGTAATGTTTCGTCATCTGGGTTTTCCATGAGTTGTGTGATTCGAGAAGGGTAAGAGTTTAACGCCTGACTGGGGGTTGTCGCAAAGATTGCGTCGATGGCTGTAATAGGCAGAGGCTTGATCCTCTGCCCGGTCGATTTTACACGATAACCAGTTCGGGTTTTGCCCGATCGAGCGCTTGGCGATCGGCACTGCTGATGCCAGTATCGGTAATGATCATGTCGATCTGGCTCATCGACAGCACCAGGTTGAAACCCCGGCGGCCGAACTTGGTAGAGTCGACCACCGCGACTACGCGCTTGGCTGCCTGAGCCATCACGCCGCTGATAGAGTAGCCTTCATTAAAGGTGGTAATGCCGTTGGTGGCGTCCAACCCGTCGGCCCCGACGAACATCACGTCACCGGCAATACCCTGTAGGGAGAGCTCCGCGATGGAACCGTGCATGGAGCGCGTCTTATGGCGCAGCGTGCCACCACACAGCACCAGCGTGATGTCTTTATTGTCGGAGAGCGCAAAGGCGGCAGGCAGGTTATTGGTGATCACCGTGATATTGCCCATCTTCACCAGCTCTTCGGCGATCAGCATGGTGGTGCTGCCGCTGTCGAGGATCACCGTATCGCCGGGGTTGACCATCGCTGCTGCCTTTAAGGCAATGCGTTTTTTCGGGTCTTTGGCCAGCTGGTAGCGTTCCTCCAGGATGACCTCACCGGTGGTTTTCGGCGCCTCGGCCTCCTGCTCCAACTGGCTGCCCGGCCTGGCGGCACCGCCGTGGAAGCGGATCAGCAGGCCTTTTTCTTCCAGCAGGCGCAGGTCAGCGCGGATGGTAACTTCAGAAATTCCGAAGGAATTCGAAAGATCGCTGACCAAGATGCTGCCGTTCTGCTGAACCAAGTCGACAATTTTGTTTCGTCTTTCAAAAGAGTTCATCATCCTGACCTATCGAAATGTTTTGCTTTTATTTTATGCGAAAGGGATATGAAAGGGGAGCATAAAGATCAAGGAGATGGGATTTGAGGCAAAATAATGGCTGCACCAGGGCAGCCATTGGCTAAATATCACTCTTCGCCGAGCTTGAGCATGATTTTTCCCTGCATCGGCATACCGGCCAGGGCCGCAACGCTGGCGGCGTATTGCTGCGGGCGATCGATGCTGGCAATCAACGGCTCCAGAGCCAAATCTGCCGATTGGAACAGCTTCATGGCCTGCTGCCACTCTTCCCCTGGCCACGGGGCCGAATAGTTCATCCAACTGCCCAGCAGCGTTAGCTCCTTGCGCAGGATCTGGCTAAAGGTGCTGTAAGACAGGTGCAGATCCTTATGGAGAGTCCCCACCAGCGCGATTTGTGCCCGCGGCCCGGCGATATCCAGCGCCAGGCCAACCGTTTGTGGCGTGCCGGCGGTTTCCAGGATCAACTGATCAAAACGCCTTTCCTGCAAGCGTTCGGCTATCTGGGCGGGACTGAGTTCTGCGCTGTTAAACGCGTTTTCTGCGCCGATCTGGCGTGCCAGCTTGAGCCGGTCGTCATTGATATCGATCGCCGTGACGCTGCGTGCGCCCATTGCTCTGGCGCACTGGATCGCCAATTGGCCAATGGTACCGGCACCAATGATGATCACCTCTTTGCCTTGGCAGCCCCCAGCCAACTGAATGGCATGCAGGCCGACGGTGATGGGCTCAATAAACGCCCCCTGCAACAAGCTGACGTTGGCAGGCAATTTCACCAGATTGGCGCGTTTGACTACGATAAACTCGGCGTTGCCGCCATGGCTGCGTGAACCGACGAACTGGTAATGCTTGCACAGCGAATAGTAATGGCGCTGGCACTCCGGGCAGTTAAAGCATGGCAACAAAGGAACGCAGGCCACGGCATCATGCTGTTGCAGATCGGTAACCCGATCGCCACAGGCCACGACCCGGCCACTGAACTCATGCCCCAGGGTAATCGGGTAGAAATGCGCTCCCTTGGCGAATATGCGGGGGATATCCGAACCGCATAGCCCGGAATAAGCCACCCGAACCAACACCTCATCGGCGGCCTCAATAGCAGGGGCGGGGCGTTCTTCAACGCGCACTTCTCCCTCCGTGTGGATCACGACTGATTGCATAACTTGAACTCCGTAGAAATAGAGAGGGGGGAGATAAGCTCCCCCGAAGGATCAGGACATAGCGTTGAGGCTTTGGGCGGCCTGTTGCTTGGCGGTGGCTTCAGCCTGGGCAAATTGACGGGCACGGCGCCAGGTGAGGAACACCCCAATGGCGTAAATGACGCCGATAACCACCAGACCCACCACGTTTTGCCAGGTGAGCAGTTGGGTCAGCAGGTAGGTGATCGGTGAGCCGCCTTGGTCCATGGAGGCCACCACTCCGCCCGCTTTCAGGGCACCGGCATTGGCCGCCAGTTGGGTATGTAGCCCGATGGTTTGGGTCGCGATCCACAGCGTGATGCTCATGATGATAAAGCCCGAGATCAGCGTGCGGAACAGGTTGCCCTGATGTACCGCGACGGCGAGGGCCACAAAGAAGCCGATGGTTGCCAGATCGCCGAACGGCAGCACCTGGTTACCTGGGACGATCACGGCGATCAGAATGGTCAGCGGGATAAAGATCAGGCTGGCGGAGACCACGGCGGTATGGCCCAGCAGCAGCGCCGGATCGAGGCCGATAAGGAACTCCTGGCCACCAAAGCGTGCTTGCAGGCGTTTACGAGCGTGCTTGGCGATCGGCGTCAGGCCATCCATGATCGGTTTGATCACCCGTGGCATCAGCAGCATCACGGCAGCGGTTTTCACCGCCAGTTGCAGAATGCCCTTCAGGTCATAACCGGCCAGCGCACCGATAATCAGCCCCATCACAAAGCCGACGGTCACCGGCTCGCCGAACGGGCCAAAGCGTTTCTGTACGTCGTCCGCGCTGAAGTGAATACGGTTCAGGCCGGGGATCTTCTCGATAATGGTGTCCACCAGTACGGCGATCGGCCCCATATAGGCGGAGGTGCCGTGCGGAATGGCAATCCCTTCCAGCCCGAAGAAGTCGCGGGTGTCTTTGGCGAACCAATCCCCCAGCTTGTAGACGAAGGCGGCATGCACCACCACGCCCAGCATACCCAGCCAGTATGAGCCGGTGGCCAGATGCACCATGGCACCGGTAAAGGTCATATGCCAGATGTTCCAGATATCCACGTTAACCACGCGGGTCATACGCATCAGCAGCATCACGATGTTGACCGCAATCGCAACCGGGATGGCGATCAGGGCAATCTGTGAGGCCCAGGTCATTGGTGATGAGCCTGGCCAGCCGATATCCACCACGTGCAGGTTGATCTGGAACTGTTCGGCCATCGATTTTGCTGCGGGGCCGATCGAGTCCAGCATCAGGCCGATAACCAGCCCGATACCGACAAAGCCAATGCCGATATGAATGCCGGATTTAAATGAATCCCCTAACTTCATCCCTAAAATCAGCGAGAAGATGATGATCACGATGGGCAGCATCACCGTAGGGCCGAGATCGAGGATGTAACGCATGATGTCGGTAAACATGGGCTACTCCGTCAGAATGGTCAGTATTTTTTGTTTCAGCGCATCGATGCCGACGCCGGAAATAAACGGCATGCCGTGGACCAACGGTATATCGCCAAACTGCCGGTCGACACGGGCGGTGGTGCAGATCAAATCGGCATCGTCCATATAGGTTTCAATCTCGGTCACGCGGCACTGCACCAAATCCAACTCGATGTTGTGCTCCGCGCACAGCTCTTTGATCTCTTCTGCGGCCATGGTCGAGGTGGCAACGGCACCGCCGCAGGCAACGATAATTTTACGTTTCACAGTGTGGCTCCTTCATATTCTGTTTTTTGTTGTGGTCGGGAGGGCGGAGTGAAAACCCGCTGGGCAAAAATTTCGCCCAATTGGTCCTCGGGGGCGGTCAGTAGCGCAGTGATAAACTCGGGGTGCTGCAACTGGCCAAACAGCGTGCGCAGTAAAACCAACTGCGCAGCCGGGTCGGTGACGATCAGCGCGATAATCAGCGCAACGTCGATCGTGCCGTCATCATCCGCCTGAGCGAAGGGAACGGCATGGTCAGGGCGGATCAGATAAATAGCCGGAGCACGTGCATGCTCCGCTTCACAGTGGGGGATGGCGACCGCGTGCTGCTCAAGGGCTATGCCGGTGGGATAAGCGCTCTCACGCACCAGCAACGCCTGCGGGTAGCTGTTGTGAACGACCCCGGCGTTGAGCATGGTGACGCCAATGTGCTCCAGCGCCTGCTGCGCGTCGGCAAAGCTGATGCCAGTGCGAACGAACAGTTGGCTGTTATGCATGGACCATCTCCTCGGCGTTTTTGGCTTGCTCTGCTGAGGCACAGCCGAAGCGGTAAGCGCGCAGCACATCCTGAATCTTGTCGATCATCAGTGCGTGGGGTTGCTTCGCCAGTTTGCGCTCCATCACGCGCTGATATTGCAGCGGGAAGTATTGGCTAAGCAGGCCCGTGGGGATCTCTTGCTGGTCGAGGTTATTGAGCAGCGTCGTCATACTTTGGGCAATACGCGGATGAGGCCAGTAGTAGCGGATACGATCCGACAGGCTGAAATGCAGGTCGATCAGCGAGCGGCTGAACGTCGGGTGATAATACTTTTTCCAGTAATCCGGTTCGTCGAGCATTACGGCGTCAATCACCGCCAGGATCTGGCTGCGTTTTTCCGGGGCAATCAGGGCCTGTTCGATATTGGCCAAGGCAAACACCGCTTCGCGTAGGGCAAACGTCAGGGCCGGGCCAACCTTGAGAATGGCGAAGTGATCGCGCACCAGTTGCTGATAGGCTTCACGCGTTTGATAATCGGTAGAGTGCGCCTCATAAACCAACGGCGTGGTGGTAATAAATTGGGAGAGCTCACGGGCAAGCTGTGGTTGGTAGGCGATCACTTGTGAGTGGTCGAACTCCACCCCTGGCTGCACTACCACGGCGATGATCCTCGGGATCGCCGCTGCCAACCCAGCCTTGCGGAACGCCTGATAGTGAGTTTCCAGCGTGGCGGCGGCATCCGTCGCGTGAGTGATATGTACGCTGCCAATGGCGGAAGACTCTCCCCCTGGAACCGGCACCTCGGTCCCAATCACATAGGTTAGCTGCTGTTTTTGCTCTGGGGTAGCGACCCGTTCGGCGACCTGGCACAAACGGGCGGCGCGTTCTGCCACCACATTGGGATCTAACGGGATCGGATCGTCGGCGCAGGACATGGATGCATCCAGATGGATCTTGCTGAATCCGGCGGTAACGTAGTCGGCGATCAGCACTTCCGCTTTCGCCATTGCGCTGGCGGCGGGTTCATTTTGCCAACAGTTCGGGCCTAGATGGTCGCCCCCTAACAGCAGCCGGGAGAGCGGAAAGCCGACGGTTGCCGCAATATCGCAGACAAACTGCCGGAAATCCGCCGGTTTCATGCCGGTGTAACCGCCAAACTGATTAACCTGGTTGGATGTGGCCTCGATCAGCACCTGGCGATCGCTGTGCAGATCCAGGCGTAATGCGGCCTCAATGACTAATGGGTGTGCCGAACAGACAGAGCAGATCCCGATCGGCTCCCCTGCTTTATGTCGTGCGATGATATTTTTCATTCTACCCTCCGTTTTCTTACGAATATAATCGTAATGTTTCGAAAGGTTAGCAATGCACTTTTCTATTATTCGTGATCAAGATCGAAAACTTTGCCGCTATTTTTCCGTGTTAGTGCTTTCAGTGTGAGGAGGTAAGTTAACGAGCAGGGTAAGTTTAGTTATTTAAAATCAGTTAATTATAGAGGATTGATAAAGAGAGGCGTCGGCATACGCAATAAAGTGAAAGCCGTTATTGTGACGAGAGGATGCCCTCACTCCAACCCTCTCCCATAGGGAGAGGGAGTGGTCCGGCGTTGTGGTTGGGAATGGAGTGCATTGTTGGATCGCCTCAATTGCCCTTCTTTGTGGGAGTTGGTGAGGTAGTATGCAAGGCTTAATTTGTAGCACGTGCTGTCCCCTCTCCCTGTGGGAGAGGGTTAGGGTGAGGGGCCGTTACCATGCTGGTGTATTTCACAGCCTGCCTTCGCAGCCACAAACCTGAATCACCTTTTGCACCACCTGCTGCATCGCCAGCTTGGCGGGCTGCATATAGTGGCGCGGATCGTTGGCCTGCGGATGCTCCGCCAGATGCTGTTTCAGCGCATCGGAAAAGGCGATTTTAAGCTCCGTCGCCACGTTCACCTTGCAGACACCCAGCCGAATCGCCTGCTGAATATCGGCGTCCGGCAAACCCGACGCACCATGCAGCACCAATGGCACGCTGACCCTGTCGCGGATCTGTCCAAGGCGGATGAAATCCAGCTCTGGCTTGCCCTGGTAAAGCCCATGTGCCGTACCAATCGCCACCGCCAGTGAATCGATGCCGGTGGAACGCACAAACTCCTCGGCCTGTTGCGGCGAGGTATAGCGGGCATCCTTGGCATCGACGCTGATGCCATCTTCAACGCCACCAAGCCGCCCCAGCTCTGCCTCAACGCTGACATCATAACGATGGCAAAACTCGGTCACCTGCCGCACCAGGGCGACATTTTCCGCAAAGGGCAGGTGTGAGCCATCAATCATGGCCGAGCGGATCCCAGCATGCACTTTAGTTTCAATATCTTGCAGGGTTTCATGGTGATCCAGATGTACCGCCAGCGGGATGCGGTATTCGGCGGCCAGCTGTTTGACAATGGCGACCACGTTAGCCGTTCCCGCATAGAGATAGGTGCCCGGTGTACCGGCCAGGATCACTGGCGAGCGCATGTGTGCGGCGGTTTCTGCCACCACCTGCATGGTTTCCAGGTTATGAATGTTGAAGGCAGGTACGGCATAGCCCTGTTGTTGTGCCTTCTTCAGCATATGGTTGGTCGAAATGATATACACCGCCTGCCTCCTGTTTTCTTTTATTACGGTATCTTTCGATATTCATCATCTGATCGAAAGGTAAAATAAGCAAACAGTTATTTTGCGGTTGTGATGAGGATCGGCAAAAGATCGGGGGAAAATGAGGCTGAAGCAGGGGGGATGGAGAAGGGAAAAGTGGATGGCCGCCCAGGCAGGCGACCATCATCGAACTTATTCTGGTACGACCCAGTTCACCAGGTGGTGACCGATACCGGACGGCACCAGTACCTTGTGTAGCCACGGCAGCACGTTGTTCATCTGCTGTTCCAGCTTCCAAGGTGGGTTAATCACGATCATGCCTGAAGCCGTCATCCCGCGTTGATCGCTGTCGGGTTTCACCGCCAGCTCAATTTGCAGGATACGGCGGATGCCGGTCGCTTCCAGCTCTTTGAGCATGCGTTTGATCTGCTGGCGCATCACCACCGGATACCACAGGGCATAGGTGCCGGTAGCAAAACGTTTGTAGCCTTCCTGAATACCTTTCACCACGTCTTGATAATCGGTTTTCATCTCATACGGTGGGTCCATCAGGATCAGGCCACGGCGTGACGGAGGTGGCAACTGCGATTTTAGCTGCTGGTAGCCATCGGCACGCTGCACTTTGGCGCGCTCGTCTTTCTGGAATTCGTTACGCAACAGCGGGAAATCACTTGGGTGCAGCTCTGTCAGATGGATTTTATCCTGCGGGCGCAGCAACTGGCGGGCGATCAGCGGTGAGCCTGGGTAGTAGCGCAGGGTGCCGGAACGGTTGAAGTTGTGCACTACGCTCATGTAGGCCGCCAGCTCTTCTGGCAGATCGTCACGTTGCCACAGCAGGCCGATGCCTTCCAGGTATTCCCCGGTGCGCTCGGCATGCTCACCGCTCAGCTGATAGCGCCCGGCACCGGAGTGGGTATCCAGGTACAGCAGCGGCTTATCTTTTTCTTTCAGCGCCTCAATGATCAGGCTCTGAACGGTGTGCTTGAGCACGTCGGCGTGGTTGCCGGCGTGAAAACTGTGGCGGTAACTTAACATGGCGTTTTTATCCGATTGATTTTAATACACTATTATCGAAAGCATTTATTCTGGCAGGTTGAGGGTGCTAGACGTGAAAAAGCCTGAAAAAACCTGGCTTAAAACTATGCGACTTCCTGAGCCTGCATTGTTGCATATTTTTGGTTTACCTGGATATCGAAGTCGGTAAACAGTGCGACAGGTTTAACGCTACGCCCGTCTTTCTCCAGCCTGACAAAGCCATGTGAATTAAGCGTTTTTAGGGTAACCGACAGATTACTGATTTTTCGGCCTGAAAGATCGGCCAACTCCGTTAGCGTTTTTGGTTTTTGCTCATCCATCAACCGCAGCAGCGCTATATTTTCATTGCTTAGCACCTGCGCGAGGGCAATCATGGAGGTAAACCAAACCTTTGGTTCCCCTGGCTCGGGCTTGTAATCTCCTTTGGCTATCGCCAGCGTTCTCCTGCGTATAAGATCTTCAGACATTACACCGATCAGTGCTTTCATACGCCTACCCTCTCTTTTCTCTTTCTGCGATCGCTTCATCCATCTTCTCAAAGAAGTCCTGGAGCAACTGGGATGCGGAGGTAAACTCATAAGGGTACCCCTTATCTCTGGGCGTTCTATGGATATGGTCATATACCAGTCGCCCAGTATACTTGCCTTTCTTCGGTGGTTTTATGGCGTGGGCGTTATCCATGCCAAACACCCTCGTGTTGTGCTTATCATGCAGCGTGAGGTTGTATCGGATGCCATGTGGAATAAAATTATTGGGCTTAACTTGCCATGCCTCAATTTTCCACCAGTAGCCATCCTCTCGGTAAACTCGTTGTCCATGTAATTCAATGAGATAATCTAAACTAGGATCATGTTGCATATCTCTTCCTTGTGACATTTATGATCTAATCATAATATAGAGGGGGTTGAAATTCAAACAATCCTGTCGTTTAGATTGGTGACAAGGTGGCGATATTGCTCAATTTGTAGGGGCGCCGTATCGTTCATTCCCCCTGTGCTCCGGCTAACTCAAGGCCATAAACTGGCGTTGCTCAGTATGTGTTCAATATCTTGGCGAATAAACTCAATCATGCCTGGGAGCTGTTAGATTAAATTGGTATAGCACTGGGATGAATGAAACACCCGCTAGCGAAGAAGCAGGTGATGACCATTGATTTTCCCGCTGGTTGGCACCATGTTAGAAAGAAGCTTATCTTTGTCTGGCCTGATGTGCGCATCGGGTCCACCACCCTAATCAGGACTGCCTCTATGACCAATGCGTTGCTGACACCGTTTGCCTTACCGCCTTTTTCTGCCATTCGCCCTGAAGATATCGTTCCTGCGGTGACATCCGCACTGGCCGACTGCCGTGCTGCGGTTGAGCACGTCGTGGCACAACCAGGACCGTTTACCTGGGAAAATCTGTGTCAGCCGCTGGCCGAATCTGACGATCGCCTGTCACGCATCTGGTCACCTGTTGGTCACCTAAACTCGGTGAAAAACAGCCCGGAACTGCGCGAAGCTTACGAGCAGGCGCTGCCGCTGCTTTCCGAATACGGTACTTGGGTGGGCCAGCATGAAGGGCTGTACCAGGCCTATCGTAATCTGAAAGACGGCGAAGGCTTTGCCAAACTGACCGCGCCACAGCGCAAGTCGGTAGAAAACGCGCTGCGTGATTTTGAGCTGTCGGGCATTGGCCTGCCAAAGGAAAAACAAAAGCGTTACGGCGAGATCGTGGCGCGTCTGTCTGAGCTGGGTTCGACCTACAGCAACAATGTGCTCGATGCCACCATGGGCTGGAGCAAGTTGATTACCGATGTGAATGAGCTGAGCGGCCTGCCGGAAAGCGCATTGGCCCAAGCCCAGGCGATGGCACAGGCCAAAGAGCAGGAGGGCTGGTTATTGACGCTGGACATGCCGAGCTATTTGCCGGTGATGACCTATGCCGATAACCAGGCGCTGCGTGAAGAGATGTATCGCGCCTTCACCACCCGTGCCTCCGATCAGGGGCCAAATGCCGGTAAGTGGGATAACAGCGAAGTGATGGCGGAAACGCTGGCTCTGCGCCACGAACTGGCGCAACTGCTGGGTTTTGCCAGCTATGCGGACAAATCACTGGCGACCAAGATGGCAGAGAGCCCAGAGCAGGTGCTCGGTTTTCTGAGCGATCTGGCCAAGCGCGCTCGCCCACAGGCAGAGCAAGAACTGGCACAGCTACGAGCCTTTGCCAAACAGCACTATGGTGTGGATGAGTTAGAGGCTTGGGATATCAGTTATTACGGAGAAAAGCAGAAGCAACATCTGTTCTCCATCAGTGATGAGCAACTGCGCCCCTACTTCCCGGAACAGCGCGTGCTGGAAGGGCTGTTTGAAGTGGTTAACCGTATTTACGGTATCACCGCCAAAGAGCGTCAGGGTGTTGATACCTGGCATCCAGAGGTGCGTTTCTTCGATCTGTTCGATGCCAAAGGTGAACTGCGCGGCAGCTTCTATCTGGACTTGTATGCCCGCGAGAACAAGCGCGGTGGTGCATGGATGGATGATTGCGTCGGTAGCCTGCGCAAAGCCAATGGCGAATTGCAAAAGCCGGTTGCCTATCTCACCTGTAACTTTAACCGCCCGCTGGGTGACCAGCCGGCGCTGTTTACCCATAACGAAGTCACCACGCTGTTCCATGAGTTTGGCCACGGTCTGCACCATATGCTGACGCAGATCGATACCGCTGGGGTTTCCGGTATCAACGGTGTGCCTTGGGATGCGGTAGAGCTGCCAAGCCAGTTTATGGAAAACTGGTGCTGGGAGCCGGAGGCATTGGCATTTATCTCTGGTCACTTCCAGACTGGCGAACCACTGCCGAAAGCCCTGCTGGACAAAATGCTGGAAGCGAAAAACTATCAGGCGGCGCTGTTTATCCTGCGTCAGCTGGAGTTTGGCCTGTTCGATTTCCGTATGCACGCCGAATACAGCCCGGAAAAAGGGGCGCAGATCCTGCCAACCCTGGCCGAGGTGAAGAAAATGGTGGCGGTGATCCCTTCGCCGAGCTGGGGCCGTTTCCCACACGCATTCAGCCATATCTTTGCCGGTGGCTATGCGGCGGGTTACTACAGCTACCTGTGGGCGGAAGTGTTGTCGGCAGACGCCTACTCGCGTTTTGAAGATGAAGGGATTTTCAACGCTGAAACCGGTCAATCCTTCCTCGATAACATCCTGTCACGCGGGGGTTCCGAAGAGCCGATGGAATTGTTCAAACGCTTCCGTGGCCGTGAACCGAAGCTGGATGCTATGCTGCGCCATTACGGTATAAAAGGGTAACCCGCCAAGTGAGCGTGTTTTTATTGTGTGAAGCAGGCGCCGATCCCGGCGCCTTGTCTATTTTGGCCGATCGTTGGCAGCTAACCAGCGACGAAAATGCGACGATGGCGCTGGTGCTGACGCCAGAACGGTTGGAGCTGCGCAAGCGCGATGAGCCAAAGCTTGGCGCTATCTACGTCGATTTTATCTCTGGCCCGATGGCCCATCGGCGGCGTTTCGGCGGTGGCCGTGGCGAAGCGGTGGCCAAAGCGGTAGGCATCAAAGGCAGCTATGTGCCTAACGTGGTGGATGCCACTGCCGGGTTAGGGCGTGATGCGTTTGTGTTGGCATCGCTGGGTTGCCAGGTTCGCATGTTGGAGCGTGATCCGGTCGTCGCTGCGTTGCTGGAAGATGGTTTGCAACGGGGCTATCAGGACGCGGAGATCGGTCTTTGGCTGCGTGAACGCATGACGTTGCTTCATGCCTCCAGCCTGACGGCGCTGAGCGATCTCGATCCACGCCCGGAAGTGGTGTA
This sequence comes from Serratia sp. N21D137, assembly GCF_047530005.1. Lineage (NCBI taxonomy): Bacteria > Pseudomonadati > Pseudomonadota > Gammaproteobacteria > Enterobacterales > Yersiniaceae > Serratia > Serratia sp. N21D137. The sequence goes on from NZ_JBLJAJ010000006.1 coordinate 71,311, forward strand.
CCTCGACCCAATGTATCCGCATAAGCAGAAGAGTGCGTTGGTGAAAAAAGAGATGCGGGTATTTCAGTCGCTGGTGGGCAGTGATGATGATGCCGACGGCTTGTTGGAGCCTGCCCGCAGGCTGGCGACCAAAAGGGTCGTGGTGAAACGACCGGACTATGCCCCTCCGCTGGCCGATGTTCCCGCTCATGCTGCCACGACCACCAAAAATCACCGTTTCGATATTTATATGCCGCTGTAAGATAAACGTGAGGGGGCATTCATTGAGCCTCCTCACATTTCCCATGTTCATTCTGCAATGTCACTGGTAACGCTGAGATGTGCGTCGCATAATCCTGTTTAATTACAATCAACTATAATGAAACAACATGATGAAAAAGACGCTGCTTTCCCTGCTGCTTTGCTTGAGTACCTCTGCCATGGCCGCTGAACCGGTAAATATCACCATTCTGGGCACCTCCGATCTGCATGGCACCTTTGTGCCTTGGGATTACTCTACCGACACCGAGAACCTGGCAGGCAGCCTCAGCCAGATAGCCACTCAGGTGCATAAAGTTCGTGCCCAGCAGCCGAACGTGATCCTGGTCGACGCCGGGGACACCATTCAGGGCAACTTTGTTGAAACCTTCAAGAATGACAAAACCAGCCCGATGATCCTCGGCTTTAACGCGCTGGACTATGACGTGTGGGTGATGGGCAACCACGAGTTCGATTTTGGCCTGAAGGCGCTGGCAACCCCACTCAGCCAGTTCAAAGGCACCGCGCTGGCGGGCAATATCGTCTGGGACAGCGGCAAGCCTTATCTGCCTGCCTATAAGATCGTTGAGCGCCAGGGGGTGAAGATTGGCATTATCGGCATGGATACGCCGATGACCGCTGAGTTTGCCAAGGGCACCGATCGCATCGACGGCCTGACGTTTACCGATCCGGTGCAGGCGGTGAAAAAGGTGATCCAGCAGATCCACGGCCAGGTGGATGCCATCGTGCTGGTGGCCCACATGGGGATCGATAATGAGAACCAGCGGCCAGGCACTGGCGTGGGCGATATCGCTCGAGCCAACCCGGAGCTGGCGGCGATCGTGGCCGGGCATATGCACGTCAAGGTGGATAAAGAGGTGATCAACGGCGTGATCGTCACCGAGCCGGACAAATACGGCCGTGCGCTGTCGCGTATCGATCTGCAATTTGAGCAGCAAAATGGCAAATACGTACTGATCAATAAAGACAGCTACACCTATCCGATCAAAGGCATCAGCTCCGATAAAAAGCTCGAAGAGATCTACCAACCGTTCCATACCATCCTGCGTGCCAATGCCAACCGGCCGATTGCGCAACTGACCGGTCAGGATCTGGTGCCGCCGGATGCGGTAAAAGGTATTCCACAGGTACATATTCAGGATACCGGCATCAGCGCCCTGTATCAGGAGGCTGCTCGTCACTACGCACCTAAGGCGCAGGTGATCGCGTTGCAGATTGATAACGACAGGCCGAAGCTGAACGTGGGCACCATCACCGCCAAGGATATCGCCTTCAACTATCAATATGCCGGTGGTGAAATCACCGTCTACCAGTTGACCGGTAAAGAGCTGAAAAAGTACATGGAGTGGTCAGCGGACTACTTCAACCAGCAGCATGATGGCGATGTCACCTACAGCTTTAACCCACAGCGTCGATCGTCCAAATACTCAACCAATGACTTCTTTGATGGTGTGACCTATACCATCGATCTGCGTAAACCCGTTGGGCAGCGCATCACCGAGTTGAAGTTGAACGACGGCACCCCAGTGACCGACAGCACGCCGATCCAGTTGGGGATGAACAGTTATCGCATGGGCCACCTGACGCAAAAAGGCGGCGTACTGGAAGGTATGCAGTTCCCGGTGCTGTCAGATACCAAGGCGGAATTTGGTGAGGAAGCGGGGACTATCCGTAATCTCACCATTCGCTATCTGACCGAGGTGAAGAAGGGTGAATACCAGGGCAAAGCGATGCACCGCTGGAAGCTGGTGGGGCTGGAAGGGTACGAACGTGAGCGCAAGATTGTGGACAAGTTGCTCAATGACGGCAAGATCAGCGTACCAACCACCGATGATGGGCGCTATACCAACGTAGCCTCCATCAACGTCAAAGAATTACTGTTTAGCGATCCGCAAAAGATGAAGCAGCAGGTTGCGGCACTGCAACAACAGGCGCAAGCAGCGACCGATCCGGTCATCAAACAGCGGCTCAACGATCGGTTGGTGATTATCGAAGCCATTAATTGAGGTAATACTCAGTTAACCAGATAAAAAAATGCCGGCGAATCTGCCGGCATTTTTCATTCAGGATAAGGTTAGAGCACGCCCTGAGCCAGCATCGCATCGGCAATCTTAACGAACCCGGCAATGTTGGCGCCGTGAACGTAATGCGTTTGCTTGCCTTCGCCGCCGTATTCGACGCAGGACTGATGGATATCCGCCATGATGTGACGTAAACGGATATCGACCTTCTCTGCCCGCCAGTTAAGGCGCGCGGCGTTTTGCGCCATCTCCAACCCGGAAGTGGCAACACCACCGGCGTTGGCGGCTTTGCCCGGTGCGAACAGCACGCCCGCTTCCAGGAAGGCATCGGTGGCCTGGATGGTGGTTGGCATATTAGCGCCTTCTGCCACGGCTTTGACCCCGTTGCGGATCAGCACCTGTGCGGCTTCCAGATCCAGCTCGTTCTGGGTGGCACAAGGCAGGGCGATATCCACCGGCACGTTCCACGGGCTTTCACCGGCCAGGTAGGTCAGGCCACGCTCGCGGGCATAATCGGCAACCCGGCCATAGCGCTGGTTCTTGATTTCGGCCAGATGCGCCAGTTTTTCAGTGGTGAAGCCAGCTTCATCCACCACGGTACCGCCGGAATCGGAAACGGTGATCACCCGCGCGTCCAGCTCCAACGCTTTCTCAATGGTGTATTGCGCCACGTTACCGGAGCCGGAAACCGCGACACGCATCCCTTCAAAGCCCAGACCATGGCGCTGCAGCATTGAATCGGTGAAGTACACCAGGCCGTAACCGGTCGCTTCCGGGCGGATCAGGCTGCCGCCGAACGACAGGCCTTTACCGGTGAATACGCAGCTGGTGTTGTTGGACAGCTTTTTCATCATGCCGGCCATAAAGCCCACTTCGCGGCCACCTACGCCGATATCCCCGGCTGGCACGTCGGTATCTGGACCTAGGTGACGATAAAGTTCGGTCATCAGCGATTGGCAGAAGCGCATGATTTCGCCCTGGCTTTTGCCTTTGGGATCAAAGTCTGCCCCCCCCTTGCCACCGCCCATAGGTAGCGTGGTCAGGGCATTCTTGAAGGTCTGTTCGAAACCCAGGAACTTCAGAATGGAGGTGTTAACCGAAGGGTGGAAACGCATCCCCCCTTTGTACGGCCCAATGGCGGAGTTGAACTGGATACGGTAGGCGCGGTTTACCCGTACTTTGCCCTGATCGTCAACCCAACTGACGCGAAACTGAATGATACGCTCAGGCTCTACCAGGCGCTCTAACAGGGCATGGTCACGATAATGGGGGTTACGTTCGATGAATGGCCACAGAGAGGTAAAGACTTCACGCACTGCCTGCAGATATTCCGGTTGATGCGAGTTATGACGTTGTAAGGATTTTAGAAAGGATTCTAGCGATACAGCCTGTTCCATGGATAGCTCCTGTTTAGCATATTGGTTCCCCTGTTTTTATGATGTGTCTCACAGTTGGGGAGGATGTTGTGTCTACCTCGACTATATCACTGTGGGGTGGCTGATTAACAAGCAATAAATAACAGGAAACCATGAAAAACGCCCGCGCAGGGCGGGCGTTGGCCAAACAGGTTAGCGAATACTTACTTTTCTTCGTCGCGCAGCGGCACAATCAACATATCAATATGTACCGTATTGATTAACTGGCGCGCAGAGGACATCAACTTGCTCCAGAAATCCTGGTGGTGTCCACACAATACCAGGTCCATATCGTATTTCTTAATCGCATCAACCAGCACCTGCGCCAGATCGCCGCTGCCGCTCAGGGTTTCGGTGATGGGATAGCCCGCATTTTGCGACAGCTCGGTTAACGCATGGTGGGTTTCTTCGGAAATACGCTTTTGCATATCGCCAAGGTTGACGTCGATCAGGCCGGTATACAGATCGGAATAGTTTACATCAACGTGGATCAGAGAGACTTTGGCATTGTACGGCCGCGCCATTGATACCGCTTTCTCGACCAGGATTTTACTTTCCGGTGATAGGTCAACCGCAATCAGTATGTGTTTGTAAGCCATGAGAATACTCCTTCCATATAATGCCGATTAAAGGGGGGCAGGCATTCAGTGTTCCAGCTTGGCGCTTTCGCCTTACCTGCATAGTACCATCCAGATAACACAATGATATGTTGGGGCGATCACACTGCACCGCATCAATCACCCTTGTTTATACGTTTACCCCACCCGTTTTACACCGCCGGGGCAAAAAATCCTATGGCTTATACGGCTATCCGCCGTTTGAACGATTGAATTATAAGCATTGTTGCTCAAAGTATAGCTTATGGCGGTTATCCGAGCGGAGAGTGGGTAGATGAAGAATTTGGCCCTGACTGTAAATTTTATGCGGCACCGGGATCTGTTTGCGTTTCATTATTCTACACTAGTGAATGTGGGCCCCACTTATTTCCTCTGATCGCTGTAAGACCTGTTCATCAAGCGGTCAGAGGTTGTGGGTAGTAACGGGTCCGTAAGGTGCTAGGGGGATGGGAGCCAAGGCTCCGGCAGCATAAGGTATGAAGTAGGGCCGTTGGCCCGGCGGGTGTCCGGGATAACAACGCCTTGAGGGGGCTATCATGATTAGTACCGTCGCGCTGTTTTGGGCATTGTGTGTGGTCTGTGTGATTAACATGGCCCGGTATTTTTCTTCTCTGCGTGCGCTGCTATTTGTTTTACGCGGCTGCGACCCGTTACTTTACCAATACGTCGATGGCGGAGGGTTCTTTACTTCGCATGGCCAGCCGAGCAAGCAGATACGGCTGGTGCGCTATATCTTTACGCAACGCTATATGGAGCACCACGACCCGGAATTCATTCGCCGCTGTCAGCGTGTCCGCAGCCAGTTTGTGCTGACTTCATCGCTGTGTGGGCTAGTGGTGATCAGCCTGGTGGCATTGGCGATCTGGTATTAGCCCGGCGATAGCAAGGCAAAAAAATGGCGGCCACTTTGGCCGCCATTGTTGTATCGAGCAATCGTCAAATCATTTTCAGCGCCAGCCAATACAGGCCACCGGAAAGCAAAATCGAGACTGGCAGGGTCAGAACCCAGGCCAACAAGATGCTCTTGATGGTTTTGCTCTGCACGCCACCGCCATCCACCAGCATCGTTCCGGCAACCGCCGAAGACAATACTTGGGTAGTGGAAACCGGCATACCGGTATAGCTGGCCACGCCAATCGACAGGGCGGCCGTCATCTGTGCCGACACCCCCTGAGCGTAGGTCATGCCTTTCTTACCGATTTTCTCACCGATAGTGGTAGCAACGCGTCGCCAGCCCACCATGGTACCGAGGGACAGCGCCAGGGCTACCGCGACGATAATCCAGGTTGGTGCATATTCAACGGTTTCCAACAGGTCTGAACGCAGATTCTTCAGGAAGCGTTGATCTTCCACTGAGGTTTCTGGCAGCTTGGCCACCTTGTCTGCAGTCTCGGTCACGCACATCAGCAGGCGGCGCAGATGGCTGCGCTGCTCTACCGTCAGCTGATCGTAGTTTTGCAGATTGTTCAGCAGGTCCAGAGAGCGCTCAACGGCAATCAGGGCACGTGAGCTGTCGCAGTGGAACTCAACCGGTTGATCAGGCGTTGGAGCCGCATTCTGAGGCGCAGGAACCAACGGCGTCTGTGTGGCCACGTGTGCCAGAGAATCGCCATGCTTTTGGTAGAATTGCTGCAGGTGGCTCACGGCATCGCGGGTACGGGTGATGTCATAACCGGTCGCGCTCATGTTGAGGACGAAGCCGGCAGGGGCAACACCGATCAGCACCAGCATAATCAGGCCGATACCTTTCTGACCGTCATTGGCACCGTGTGAGAAGCTCACGCCGATAGCCGACAGGATCAGAGCGATACGTGTCCAGAACGGTGGCTTACGTTTGCCATCGACCTTTTCACGTTCCGCCGGTGTCATATGAATACGCTGACGTTTTTTGGTATTGCTCCAATAGCGGCGCAGCATGAACACCATCAGCCCGGCAATGATCATCCCGATCAACGGGGAGAAGATTAACGACAGGAAGATGCTGATCATTTTTGGCACGTTCAGCGCGTCGACCACGGAGGTGTTGGTCACCAACGCATTGGTCAAGCCGACACCGATAATGGCGCCAATCAAGGTGTGGGAACTGGAGGCCGGTAACCCAAGATACCAGGTACCGAGGTTCCAGATAATTGCCGCCAACAACATGGAGAAGACCATGGCTAACCCGTGTGCTGAACTGACGTTCAACAACAGATCGGTTGGTAGCAGGTGCACAATGGCGTAGGCAACACTCAAACCGCCGAGCATCACGCCAAGAAAGTTGAACAGGCCAGCCATAACGACCGCAAGTTGCGAGCGCATAGCACGGGTGTAAATTACAGTAGCGACCGCATTGGCCGTATCATGGAAGCCGTTAATGGCCTCATAGAACAGCACGAACAACAATGCGAGAATTAACATCAGGCCGGTATGGAAATCCAGGCCAGTGAACAAATGCAGCATAAGCGTTACGCCAGGTTTGTGGACATGAACGCCGCGCATTATCGGCGACAACGGGTGTCGGGGAAAAGGAAAATATGACGTTTTTTTGATTTCTCTGATGTACAAGGGGTTTGAACACTGTTGAATCGATGCAATTTCAGCATGTTACTGCCGTTTATGTCCGTTACATTTTCTTACGTTGGCGTTGTCCTGCCGATGCCTTTACAATCCCCCACCGCGGATTTAGCGGTATACAGGCACGTAAAAGGCGTAAAATACGCTCTTGTTGCCGCGATTGTTGTGGTTATTGCAAAGAGAGGTTTGGGTGGAACAGTTTGATGTTGTCGTCATTGGCGCGGGTGCCGCAGGGATGTTTTGTGCTGCGCAGGCAGGGCAACTGGGTTGCCGGGTGCTATTACTCGACAACGGCAAAAAACCGGGCCGCAAGATCCTGATGTCTGGCGGTGGGCGCTGTAACTTCACCAACATGTCCGTTGAACCGGCGGCCTACCTCTCGCATAACCCCCATTTCTGCAAATCGGCATTGGCACGCTATACCCAATGGGATTTTATCGATCTGATTAACCGCTACGGCATCGCCTACCACGAAAAAACCTTGGGGCAGCTGTTCTGTGATGATTCTGCACAGCAGGTCGTCGATCTGTTGGTGCAAGAGTGCGAACTGGGTCAGGTGGTAACGCGCCTGCGCAGCGAGGTCCTGAGCGTCGAAAAAACCGACCAGGGCTTTGAATTGGCACTTAACGGCGAGAGTGTGAGTGCTCGCTCACTTGTGGTGGCGAGCGGTGGGCTTTCCATGCCGGGTTTGGGGGCCACCCCCTTTGGCTATAAGTTGGCGGAACAGTTTGGCCTGAAAGTGTTGCCGACCCGGGCCGGTTTGGTGCCCTTTACGCTGCATAAGCCGCTGTTGGAGCAATCCCAGGCGCTGTCTGGCGTTTCGGTTCCCGCAGTGGTCACAGCGGAAGATGGCACCAGCTTTCGTGAAAGCATCTTGTTTACGCATCGGGGGCTTTCTGGTCCGGCTATCTTGCAGATCTCCAGTTACTGGCAGCCTGGTGAGTTTGTGAGCATTAACTTACTTCCAACGCTAGACCTGGTGGGCTTCCTTAACGAACAGCGCCAGGCACATCCTAACCAGAGCCTGAAAAACACTCTGGCTTTGCACTTGCCAAAGCGCCTGGTGGAATTGCTGCAAGAATTGGGGCAACTGCCGGAGGCCACGTTGAAGCAACTCACTCCAACGCAGCAGGCAGCGTTGGTTGATAGTTTGCAAGATTGGCGCGTACAACCCAATGGCACCGAGGGTTACCGCACCGCAGAGGTGACCCTGGGCGGTGTGGACACCAAAGAGCTTTCTTCCAAAACCATGGAGGCGAGTAAGGTGCCGGGCCTGTACTTTATCGGTGAGGTGGTGGACGTGACAGGCTGGTTGGGGGGTTATAACTTCCAGTGGGCCTGGAGTTCCGCTTGGGCCTGCGCGCAAGCTTTGGCTGCGCAGAAATCTTAAAGAGACGGCAGACACTCCTGAAACGGCTCGCCATGAAGAGGCGCGGAATGCCGCGCCCATTCAGATAATCAATCGTCTATTTTAAGAACTTAAGAGATAGGAACATCGGAAGTAATTCAGAATAATGGGCTCGGCTCGTGCGTTGAGGTAAGCGCACTCTTATTCAAATAATAACAAGGAAAGTTCTGCTGATGAAAATCAAATGCGGTTTGGCATTACTGGCTTCTCTGGTGCTGGTTTCCGGCTGTAGCCAAAAGATTTCCTCTTCACGCGTGGCGGCTGCTGATCCTGCCGCTGCACCGGCTCCAGTCGCCCAAGAACATAAACTGGGAACGGCATGGGGTGAGGACGTTTACTCCAAAGTGACCACTGTTGACGCGAAGCGTTTGCATTCCTCTCCAGACAGTGTCGCCAAAGTGTTGTACAGCGCGGCCGCTTCCAATAATGGGCAGTACACCAATGAGATCGTGTTGTCTTCCGTCAGAATGCGGGTGCAGACCGAAAACAATCGGGATTTCGCGCTCAATCGCTATAAAAATGGCGAGTTTTCATTCTCTGCCAATGACGGCGAGCGCTACCAGCTGTTCTTCTATAACACCAGCCCCAGCAAAACCTATGAGGTGGTAACCGCTGTTGACGGTCTGGACGTGATTTCTGGCCGCAGTGGTTCACTGCGTAATTCCGGCTATCTGGTCTCCCCAAAAGGAACCCTGGTGATTGAGGGCTTCCGTAAAAGTGATTCGTCCGTTGCCGCATTCCGTTTTGCAAAACCGGATGACTCCTACGCTGCGAGTTCACTGGCGGGGGAAAAAGAGAATGTCGGCGTGATTGGTGTGGCGGTTTATGAAATGGCCCTGCCGGGCCTGCCTGATTGCCAACCGCAGGCGTTCCCTGCGGATGCTAAATACGCCCCTGCTCCCTGCAAGAAACCGTAATTGCGTGAACGTGGCCCAAAATCTGAGGCCACGTTCAGGCTTCGGGCCTGTTTCCAGCTTCCTCAGACACCCTAGACATACCGGCAGCTCCTGACCCCCGTAGCGGCTATCGCCTCATCGCAGGGTGAACGCTTACCTTTCGACCAGCAAGACCTTGCTCTTGGCCGTTTTCGAGACAATAAATGGCGTACAGGAATAATCTGGTTGGTAATAACTTTACAATTACAACTATCGTGTTTATTCAGAATATCCTTCTGCATCATGCGAACGCATTTTTCTATTGTTTTTAATCGGTAATTAACCGAAAAGTCTGGTTTTTTTTACCCAATTTAGGTTAGGGATAGATAGATTTCGCAGTAGGAATTTTATCTTTTCTAAGTGAAAAATGTGGCGTTATAGAAATTCTGCGAATTATCTTAGCCATTGGCGGGATATAAAAATTTGGCGATCTTTATGCAATGTGACCTATATCAATAAACCATGGCCGGAAAAACCTATCTTGTATAGGGCCAGCTTGGTTAGGGGCGTTTGTGGTTTGTTGTTAGTCGTTAATGCATGTTAACGTGCTGATTATTAATCATATCTAGGCAAGGCAATCAGTCTCAGAGGAAAGTGGTTATGCCATGGAGTCATGAAATTCAACAGGCAATTACCTTGTTACAGGCATGCCAACATCGCCATTCGGACAGCCTGCCCTGTCCGGCCAGGGGGGATGAACCTGGCGCAGTAGGCACTTGCGCAGAAAAAATCATGCCGTCAATCATCCTGCTTAATGCGTTTGCCGATGTACTTCCGCAGCATCAGGAATTACATCGTCTTGGTATGGTGCTGGAGGCCCAGGGCCGGATCAACAAATTGACTCAAGGGGAGAGCTACAGCCAAAGCGCACTGGCGTATTTACGTGCGCAAATCGAACCCTGACAGTTCCATCTCTACCCCTTGTATTTTAGCGAGGGGTTGCTTTTTGGTTCGTATGGTACCGGCTCATTATTAACGAGCTATTTATTTCACCGTACTTTGAACTTATGCTGTTGGATAAGGGGGGAGGGCCAATATAGGGTAGAACGCCCGGGTATTTTATCGATATAATTCTATTTCCGCAGAAAGTATTATTAATTGCTTTTACACGTATACCTATTATCGTGCCGTTGGGGGCGAATGGGGCTAAACTACTACATTATTAACACGGCCAGCCGTACATGCGTAGTATTATTAATGTGCCAAGAGCGACCTTGACTCCTCTCGGCTCAGCAACATTTTATTCAGCTTGGTTCTATACTGCATCAACCGCTCTCCACATGCGCTGAGCTGGCCGGTTTGCAGAGCGATTAACAACTTGCCTGAATTTTTTTACTGGCAGAAAATACCCTCATGGATTTCAGCTGGCAGCCAGCAGTTCGCCGCTGAAAGAGGAGAGTCGCGCAACAAGCCGGAGTGAGCATGAAGGGCAGTAATGAATTACTGGTATTGGAAGGCATCCATTATCAAATTGACGAGCAGGTTATTCTGGATGCCGTTTCTTTCACCCTGAAGTCGGGCGAATTTAAGTTGATCACCGGGCCTTCGGGGTGTGGCAAGAGTACTTTGTTGAAGATCGTTTCCTCATTGCTTAGCCCAACTCGTGGCAACATCATTTTCAACGGTAAAAATATTGATGACGTTGCCCCAGAAGAGTACCGCAAGCAGGTTTCTTACTGCTTCCAAACGCCAGCCCTGTTTGGTGACACCGTCTACGATAACCTCGCGTTACCCTATCAAATTCGTAAACTGAAACCCGATGAGAAGAAAATCCGCCAGGATCTGACACTGTTGGCCTTGCCGGATAGCATGTTGAAAAAAGGTATCAACGAGCTCTCCGGCGGTGAGAAACAACGTATTTCCTTGATCAGAAATCTGCAATTTATGCCAAAGGTACTGCTGCTTGATGAGATCACCAGTGCTCTGGATGAAGATAACAAACGTAACGTCAATGAGTTGATCCGCCGCCTGGTGGCCGAGCAAGGTCTAGGGGTACTATGGGTTACACACGATAAGGATGAAATTGCGCATGCGGACGAGGTGATCACCCTGCCGCTGAGCCGCATCGATAGCCAGGAGAAAGCTCATGAGTCAGCATAATATCACCAACGAATCATTAGGCTTGTCGATGCTCCTGGTGATTGTCGCCATTCTGATCAGCCACAAAGAGAAGCTGGCACTGGAAAAAGACATTATCTGGAGCATTTGCCGTGCGGTGGTACAGTTGGTTATCGTCGGCTACGTTTTAAAATATATCTTTGATTTGGATAATGGACTATTAACGGTGTTGATGGTGCTGTTTATCTGCTTCAATGCAGCATATAACGCGAAAAAGCGCAGTAAGTATATCGATAACGCGTTTACCATTTCGTTTATTGCCATTACTGCAGGGGCGACGTTGACGCTGGTAGTGCTGGTACTGAGCGGCTCGATTGCCTTTACGCCAATGCAGGTGCTCCCCATTTCCGGCATGATTGCTGGCAACGCGATGGTGGCGGTAGGTCTGTGCTACAACAACCTTGGGCAACGTTTTAAAGACCAACAGCAGAAGATCCAGGAAATGCTCAGCCTGGGAGCATCCCCCAAATTCGCTTCTGCGGCTCTGATCCGTGACAGTATTCGTGCATCGCTGATCCCGACGATAGACTCCGCTAAAACGGTTGGTCTGGTAAGCCTGCCAGGAATGATGTCCGGTTTGATCTTTGCTGGTATCGATCCGGTAAAAGCCATCAAGTATCAGATTATGGTGACATTTATGCTGCTTTCTACCGCCAGCCTGTCAACCATCATCGCCTGCTATCTGGCTTATAGGAAGTTCTACAACCAGCGTGAGCAACTGGTGGTTCATACGCTCAAATAGGCACTTCTCGCCCTACCTACGCAGTATGTGTAAAGCGAGGCTCTCTGTAGCCTACGGGCAGCTTGTGCGTTTATCCTTGCAGCAATGCAATACTGTGGCGGATCTCGCGTTCGATATCGCCCTCTGTCCAGGTGTTTAGCTGTGACGAGAACGGCTCGAAGGCATAGATCCCCCGGTAGCCCAAACGTTCCAGGTTCTGTACCTGGGCTACGCTTGCCAACCGATCTTTATCGCTCAGCATAATGCGTTGTTCATCGCTTAATGCGCCTTTGACGAGCGGATCCTCAACGCCAGAGAGATGCACCAAACCAATCTGCTCAACCCGGATCTGAGCGTCAAACTCTGGTTGTGTTACGTCGCTCAGATAGTGGTGGAACGTATCCAGCACTATCTTATAGGGTGCGCCAGAATCACGAATGATTGCCTGTGCCAGCAAGGAAGAGCGCAGTGAACTTATGCCAAACCCCAATGGTTCCACGTAGCCCTCAACGCCGTATTGTTTGAACAGCGGAGCGAGTAGCCGTAGTGCAGCCAGCGTATCTTCCCTCTTTTGTGATTCACTGCGCCGGTCGCTCGCGTTGCAATGTGGGCACATCACCACCGCCTTGCTATGGATGGCTTTTGCCTGAACCAGCAACGCTTCAGCGTTTTTCAGCAATGCTGCTTGATCTTCCAGCAGGTTGAACATTCCCAGCGCGTTGATGGTGACGATCTCAATGCCGAACTCTTCGGCCAGTGCGTTTAACTGCTCGTTGCTCAGGTTGTCGGACACTTTGCCACCCGACATATCGTTGCGCAGTTCGGCCTTGTTTAACCCACATCTTTTCACCAGGCGGAAGAAGTTCTCCAGAGTGAGGTTGGGGGCTATCTTACGGTTGATACAAAAACGTGCTAACGCAATGGCCATGCTGCATCACTCCTGGATTTGTGGGCTTTAGGCTTTGCCATCTTCTGCCGTGACGATTTCAGATAGCGGTTGGCGATAGCGTTTTGCCATCACGACGTCTTCCATTCTTTCCAGTGAAACGCCCTTGGTTTCTGGAATAAAGCGGGCAATAAACCAATAGCTGAACAGGCAGCAGGCGGCAAACACCCACATTGGGAACGCCCCGTGGAAGGTGGAGAACAGATAAGGTTGGTCATTGATCATCGGGAAGCTCTGGGCCACGACGAAGTTGGCCAGCCACATACAGCCAACGGCAATGCTCATCCCCTGTGAACGCATGCGGTTGGGGAAGATTTCGGAAACCAGCACCCAGGCACCCACGCCCCATGACATGGCGTAGAACACCATAAAGAACAGCATGCCAAACAGCGCAAAGTAGCCAGTTGCCTGGGTATACAAGGCATAAGAGGTGATTAGCAGACCAACGATGGTGCCCAGGGTGCCCCAGCGCATCAGTGGAATACGGCCTAAGCGATCCATCAACATCGCGCCGATCACTGAGCCGACCAGTTGCAATACGCCGATCCAGATGGTCTGGAACAGGGCTTCTTGCGCGTTTTCGGTCACGGTTTTCAGCACCACCGGGGCGTAATACATCATGACGTTAACCCCCGTCACCTGTTGCAGCATGGCGATCATACAGCCGACAAACAGAATGAAGCGTACGCGCACGTCGCCATAATTCAGCTTTTGCTTGCGGTGCTGCTCGTCCTGGCGAAGCGACTCCTTGATTTCTCTCAAAACGCTTTTAGCATGCTCAGCATTTGAAACTCGGGTCAGCATGGCTAAAGCCTGATCGTCGCGGCCTACCATTACGCTCCAGCGTGGTGATTCGGGGATGACAAAGACCAAGGCGGTGAACAGCAGGCAGGGGATCACCTCTGAGCCAATCATCCAGCGCCAGCCCATCTCAATCAGCCAGGCTTCGCTCGCATAGCTGGCAATCTTGAAGTTAACGTAAAAAATCACGATCTGACCGAACACGATGGCGAACTGCTGCATGCTGAGCGCCCGGCCCCGCATATCCTTCGGTGAGACTTCTGACATGTACATGGGGGATACCGTTGCGGCCAGCCCGACGGCGAGACCCCCGATGATGCGATAGATAACAAACCAAGTGAAGGTGGTGGCCAAAGCAGCACCGACTGCAGAGACGGTAAACAGGAGGGCGGCGACCACCAGGGCCTTTTTTCGGCCATAGCGCCCGGCCAGCGGCCCAGCGCCGAAGGCACCGACCACGCAGCCGATCACTACGTTGGACACGGCCCAGCCGGTTTCTGCCGGGCTGAGGTCAAAGTAGGCTTTAAGGGCCTCGATAGCGCCAGAAATCACGGCGGTGTCATAACCAAACAGAATGCCGCCGAGTGCCGCAATCCCGCAGATACGCAGAATATACCCAGTATTGTGTTTACGCTGATGTGACATATGTTGCTCCGATTTTTATCCAGGCTTCTGCCTACTTAAGTGACTTATAGGGGGTAGGGAGGCAGAAGGGTGAACCGTGCCTGTCATCAAGGCGGTGTTTTTCAGGGGGCCTTTGGCAGACAAGAACATTTATTTCATATTTAGTGAATAATGAAATATTTATTTTTAGATCCAGTTCAAAAAATTGAGTATAAATAGGGCAAATGTTCAGCCCGATTTGCATAGCAGATTGGAAAATTGACTCCTCCAGGCGGGCAAGTGTATCTGTTTAAAAAATAGAGATTACTGCGTAAGGCCACGCAGCTGGCGGATCGCGGATAGCATCGTTTGCCACCACCCGCTCTGCCTACGGGAATGGCAAATTTGCGATCGGCGGCACTAAAAACAAATTTTCTAAAAACTTTTATTTGAAACTTTTTTTTCAATAGAATAGAGTTTGATTCATCTGGTCAGGATTTAATCTGCCTGTGGGCCGTACTCTTGCAGACGGCACGATGAACGTCACGGTATGCGGCAATGCTTCAGGTCGTGGCGATAGCGGACTTAAAAGAGGGTGAAACATGAAAACCGTGGGTAACTTTATTGGTGGGCAGGTTTGCCTGAGCAGCAGTAATCAAACCGTCGACGTGCACAATCCGGCTAGTGGCCAGGTTGAACGCCGGGTGACGCAGAGCACCGCCGCCGAGGTGAAACAGGCTATTGATGTCGCCCATCAGGCATTTACCGACTGGGCGCGTACCACGCCGCTGCGCCGGGCGCGTATCATGTTCAATTTCAAAGCATTGCTAGAGCAGCACCGCGAAGAGTTGGCGCAACTGATCGTCAGTGAACATGGCAAAGTCTATTCCGATGCGCTGGGTGAATTGACCCGTGGCATGGAGGTGGTGGAGTTTGCCTGCGGTATTCCGCACCTGATCAAAGGGGAATACTCACCGGATGTCGGCACCGGCGTGGACAGTTTCTCGTTGATGCAGCCACTGGGTGTTGTGGCCGGGATCACGCCGTTTAACTTCCCGGCTATGGTGCCGATGTGGATGTTCCCTATCGCGCTGGCCTGTGGTAATACCTTCGTCTTGAAGCCTCCGGCGTTGGTGCCTTCGGCCTCCGTGCGCCTGGCAGAACTGCTGAAAGAGGCGGGCCTGCCGGATGGGGTGTTCAACGTCGTGCATTGTGGCAATGAAGAGGCCTCGCAGCTATGCACCGATCCACGCATTCAGGCGGTGAGCTTCGTTGGCTCATCTACGGTTGCAGAGCATATTTACACCACCGCCAGTGCGCATGGCAAGCGTGTACAAGCCTTTGGGGCCGCCAAAAATCAGGCTATCGTCATGCCGGATGCGGATCTGGATGCCACGGTCAATGCGCTGATGGGAGGGGCATTTGGCTCGGCCGGTGAACGTTGCATGGCGCTGCCGGTGGCCGTCGTGGTTGGTGATAGCACGGCGGATAAACTGATTGCCAAACTCAAACCGCTGATCGCCCAACTGCGGGTTGGCCCCGGCATGCAGCAAGGCGGTGAGGAAAATGAAATGGGGCCGTTGGTCTCATCCGCCCATCAGAAAAAAGTGCTGGGATACATTGATATTGGCGTTAAAGAGGGCGCAACGCTGGTGGTCGATGGCCGCGATTATCAGGTGCCGGGTTATCCAGAGGGTTACTACGTGGGCGGCACCCTGTTCGACAACGTACAACCTGATATGCGCATCTATCGCGAAGAGATCTTTGGGCCGGTGTTGGGCATTGTGCGTGTGGCCGATTACCAAACGGCCATCGATACGGTGAACAGCCACGAGTTTGGTAACGGCAGCGCCATTTTCACCAATAACGGCCACTATGCTCGCCAGTTTGTGCATGAGGTTCAGGCGGGGATGGTGGGGGTTAACGTGCCGGTACCGGTGCCGATGGCTTTCCACAGCTTTGGCGGCTGGAAACGTTCAGTATTCGGTGCGCTTAACGTACATGGCACTGACGGCGTGCGATTCTATACCCGCATGAAGACGGCCACCGCACGTTGGCCAACCGGCCAGCAAACGGTATCCGAATACAGTATGCCAACGCTGGGCTAAACCGCAGCCAGGTATGCCGAGGCCGTTATTCCATCGGGATAGCGGCCGTTGTCGCTGGTATCAATGCATTGCAGCCACACTCACAAGCACGGGATTTAAGGAGCATTGTCATGTCATCATTACTTGCGAAATGTCAGCAACCGGATGCGCAGGGGCGTATTCAGTCCGTCACCCCGGAAAATGCCGGCTGGCGTTTTGTCGGGTTTGAGGTCTATCGGTTAGCGGCCGGGCAGTCGTTGCGGTTGGAGAGTGGCGACAAGGAGCTTTGCCTGGTGCTGGTGGCGGGAATTGCCTCTGTGGTAACGCAACGAGCGGAGTATCCACACATTGGTAAGCGGATGAGCCCGTTTGAGCGCACTCCACCTTACTCCGTTTATATACCGCATCACGACCATGCTGAAGTCCGGGCAGAAACCGATCTGGAATTGGCGGTATGCAGCGCACCGGGTAACGGACATCTGCCTTCACGCTTGATCACCCCGGCAGACGTCGGCGTGGAGCGGCGGGGTAAAGGCCGTAACCAACGGCTGGTACACAATATTCTGCCTGATAGCCAACCGGCTGACAGCCTGCTGGTGGTTGAGGTTTATACCGACGAAGGCAATACCAGCTCCTACCCAAGCCATAAGCACGACCAGGAAGACTCGCCGGACGAAACCTACCTGGAAGAAACCTATTACCACCGTCTTAACCCTGAACAAGGGTTCTGCCTGCAACGTGTCTATACCGACGATCGCTCGCTGGATGAGTGTATGCCGGTCTATAACCGCGATGTGGTGAAAGTGCCGCGCGGTTACCATCCGGTGGCAACCCTGGCCGGATATGACAATTACTATCTCAATGTGATGGCGGGGCCGGTACGCCTGTGGAAGTTCACCTGGGAAAAAGATCACGCCTGGATCAACAGCGAGAGCTATTGATACTGACAAGGTAGGGGCCGCCGCACACTGCGGCCCTTTTCGAATATTACAGCTCTTTGGCGTTATTCAGTGCCAATGATACCGCCAGCGTCTGTGCCAGACACATGGAGGCCACCTGCGAGCGGAAACCATCTACCTGCGCTTCGCGCACTACAAAACAGACATCGCTGAAGGCGGCAAGCGGGCTGACCTGGCTGTCGGTAATGGCGATCAGCTGTGCGCCCTGCTTGGCACCCAACTCCACCAGTTCTACCGCTTCTTTGGCATAAGGCGAATAGCTTATGGCGATCACCACGTCCTTGGGCTTCACCATGCTGAGCTGTTCGGTAAACATCCCGCCTAACCCGTCGATCAGGAAGGCGCGCCTTTCCAGGTGGCGCAGGGCATAGGTGAGATATGAAGCTACGCTGAACGAGCGGCGCAGGCCGATCACATAGATATTTTCCGCGCTATTCAGCAGCTCTACCGCCCGATCCAACTGCTCGGCGCTGGTTTGCATCGCCAACTGTTGTAGCGCCTGCGAGTTGACCATCGTAAACACGTTAAGGATTTCTGCCGGCTTTTCCGGGGCAACGCTGTCGTCGGTAGAGGTTTGGCGGAACAGGCGTGCGCGCTCGGTATAGTTCATCGTTTCTTCCATCAGATGCTGGCGGAAAACCTGCTTCATTTCGTTGAAGCCGCTAAAGCCAAAGGCGTTGGCGAAACGGATCAGGGTAGATGGCGGCACGCTGGCCTGTGCGGCGATGGAGGCAACGGTATCGAAAGCAATGCTGTTACTGTTATCCAGAATGTATCGTGCTACCTGTTTCAAGCGCTTGCTCAGCGTTTCATAACGGCGGCGGATCTCGTCCTGTAACAGCGAAAGTTGAGTTGGGTTAGTCATCCATTCGGCTCGCAGTATTGGCTGAGGCGTATTGGGTATACGCTGAAGATATTGTCCGGTTATTCTAACAGATGGAGTGGACATTTCATTTCTACAAAAAGCGATTTATTTCGTCGCCAGTTGCGTTACTTCACAGAAAATGGGCAAAAAAATCCCCTTAAAGCAGCGAAAATCACTTTAAGGGGCAGGTTCATTAACAACGCCAGCTTAACTCCGGCTGGTTTTACTCGCAGGCTGCGGGCGATATTGCCGCCAGAAACCGATCAGCGTCAGGTATTTCTGTTTCACCTGTTCGACCAGCCCGAGGTCATCGATCTCACCTTGTAGCCAAAGGCGTGAAGAAGTGCCAAAAATGGTGCGGCCAACCGCGAAACCTTTTACCCAGTGGGCATCTGCCGCTGCGGAGAACCCGGTTTTCAGCGTTTCCTGTGGGGAGTCTAGCCCGAGGATCAGCACCCCGCGGCAGAATGGGTCGTGAGTTTCAATCAATTCCCCCACTTTTTGCCAGTTGGCGGCACTCAGCGGCGGCAATTTCCACCAGTCTGGCAGAACGCCCAACCGGTAGAAATGTTCCATCACCTGCAGATAGTTGCGCTCGTCTTTGTCGGCATGACCTTCTGGCAAAATGACTTCCAGCAACAGCTCATGGCCCGATTTGCAGCAGCCACGATACACGTCAACGATCAGCTCATCCTGCTCACGGCGCAGCGTTTCGGCATCCTGTGGATGATAAAATACCAGGCATTTGACCACGTGCTCTTGGGGCCAGTCGATCAGCTGCGAGCCAATGTTGCCGTGCTCCAACCGCAAAGGGCGGGAGCTCGGCAACTCCACCGGGCGGCCAATCCACCAGCCTTGGCCAGTAATGGCATTCAACGCCGCCTGGCCGTAGGTAGTATCTGCCAGAATACCGCTGTTGCCGTGTAACCCCGCTTCGGCAGCTGCAGCCTGTGCGGCGGCCAACAATAACGTTTTTAACTGTGGGATCCGCTCTGTACTCACTCCTGCCTCTCGCGCCATTTCTGCCAACTGCTTGCGATGATCAAAGGCAAATACGCACAGTTCCGGCCACTGCTGTTTACGTGTGGTAACGCGGTGTAAATGGTTCAGACGGGCATCCAGATCCGGGCGTTTCACCTCTTGTTCGCGTTGCAGGTAATCGTCCAGCTCCAGCTTGGTCGGCATCGCGGGGGCGCAGCCGTGGCGTGACACTACCAGCGCACCGCAGGCATTGGCGTAACGGCAAGCCTGATCCCAACCCTCATCATTAAGATAGCCACGTAGCAGGCCAGACATAAAGGCATCACCCGCGCCGAGCACGTTTAAAACGTCAACGCGAACGCCAGAATGCAGTTTGACATGCTGCCAATCGGTGGGGATCTCCCCTTCAAATACCGAGCACCCCTGCGCCCCTCGCTTGCACACCAACGTGGCCTGGGTGACCTTACGGACGTTTTGCAGCGCGACCAGCGTATCGGTGCTTCCGCCAGCGATATGGAACTCTTCTTCAGTCCCCACGATGAGATTGAAATGGTGCAGAACTTCCTGCAACTCGCGGGTCACCTTTTCCGATTCGATAAAGCGGGTCTCGCCATCGCCTAACGAGGTCAACCCCCACAGCACTGGCCGATAATCGATATCCAACGCGGTACGCAGCCCGTGGCGGTGGGCGTATTCCAACGCTTGAAGTACCGCTGCGCGCGTTTTGGGATGGGAAAGGTGGGTGCCGGTGATCGCCAGGGCCCGTGATGATGCGATGTAGTTTTCATCGATATCCTCGGGTGTCAGCGCCATGTCGGCACAGTTTTCGCGGTAGAAAATCAGTGGGAAGGTTTCCTGATCCTTGATGCCCAGGATCACCAGGCCAGTCAGGCGCTGCTTATCGGTGATCAGACTCTGCGTGTCCGCGCCGACGCGCTGGAGTTCTTCACGCAGAAAGCGGCCCATGTGCTCATCCCCTACGCGAGCCAGCATGCCGGATTTTAACCCTTGGATCGCGGTGCCATAGGCCACGTTGCCGGAGGAGCCGCCAAGATATTTGGCGAATGAGCTGGCATCTTCCAGGCGTGCGCCGATTTGTTGAGCATAGAAATCGACAGCGATGCGCCCGAGGCAAATGACATCAAGCTGCTTTTGTTGTGTGGCCATACCCGTTTCCTTCTGTCATTAAGCAAAACCGATTGCGACCCGGTAAAGGAGCTAAGTAGGAAGCATGGTGCGAAGTATGAGGAATAAAAATTTCAATTTCAATACGAAATGAAATTTACACCCCGTAAACGTGATGCATTTAAAAGCAGCCTATAACGGACGGCCTGCCGATCTGGCATATTATTATTGATATAACAGTACATTGCGGAAATTTCCTGCACAAGCGAGCGCCATCTTGATGGTTGCTGGTTCGATCGGCGAGTGGGCGCATCGATCGAAAGAGAGTGATGATGAATTTATACTTAATCAATTGAATTATATAAACAACTTAAGCTTTGGTGGTTTGGTAATATGCGATCTTTATCGCAAAATGAAATGTTTTTTCTGTATTGATATTTTATGAAAAATATATTTGTTTATAATCAATGCACGTTTCAAACCGCTTATTGCATGAGCAGTGTGTAACAACCCAGACAAGATTATCACTGCTTTTGTGTAACGACGTCAGCGCTACGCCACCGGCTACACCTGTCTGCTCGCACACCACCATCTGCAGCAGGCTCGGGATAACGCCAAATGAAAGGGTGAGTAAAATGGGTAAGATCAAGTTGACCATGGCACAGGCGTTGGTCAGATTTCTCGACAACCAGTACATGCTGGTAGACGGTGTCGAAACCAAATTCGTCAAGGGTATCTTCGCCATTTTCGGCCACGGTAACGTACTCGGCCTGGGGCAGGCTCTGGAGCAAGACTGTGGCGATCTGCTGGTGCATCAAGGGCGCAATGAACAGGGAATGGCGCATGCCGCTACCGGGTTTGCCAAGCAGAAGCTGCGCCAGCAGATCTACGCTTGCACTTCTTCCATCGGCCCCGGCGCAGCCAATATGATTACCGCTGCGGCCACTGCCACGGCTAACCGCATTCCTTTACTGCTGCTACCGGGCGATGTGTACGCCTCTCGCCAGCCCGATCCGGTATTGCAACAGATCGAACAATCCTACGATTTAAGCATCAGTACCAACGACGCATTTCGCGCTGTCAGTAAATATTGGGATCGCATTGTGCGCCCAGAACAACTGATGAGCGCCTGCATTAATGCCATGCGCGTGCTGACCGATCCGGCAGAAACTGGTGCCGTTACGCTTTGCCTGCCGCAGGACGTTCAGGGCGAAGCCTACGATTACCCAGACTATTTCTTCCACAAACGGCTGCATCGCCTTGAGCGTCGTCCGGCCAGCCAAGAATCTCTGGCAGAGGCTTTGGCGTTGGTGGTGGGTAAATGCAAGCCGTTGATAATCTGCGGTGGCGGAGTGAAGTATTCGCAGGCTGGGCAGGCGTTGCAGCAGTTTGCTGAACGCTTCCATATTCCGTTTGCCGAAACTCAGGCTGGTAAAGGTACGATGCTTTCCGCTCATCCTTATAACGTGGGGGGCATCGGTGAAACCGGCTGTCTGGCGGCCAACACGCTGGCGAAGCGGGCAGACCTGGTGATCGGCATCGGTACCCGTTACAGCGATTTCACCACCTCGTCCAAATGGCTATTCCAAAATCCGGATGTGGCCTTCCTTAACATCAACGTCAGCGCGTTTGATGCTGGCAAGCTGGACGGTCTGCAAGTCTTGGCAGATGCCCGTGCGGCTCTGGCCTCTCTCAGCCCGCTGTTGGCTCAGGCGGATTATCGTGCTGATTGGCAAGACACTATCAGCAAGGCGCTTGGCGAACAGCAGAAAGAGACCGAGCGTGTCTATCAAGTGACCTATACCGGCGAAGGCTTTGTGCCGGAAGTCGACGACAGCCTCGATCGTGAACAGGTGTTTGCCGAGTTTATCGAAAAAACCGGCTCCGTATTAACCCAAAGCCGAGTGCTGGGGGTGCTGAATGAGCATTTACCGCAGGACAGCGTCATCGTTGCCGCCGCTGGCAGTTTGCCGGGCGATTTGCAGCGAGTGTGGCAAAACCGGGGTGAGCACGGCTATCACGTGGAATACGGCTACTCCTGTATGGGCTATGAGGTTAACGCCGCGTTAGGCGTCAAGCTTGCGGAGCCGCAGCGCGAAGTTTACGCCATGGTGGGGGATGGGGCGTTCATGATGCTGCATTCTGAGCTGGTCACCTCGATCCAGGAAGGTTGCAAAATCAACGTGGTGTTGTTCGACAACATGACCAACGGCTGTATCAACAACCTGCAGATAGGGCACGGCATGGGGAGCTACACCACCGAGTTCCGCTTCCGTAATCCGCAAGGCAACAAACTGGATGGCAAGCTCGTTCCGGTTAACTTTGCCATGTTAGCGGCGGCCTATGGTTGCAAAACCTACAGCATTACTACAGAACAACAGCTGATCGATGCGCTAGCAGATGCCCGTAAGCAACAGGTTTCCACCCTGCTCGATATCAAAGTGCTGCCAAAAACCATGGTCCACAACTATCTCAGTTGGTGGCGTGTGGGGGGGGCCCAGGTGGCTGAAAGTGAAAAAATTATTGCCGTCGCCCGCAAGCTGCAGGAGAACATCGATAAAGCCCGCGACTACTGATAACGCAATGCCTTGCAATCATAGGTGCGGCGGAGAACGCCGCGCATAAATAATCCGATCTACTTCAGACCTTGCGTCTGCCGTTTACAGTCCACGAGGATAACGAAAATGACATTGAACATTGGGGTTATTGGTACCGGTGCTATTGGTAGGGATCATATCCGCCGTTGCAGCCAGGTGTTGCAGGGTAGCAGAGTGGTTGCGGTGAATGACATCAATCGAGACAGTGCGGCCAAGGTGGTCAGCGAACTGAAACTGGACGCCAAGGTTTATGACAATGCTCACGATCTGATCAACTCCTCAGACGTCCAGGCGGTGTTGGTCACGTCATGGGGGCCGAGCCATGAAGAGTTTGTGCTGGCCGCCATTGCTGTGGGTAAACCCGTGTTTTGCGAGAAACCGCTGGCGGTCACGGCACAGGGTTGCAAAAACATCGTGGATGCCGAAGCCAGGCATGGCAAACGCCTGGTACAGGTGGGCTTTATGCGCCCTTACGATCAGGGCTACCGGGCGCTGAAACAGGTACTAACCAGCGGCCAGATCGGCGAACCGCTGATGCTGCATTGTGCCCACCGTAATCCAAGGGTCGGTGAAGCCTACACCACGGATATGGCCATTACCGATACGCTCATTCACGAGTTAGACGTGCTGCGTTGGCTGCTGGACGATGATTACGTCTCGGTGCAAGTAGTGTTCCCACGCAAGAGCAGCAAAGCCCTGCCGCATTTGAGAGACCCGCAGATTGTGCTGATGGAAACGGCCAAGGGCACCCGCATTGACGTCGAAATTTTTGTTAACTGCCAATACGGCTACGACATTCAGTGTGAGGTGGTGGGGGAAACCGGCATTGCCAAGCTACCAGAGCCTTCCGCGGTGCAAATGCGCAGCGGTGCCAAACTGTCCACCGAGATCCTGGTCGACTGGAAAGACCGCTTTATCGGTGCCTATGATGTTGAACTGCAAGCCTTTATCAATGACGTTCAGGCCGGCAATCTCACCGGGCCTTCTGCTTGGGATGGCTTTGCCGCTGCGGTGGCGGCGGATGCCTGTATCGCCGCGCAGACCAGTGGTGAAGTGGTGCCAGTGACCTTGCCTGCCCGTCCTGGCTTCTATGGTAAATAACTTTCTTGGCCAAGCCGGTGGGAAAGATAGCCGGTAAGTGCCAACATGACTGAGGCTGAAAATGAACAAAGACCACGTAAAGCTGGCAATCGCCCCGATTGGTTGGACGAATGACGATATGCCTGAGTTAGGGGACGAGAACACGTTCCAGCAGTGCGTCAGCGAAATGGCGCTGGCCGGGTTCACCGGCAGCGAAGTGGGCAGCAAATATCCGCGCGATCCCAAGGTGTTGAAGCCGATGCTGGATATCCGCGGGATACAGATCTGTAATGCCTGGTTCAGCACGTTTTTTGCCGATGGGCTGAAGGAAAAGACCATCGATGAGTTTATTAACCACATGAATTTCCTGCATGCAATGGGGGCCAAAGTGATTGGCTGCTCCGAGCAGAGCAAGAGCATTCAGGGCACCACCAAGGCGGTATTTGAAGAGAAGCCCTATTTTAGCGATGAAGAGTGGCAGCGGGTGGCGCAAGGGTATAACGAGCTGGCGAAAATTGCCGCCGGAAAGGGGATGCAGGTCTGCCTGCACCATCATATGGGCACGGGCATCCAGACCACCGAAGAGATAGACCGCTATATGAGCATGGTGAACGACGATGTTTACCTGCTGTTTGATACCGGGCATGCCTATTACTCCGAAGGCAGCCAACAGGCAATGTTGGCAATCCTGGAGAAATACCTGCCGCGCATCAACCATGTGCACTTGAAAGACGTGCGTGACGAGGTGGTGGCAGAGGTTAAGGCCAAGCGCCTGAGCTTCCTGGACGGGGTGAAAAAAGGCACCTTCACCGTGCCGGGGGATGGCGTGATCGATTTCCGGCCGATATTCAAGCTGTTGGATGAGCGTGGCTATAAGGGATGGATGGTGGTGGAGGCCGAGCAGGATCCGGCGCTGGCCAATCCTTTTGAATACGCTGTGAAAGCACGCCGCTATATTCGCGAAACGGCCGGGCTTTAAGTTAGTTATTGGTTTGCTGAGTCTAACTGGTGGGGCGTTGGTATTAGCGCCCCACCTACAAAGCAGTTCTGATTACGGGGTTTTAAACCGAGCCATATGATAAGCATCCACCAACTCGCCATCGCGCATGGCAAAGCGGCGGCTGGTGCCTTCAATCTCAAAACCGAACTTACGATACAGCGCAATGGCACCCTGATTGTCGGTGAAGACCGTGAGCTCAATGCGCTCAATACCGGCCCAGTTGTCGCAGATATCGATCATCGCCTGCATCAGCGCGCTGCCAACGCCTTTGCCGTGGTAACCGGCATCCACGCTGATGCCAATAGTGGCCACATGGCGGCGGCGCACCCGCTGGTTGAGTTCCACGAACAGCTGCCCCACCACGCGATCGTCAATGCAGGCCACCATGTTGTAGGTTCCGGGTTGCACGTTAGCAATACGTTGCTGCCACATGGCTTTTGACGGTAGCGGTAGTTGTAGCGTGTCACGGTAAACGGCCGGGTGGGAATATAGCTGGTGCAAGGCTTCAGCATCGTTACTTTCCACGTGACGAACTACAATCTCGCTCATTCTTTCCTCTCTTTGGCGTTTACCGTTTGAATAACCTCCCAAATTATCCGTTTACTCCCCTGAGTCAATATAATTTCCCATTGGTCAAAAAAACGCTTTACAGGTGCGAATGATAATGATTATTATTGTCATGCGTTCAGAGAGAGTATCAACCTTTGATACTGTTTGCTGAAGGCACGACATTGCTCACATTGCTTCCAGTGTTTACTTAGCCAGCTCGGGTGCTGGCTTTTTTTTTGCCCAAATTCAGCGGCTAAACCATCCCACACATCCTTTGCTACGTGCTGGCAAACTCCACCTAATTTTTTGAACAGAGGGGTGAGATTTTTGCGCTTTCATATTCCTCCGTCAGGTCTAGACTGTAGAAAACGTTGAGGAGAGTTGAATATGATTTATTTACGTAAGGCACAAGATCGCGGTCATGCCAATCATGGTTGGCTCGACAGCTGGCACACTTTCTCATTTGCTGACTATTACGATCCCGACTTTATGGGGTTCTCGGCGCTGCGGGTGATCAACGAAGACGTGATTGATGCAGGCCAGGGGTTCGGTACTCATCCCCATAAAGACATGGAAATCCTGACCTACGTGCTGAGCGGCACGGTGGAGCATCAGGACAGCATGGG
The DNA here is from genome assembly GCF_047530005.1 of Serratia sp. N21D137. Lineage (NCBI taxonomy): Bacteria > Pseudomonadati > Pseudomonadota > Gammaproteobacteria > Enterobacterales > Yersiniaceae > Serratia > Serratia sp. N21D137. The sequence continues at coordinate 97,579 of NZ_JBLJAJ010000006.1, forward strand.
CAACAAAGAACAGATTAATGCCGGTGAGTTCCAGATCATGAGTGCAGGGACCGGTGTGCGTCACTCTGAGTACAATGCCAATAGCGATCGGCCATTGCATCTCTACCAGATCTGGATTATTCCGGATCAGGTTGGGCTGGAGCCACGTTATGAACAACGGATGTTTGATGCGCCTCAGGGCCGCCAGTTGGTGCTGTCGCCAGACGCCCGTGAAGGTTCGCTGAAGGTGTTCCAGGATATGACGTTGTCTCGCTGGGCGCTGAAGAAAGACGAGCAATCGGTTTATCCAATCCAGGCAGAACGCCGCGTTTGGATCCAGGTGGTGCATGGCAATGTCTCTATCAATGGCCACAAAGCAGGTATTAGCGATGCGTTTGCCATCTGGGATGAGACAGCACTGTCTATCCATGCTGATGAAGACAGCGAGATTTTACTGTTCGATCTGCCACCGGTGTGATGACAAAGTAATGGCGAGGGCTTGTTGCAATGCCGGGCCCTTTTTTGTGTCTGCTGGCCGGATAACCAACAATATCGGAAAGGCGTTTTATTTGCTAAAATGGCCGCCCATTCACGGTTAGCCAGTTCAGTGATAATGAAGAAAAAACGGCCGGTGCTTCAAGATGTTGCAGATCAGGTTGGCGTCACCAAAATGACGGTGAGCCGCTATTTGCGCAATCCCGATCAGGTTTCTGCCGCTTTACAGCAAAAAATTGCGGTAGCGCTGGACGAACTTGGCTACATTCCCAATCGTGCCCCGGATATCCTTTCCAATGCGACCAGCCGGGCAATTGGTGTGTTGCTACCGTCGCTGACCAACCAGGTATTTGCCGAAGTGTTGCGGGGTATCGAAAGCGTTACCGATGCACACAACTATCAAACCATGCTGGCGCACTACGGCTATCTGCCGGAGCGTGAGGAAGAGCGTCTGACGTCGCTGTTTTCTTATAACATCGATGGGTTGATCTTGTCCGAACGCCACCATACCCCACGTACCCTGAAGATGATTGAAGTTGCAGGCATTCCAGTAGTGGAGCTGATGGACTGTGTGTCACCCTGTATCGATCTGGCTGTCGGGTTCAACAACTTTGAAGCGGCCCGCCAAATGACCCAGCAGATCATCGCTCGCGGCCATCGTCATGTGGTGTACTTTGGCGCGCGTCAGGATGAACGCACCATTATCAAACAGCAGGGCTACGAACAGGCCATGCGTGAGTCTGGTCTTGAAGCCTACAGCATCATGACCTCACGTTCTTCTTCCTATTCGGCCGGTGGTGAGATGTTGCGCGAGGCGCAGCGAGATTATCCGCAGGTTGACAGTATCTTTTGTACCAACGATGACTTGGCGATCGGTGCGGCATTCGAGTGCCAGCGCCAGGGGTTATCTATCCCGCAGGATATGGCGATTGCCGGTTTCCACGGCCACGATATCGGCCAGGTGATGGTACCAAAGCTGGCGAGTGTGCTGACGCCGCGTGAGCATATGGGGCAGATCGCCGCTGAGCGCCTGTTGGCACGGCTGCGTGGAGAGGTTGTTTCCCCACGTATGGTGGACGTGGGCTTCACCGTGGCACCCGGTGGCAGCATCTGAACCTGGGCGCAACAGCCAGCGCCCAGCACGGTTAACTTATTGCTTTAGCGCTGCAACACAGCGGCCAACTACGCCTTCAACGTCGGTATCGATATCCACGCAAATCACATCTTTTTCGTCGGCCCCTGGCTCTTCTAATGCCTCAAACTGACTTTTTAGCAGCTCGGTGGGCATAAAATGCCCAGAGCGGGCTTGCAGACGGGTCAGGATCGTCTCGAAGCTGCCTTTTAGATAGATAAACACCATATTGTCATTGTCTTTGCGTAGCAGATCGCGATAGCGGCGCTTTAGTGCCGAGCAGACAATAATCCCGCTCTCGTTCTTGTGATTAAGGCTGTACGCGGCGTCGTTGAGGCGTTGCAGCCAGGGCGCGCGGTCCTCGTCATTCAGCGGCTGGCCGCTGGCCATCTTCTGGATATTGGCGCGTGGATGCAGATCGTCGCCATCGATAAATTTTGCCTTGATTTCCCGTGCTACCGCCGCGCCAATCGTGGATTTGCCGCTGCCGGAGACGCCCATCAGGATGATGCTTTTTCCCGCCATAAGTTTGATCTCTATCTCAGAATGCGAATTTTGCTGGGTTACCTGGTTCCGGATCTTATCATGTTACCGGTATCATGATACGGGTAACAAATGGAGATGTGATTGTCATCACACAGCACAGAACAGGGAACATGCCCGGCGTTTTCATGTCGCCACGTGGCGGGCTGCAATCTGCATCCATTGGCTACCACTGTACTCAGCTGCCTACTTAGACAACCAGGATAGGGTCGTACAATAAAACAAAGCACCTTCTTTCGCTGCCGTTGCGTAAAGAGGCCAAGTGATAAAAGGGTTGGAGAAAAATTATGCCACTAGTGATTGTTGCCATCGGCGTAGCCATGCTACTGCTGCTGATGATCCGCTTTAAGCTGAACGGCTTTATCTCGTTGATTCTGGTCGCTCTGGCGGTTGGTATCATGCAGGGAATGCCGGTAGACAAAGTGATTGGTTCTATCAAGGCCGGCGTGGGCGGAACGCTGGGCGGTCTGGCGCTGATCATGGGCTTTGGTGCCATGCTCGGTAAGCTGCTGGCGGACTGTGGTGGTGCGCAACGGATTGCGACCACGCTGATCGACAAGTTCGGTAAACAGCATATCCAATGGGCCATCGTGCTGACCGGTTTTACCGTCGGTTTTGCTCTGTTCTACGAAGTGGGCTTCGTGCTGTTGCTGCCTTTGGTGTTTACCATTGCTGCCTCTGCACGTATCCCGCTGCTGTATGTCGGCGTGCCGATGGCTGCGGCGCTGTCCGTTACCCACGGTTTCCTGCCGCCACACCCAGGCCCGACAGCCATTGCTACCATTTTCCATGCGGACATGGGTAAAACCCTGTTGTATGGCACCTTGCTGGCAATCCCAACCGTGATCCTGGCAGGCCCGGTGTATGCCCGCTTCCTGAAAGGTATCGATAAGCCGGTTCCAGTCGGTTTATATAACCCAAAAACCTTTACCGAAGAAGAAATGCCTGGGTTTGGCGTCAGCGTAGCGACTGCACTGGTGCCGGTGATCCTGATGGCGTTGCGTGCCGTGGCGGAAATGGTGTTGCCAAAAGGCCACCCGATCTTGGCTTACGCCGAGTTCTTTGGTGACCCGGTAATGGCAACGCTGATCGCGGTGCTGATCGCCATCTTTACCTTCGGCCTGAACCGTGGCCGCACCATGGACGAAGTGATGGGCACCGTCAGCGACTCCATCAAAATCATCGCCATGATGCTGTTAATCATCGGCGGTGGTGGGGCGTTCAAACAGGTGCTGGTGGACAGCGGCATTGAGCAATACATTGCTGGTATCATGCATGGCAGCAATGTGTCACCGATCCTGATGGCCTGGTCAATTGCCGCAGTGCTGCGTATTGCACTGGGTTCCGCGACCGTAGCGGCAATCACCGCCGGGGGCATTGTGGCTCCGCTGATTGCTACCACCGGGGCTAGCCCGGAGCTGATGGTTATCGCCGTTGGTTCGGGCAGCGTGATTTTCTCTCACGTAAACGATCCAGGCTTCTGGTTGTTCAAGGAGTATTTCAACCTGACCATTATGGAAACCATCAGGTCCTGGTCCGTGTTGGAAACCATCATTTCAGTCTGTGGCCTGATTGGCTGCCTGCTGTTGGCGATGGTGGTTTAAGCCTTAACGGCGGGGCGCAGCAATCTCTGCTGCGCCCTGACTGCTAAAGGTTCAGATACGCCCGAACGCCGTCCAGGAACATCTGGGTGGACAGCATCACCAGAATCAACCCCATCAGTCGTTCCAGTGCACTCACCCCTTTGCTACCCAGTAACCGCAGGAATACGTTCGACATCAGCAGGATCGCCGCCGACAATCCCCAGGCAATCAGCAAGGCCACGACCAGATGCGAAATCTGATTGGGGTACTGGTGTGAAAGTAACATCAAGGTTGCCAGAATTGACGGCCCGGCCACTAACGGAATAGCGAGCGGCACCAGGAAAGGCTCCTCTCCTGCGGAAAGATCGCTGCCGCTGCCCTCCTGCGAAGGGAAAATCATCTTGATAGCGATCAGGAACAGGATTATCCCGCCGGAGATCGACACGGTTTCGGTGCGCAGGTTGAGGAACGCCAAAATATGTTCGCCCGCGAACAGGAAAATCAGCATCAATACCAAGGCTATCAGCAACTCGCGGATCACCACCGCCCGGCGACGGCGCGGTTCCAAGTGTTTCAGCACCGACATGAAAATCGGCAGGTTACCCAGCGGATCCATAATTAAAAACAGCAACACCGTTGCCGCAATCATTTCTGTCATTTAAGGCCTCAAAATCAGAAAAAACGACGGATATAAGCGGCGTTACTGAGAATTGCCTGCTCATTGAATAAATTCACTTTGTGCTCGCGCCGACTTTTTGTAAGGTGGGTAGATATTGCACACAACATATAACTTAACTCTATCTCATATCCTTCCTGAAAGGGTATAGAGCATAGCCATCCTCCAAGGCAGGACAGTAAATATGAAAAACGTTGGTTTCATTGGTTGGCGTGGTATGGTCGGCTCGGTTCTCATGCAACGCATGACTGAAGAGCGCGATTTTGACGCCATTCGCCCGGTATTCTTCTCCACTTCGCAGCTCGGTGCTGCCGCCCCGGCTTTCGGTGGCCAGCAGCAAGGTACGCTGCAAGATGCGTATGATGTCGAAGCATTAAGCGCTCTCGATATTATTATTACCTGCCAGGGCGGCGATTACACCAATGAAATCTATCCAAAGCTGCGGGCTGCCGGCTGGCAGGGCTATTGGATTGATGCGGCCTCTTCTCTGCGTATGAAAGACGAGGCGATTATCATCCTCGACCCAGTGAACCATGCGGTGATCCAGGAAGGGCTGAACAAAGGCATCAAGACCTTTGTTGGCGGTAACTGCACCGTCAGCCTGATGCTGATGTCGCTGGGCGGCCTGTTTGCCAATGACTTGGTGGAGTGGGCCTCTGTTGCCACCTACCAGGCTGCCTCTGGCGGGGGGGCGCGCCATATGCGTGAGCTGTTGACCCAGATGGGCATGCTGCATGCGGATGTAGCGAAGGAGTTACAGGACCCGGCCTCGGCGATCCTGGACATCGAACGTAAAGTCACGGAGGCCACCCGTTCCGGTAAGCTGCCAACCGATAACTTTGGCGTTCCTCTGGCGGGCAGCCTGATCCCTTGGATCGACAAGCAGCTGGATAACGGCCAAAGCCGCGAAGAGTGGAAAGGCCAGGCGGAAACTAACAAGATCCTCAGCACCTCAAGCATCATCCCGGTTGATGGTCTGTGTGTGCGCGTCGGTGCGCTGCGCTGCCACAGCCAGGCATTTACTCTGAAGCTGAAGAAAGACATTCCGCTGCCGGAAATTGAGCAACTGTTGGCCACGCACAACGACTGGGTACGGGTGATCCCGAACGACCGCGAACTGACCATGCGTGAGCTGACGCCTGCTGCCGTAACCGGTACTTTGAACACGCCAGTTGGCCGTCTGCGCAAGCTGAATATGGGGCCGGAATACCTCTCCGCCTTCACCGTTGGCGATCAGCTGTTATGGGGCGCGGCCGAACCCCTGCGCCGCATGCTGCGTATCCTGCTGTAGGATATTTAGTTGCGTTGCATGAAGGATCACTAAGCTGTAAAAAACCGATAGCCCGCATGAAAGCGGGCTTTTTTATGTGGATAGCATTACTAAAACGCACCTTTAGGTTATCCCCAAGACCGTACTTTGGGGACAGGTCGATTGGCGGCAACGTAATGCGGGGGCCATGTTGGCGGTATATCATTGAAACCGCGGCCCATCGTGTTATTTCGTCAGCACCTTTTCTAATGCGGTAAGCGCGCATTGCTGATCAAGGTGTCCACCCGGTGCGCCGCCTACACCAATAGCGCCAACGACTTCTTCACCGCTTTTCACCGGTACGCCACCGGCCAGCAATAAAAATCCAGGGATATCACGCAGATTTTCTGCCCCGGCGTTGGTCTGGGCATTTTTCATCACATTTTCGGTAGGGTTTTTGGTGGTCAGCGCGGTAAATGCTTTCATCCGGCTGGCTTCCACCGTATGAGGACCCGCGTTATCCATCTTCTTGATAACCAGAGGAATACCGGCGCGGTCTACCACGGTAACGGCAACATTGTAGTTATTGGCGCTACAGGCCTGGATGGCACTTTGCGCCAACTTATCAGCCAATTCGAGGGAGAGATTCTTTTCGGTCAGAATGCCACTGGCTGCACTGGTGAATGACAGCATACTGCTAAATAAAATGGCGGATGAGATTATACGTTTCATCTTGGCTTGCTCCTGAATAGACCTTTGGTGTAACAAAGAGAATAGAGGGTGTCATTGAAGCAATCCATTGTCTTGATTACCTACTTGGCTAGGTGTTTTTACTGAGTAAGGGGATATGCAACCCTGTGAAAGGGTTGGAGCGTTGTTTGATCTGACGTTCGGTGAGCCCCAACACTGTATGTTACTGCTATAACCTTGAACTTCCTTGAGGCTGATCTCTTTCAGCCCTCCAATGTGCTGTTTTCCACATTTCTGGTCTCAATTGCTGTAGCAGTAAAGGCGATGCAGGCAAGGTGACGTCACGCCTGTCGTATATCAGACGCGGCCAGCGAAGGTTGCCCGCTCCGCCGGTTTTCCGGCTGAAAATTTTCCTTGGTAATGTCACCGTGTTTTTAGCAGACATAGCTATGCTTATTAGGTGGATCAAAAGTTTTCCATCAATGGTGAAAATTCGCCTAAAAATTAAGCATAAAGAGCGAAACTGCGAGCATGAAGGCGATCGATTAATCAATAACCGACTGAAATCACGCTTTAGGTAGCAAATGAATTGCATGATAGGTGCAACGGCTGCTTTTTGTTCAGCGTAGCCTTTTAAAAGTCATGCTCTTAATCAAAGGAAGAATGCTATGCCTGTACTTCCCGAACGTGACGTGATCAATCAGCTCATCTCCGGTCACTATGCCGATCCCTTTTCCTTGCTCGGCATGCATGTAACCGAAAACGGACTACAGATTTGTGCGCTGTTGCCGGATGCGGGCACCGTGTGGCTGGTAGAGAGTAAAACCGGTAACCGTCTGGTTCAGCTCAATTGCGATGACGCTCGTGGTTTTTTCAGCGCTCTCGTACCGCGTCGTAAAACCCCTTTCCGCTATCAGCTTGAAGTCAGCTGGCGCGACCATCAACAACTTCTCGAAGACCCTTACCGTTTTGGCACCCTGCTGCAGGATATTGACAGCTGGCTGCTGGCCGAGGGCACCCATCTGCGGCCTTATGAGCGGCTGGGGGCGCATCCTGGCTCGTTGGATAATGTGGATGGGGTCAGCTTTGCCGTTTGGGCACCGAATGCCCAGCGCGTGTCGGTAGTGGGGGAGTTCAACTTTTGGGATGGACGGCGTCATCCCATGCGTCTGCGTAGAGAGAACGGGATTTGGGAGCTGTTTTTACCGGGCGTGAAGGCCGGGCAGCTGTATAAATACGAGATTATCGATTGTTACGGCAACGTGCAGCTGAAAGCCGATCCTTATGCTTTCGAAGCGCAGATGCGGCCGGAAACGGCCTCGTTGATCACACCGCTGCCTGCGGTGGTGGAAAATACGCCGGAAAGGCAGCGGGCCAATGACTTTGACCGTCCGATTTCCATCTACGAAGTGCACCTGGGCTCCTGGCGCCGCCATACCGACAATAATTTCTGGCTCAGCTATCAAGAATTGGCCGAGCAACTGATCCCCTACGTTAAATATATGGGTTTCACCCATATTGAACTGTTGCCGATCAACGAGCATCCGTTCGACGGCAGCTGGGGCTATCAGCCGTTGGGAATGTATGCGCCAACCCGCCGTTTTGGCACGCCAGCGGAGTTCAAGGCTTTTGTCGCCGCGGCTCATGATGCCGGGATCAACGTGATCCTGGATTGGGTGCCGGGGCATTTCCCCAGCGATGCCCATGGCCTGGCCAACTTCGACGGCACCGCACTGTATGAATATGCCGATCCTCGCGAAGGATTCCATCAGGACTGGAACACGCTGATCTACAACTATGGCCGCCACGAGGTGCGTAACTACCTGGCGGGAAATGCGTTTTACTGGCTGGAGCGCTTTGGTATCGACGCCCTGCGCGTCGATGCGGTGGCGTCGATGATTTACCGTGATTACAGCCGTGCCGACGGTGAGTGGGTGCCGAACTACTATGGCGGCAATGAGAACCTGGAAGCGATCTCCTTCCTGCGTTATACCAACCAGACGCTGGGCAAAGAGCGGCCAGGAGCGGTGACGCTGGCGGAAGAATCCACGGATTATCCGGGCGTTACTCTACCGCCAGATGCCAACGGCTTAGGCTTCCACTACAAGTGGGATCTCGGCTGGATGCATGACACGCTGAATTATATGAAGTGCGATCCGGTGCACCGTAAATACCATCACAACCTGATGACCTTCGGCATGCTCTACGCCTATACCGAAAACTTCGTGCTACCGATCTCGCACGACGAAGTAGTGCATGGCAAAGGCTCCGTGCTGGATCGTATGCCGGGAGATGCCTGGCAGAAATTCGCCAACCTGCGGGCCTATTACGGTTTTATGTGGGCGCACCCGGGCAAAAAACTGCTGTTTATGGGCAGCGAATTTGCTCAAGGGCGTGAATGGAATTTCGATAACAGTCTGGACTGGCATCTGCTGGATGGATTGGACGGTTGGCACCACGGCGTGCAACGGCTGGTACGCGATCTCAACCACTGCTACCAGGAGAATGCGCCGCTGTATGAGCGCGATTATCGTCCAGATGGTTTTGAATGGCTGGTAGTCGACGATCACGACAACTCGGTATTTGCCTTCGCACGCTACGACTCGCAGGGCAATGAGCTGATTGCCATCAGCAACTTTACCCCGGTGCCGCGCCCCTATTACCGTATCGGTATTGGGCGCGCTGGCGAATATCAGGAGATCCTCAATACCGATTCACACCATTATCACGGCAGCAACGCGGGTAATCAGGGGCGGGTGATTTCGCAGCCGATCGGCAGCCACGGTCGTGAACATTCGATCAGCGTGATGGTGCCACCACTGGCTACGGTTTATCTGCGGCGGGAGGTTTGATGGTAGAGCTGACGCCGGGTCTTGCCGCGCCTTTAGGGGCTTATTACGACGGTAATGGCATCAACTTTACCCTGTTTTCTGCGCATGCCACTCAGGTTGAGCTGTGTCTGTTCGATGCGCAATATCGTGAAACACGCCTGCCGTTGCCTGCCCGCAGCGGTGATATCTGGCATGGATATCTGCCAGGGGGCGAGTTGGGGCAACGTTATGGTTTTCGGGTGCATGGCCCATTTGAGCCGCATCTAGGGTTGCGCTTTAACGCCAACAAGCTGTTGCTCGATCCGGCGGCGCGGGCAGTCGAAGGGCCGGTTGCCGACCATGTGCATTTGCATGGGGGGTACGATCAACCGGACTCGCAAGACAGCGCCCCGTTGATGCCAAAATGCATAGTGATCGACGAAAGCTACGATTGGCAAGACGATCGCCCACCAGCCACCCCTTGGGGCAAAACGGTGATCTACGAAGCCCACGTCCGGGGGCTGACGTTAACGCACCCGGAGATCCCGGCCGTATTGCGTGGCAGCTTTGCCGCTCTTGGCCACCCGGCGATGATTGCCTACTTCAAGCGGTTGGGGATCACGGCGCTTGAGCTTTTGCCGGTGCAACAGCACACCACGGAACCGCGTTTGCAGCGCCTGGGGCTGATCAATTACTGGGGATACAACGTGCTGGCTCCTTTCGCGCCAGACAACCGTTACAGCAGTTTGAGCACCGGGACGACGCCGCTGCGTGAGTTCCGCGATGCGGTGAAAGCGCTGCACCGGGCGGGGATCGAAGTGATTCTGGACGTGGTGTTCAACCACAGTGCAGAGCTGGATGTGGATGGGCCAACGCTGTCGCTGCGCGGTATCGATAACCCCAGCTACTACTGGCTAACCCCTGACGGTGGCTACGATAACCTCACCGGCTGTGGCAATACGCTGCGGTTGGATCAGCCGGCGGGCGTGGCGTGGGTGATGGATTGCCTGCGCTTTTGGGTTCGGGAGTGCCATGTCGACGGCTTTCGCTTCGATCTTGGCACCGTGTTAGGCCGTACACCGGCGTTTGACCGCGATGCACCGCTGTTTCAGGCGATGCTGGCGGACGATACGCTGGGGCGCTGCAAACTGATCGCCGAGCCCTGGGACATTGGCCCGGGCGGCTATCAGGTTGGCGCGTTTCCAGGCCGTTTTGCTGAGTGGAATGACCATTTCCGTGACGATATCCGCCGTTTCTGGCTGCGGGGCGATCTGTCACTGGGTCAGTTTGCCCAGCGTTTTGCTGCCTCCAGCGAGGTATTCAACCAACGTGGGCGCGCGCCTTATGTCAGCATCAATATGCTGACGGCCCACGACGGCTTTACCTTGCAGGATGTAGTGAGTTTCAAGGAGAAACATAACCAGCCTAACGGAGAGGGAAACCGTGATGGCAGCGACCAAAACTTTAGCTGTAACCACGGGGTTGAAGGCCTGATTGCCGACGAAACCGTTTTGCAACGCCGCCAGGCCAGCCAGCGAGCACTGCTTGCCACGCTGCTTCTGGCGCAGGGGACACCGATGCTGCTGGCCGGTGATGAGCACGGAAATAGCCAGCAAGGCAACAACAATGCTTACTGTCAGGATAACGCAACCACCTGGCTCGACTGGGCCAATGCGGATGAGTCACTGACCGCCTACACCGCCGCGCTGATCCGCTTGCGCCAGCAAATTCCTGCTTTGCAGGCAGACCGCTGGTGGCAGGAGGGAGACGGCAGCGTGCAGTGGTTAAACGCGCAGGGGCAGCCGCTCAGTGCGCAACAGTGGGAACAGGGCGATCGCTGCTTGCAGATCCGCCTGTCGCAACGCTGGCTGATGGTGATCAACGCCACCCAGCAGACCGTTGAGATGACGTTACCCGAGGGTGATTGGCAGGTTGTCGCCCCCTTTACTCAGGAAGATTCACGGGCGGTTCTACCCGCCTGGTGCCAGGTTGCGCATTCGCTTTGCGTGCTGGTAGAGAAAAATTAAAAGGAGTCAGTTATGGTTAAGCACGAAAATAAAGACCCTCTGATGTTGGCGCGCCAACTGCCGAATAAATCCGTTGCCCTGATATTGGCAGGCGGCCGTGGCTCGCGTTTGAAAGATTTAACCTCTACCCGCGCCAAGCCAGCCGTTCACTTCGGTGGCAAGTACCGCATCATCGATTTCGCCATGTCCAACTGCCTGAACTCAGGGATCCGCCGTATGGGGGTGATCACTCAGTATCATTCCCATACGTTGGTGCAGCATATTCAGCGGGGCTGGTCGTTCCTGAACGAAGAGATGAATGAGTTTGTCGATCTGCTGCCTGCCCAGCAGCGCCTCAGCACCGAACACTGGTACAAAGGCACCGCAGATGCGGTCTACCAGAACCTCGACATCATTCGCCGCTATGAAGCGGAATACGTGGTGATCCTGGCAGGCGACCATATTTATAAAATGGACTACTCGCGGATGCTGATCGACCACGTCGAGAAGGGAGCGCAGTGTACGGTGGCCTGTATTCCGGTACCGCGCAAGGAAGCCAGCGAGTTTGGCGTGATGAAGGTGGACGATAACGACCTGATCCTCGAATTCCTGGAGAAGCCAGCCAATCCGCCGGCCATGCCTGGCAACCCTGAGATGTCACTGGCCAGCATGGGCATCTATATTTTCAACGCCAGCTACCTCTTCCAACTGCTGGAAGAGGATATGTCGACCCCTGACTCCACCCACGATTTCGGTAAGGATCTGATCCCCAAAATTACCGCGCAGGGTGCTGCCTGGGCGCATCCGTTTACGCTTTCCTGTGTGGGGTGTGGTCCCGATCTGCCGCCATATTGGCGTGATGTCGGGACCTTGGAAGCCTACTGGCGCGCCAACCTCGATCTGGCTTCGGTCACGCCTGAGCTGGATATGTACGACCGCTCCTGGCCGATCCGTACCTATATGGAGCCACTGCCACCGGCCAAATTTGTGCAAGATCGTTCCGGCAGCCATGGCATGACCATGAACTCGCTGGTGGCCGGTGGGTGCATTGTCTCCGGTTCGGTGGTGGTGCATTCAGTGCTGTTCTCGCGAGTACGGGTGAACTCCTTCTGCACTATCGACTCTTCTGTATTACTGCCCGATGTCAACGTTGGCCGCTCCTGCCGCCTGCGTCGCTGCATTATCGATCGCGCCTGCCATATTCCCGAAGGCATGGTGATTGGTGAAAACGCCGAGGAAGACAGCAAGCGCTTTTACCGTTCGGAAGAGGGCATCGTGCTGGTAACGCGCGAAATGTTGGCAAAACTGTAGCCATTCCGGCTGGGACCTTGGGCGTGGCAAGCTGCGCCCCTTATCTCCGTAAAGACGTTTTTACCGAATTTCAGGAGTGATAATGCAGGTTTTACACGTATGTTCCGAGATGTTCCCACTGCTTAAAACCGGCGGGCTTGCAGACGTGGTTGGCGCATTACCGACGGCGCAGATTGCCGCAGGAGCTGATGTTCGGGTGCTATTACCGGCGTTTCCTGACGTGCGCAACGGTATCCCGGACACGGTACTGGTTGCCGAAATCGACTCTTTTGCCGGGCGCGTAGGCCTGCGTTATGGCACCTACCATGGCGTGGGCGTTTACCTGATCGATGCCCCTTGGCTGTACGATCGGCCGGGCAGCCCGTATCACGATCAGTCGATGTACGCCTACCCGGACAACCATCGCCGTTTTGCCTTGCTGGGCTGGATGGCCTGCGAGTTGGCGAAGGGGTTGGATCATTACTGGCGGCCAAAACTGGTCCATGCTCACGACTGGCATGCTGGCCTGGCCTGCGCCTATCTGGCTGCTAATGGCCATCCGGCACGCTCAATCTTCACCGTACACAATCTGGCCTATCAGGGGTTATTTTCCGCCCACCATATGGCGGAGCTGTGGTTGCCACCGTCATTCTTGAATATCTATGGCCTGGAGTTTTATGGCCAGATGTCTTTCCTGAAAGCAGGCTTGTACTACGCTGACCATATCACCGCCGTCAGCCCGACCTATGCGCGTGAAATCACCCAGCCTGAGTTTGGTTACGGGATGGAAGGATTGCTCCAGGAGCGGCAGCGGCAGGGAAGATTGAGCGGCATTCTCAACGGTGTTGATGACAAGATTTGGGACCCGTCACACGATGCGCGCCTGGCGGCACGCTATGACGCCAGCAGCTTGAAAAACAAGGCAAAGAACAAGGTTCATCTGCAAAAAGCCATGGGGCTGCAGGTGGATGAATCGTTGCCACTGTTTGCGGTGGTCAGCCGTTTGACAAACCAGAAAGGATTGGATCTGGTGCTGGAAGCCCTGCCAGCGTTGCTGGAACAAGGGGGGCAGTTGGTGCTGCTGGGGGCGGGGGACGCAGTATTGCAGCAGGCTTTCCTGGCCGCGGCGGCCGATTATCCGGAACAGGTCGGCGTGCAGATTGGCTACCACGATGCCTTCTCACACCGCATTATCGGCGGAGCGGACGTGATCCTGGTGCCCAGCCGCTTTGAACCTTGCGGGTTAACACAGCTTTATGGCCTGAAATATGGCACGTTGCCGCTGGTGCGCCGCACCGGTGGGTTGGCAGATACGGTGGTGGACTGTGCGCTGGAGAACCTGGCCGACGGCACTGCCAGCGGGTTTGTGTTTGATGATTGTAATGCTGTTGCCCTGGGCAATGCCATTCGGCGTGCTCTGGTGCTGTGGAGCAGGCCGAGACATTGGCATCACGTACAACGCCACGCCATGAGTCTGGATTTTGGCTGGCAAGTCGCGGCAAAGGAATATCTGTCGCTTTATCAACGCTTGTTGTAATCACGTACTTGGGATTGAATTACTATGACTTCACCGTTTAGTTACACCTCACCCACGGTCAGTGTTGAAGCGCTGAAACATTCCATCGCCTATAAACTGATGTTTATTGTCGGTAAGGATCCGGCTATCGCCACCCAGCACGACTGGCTTAATGCCGTGTTGTTTGCGGTGCGCGACAGGATGGTGGAACGTTGGTTGCGATCCAATCGCGCCCAGCTTTCGCAAGATGTCCGGCAGGTGTATTACCTGTCGATGGAGTTTCTGCTTGGCCGTACGCTGTCGAATGCGCTGTTATCGATGGGGATTTACCAGGATATTGAAGACGCACTCAATGAGATGGGCCTGAACCTGAGTGAACTGCTTGAGGAAGAGAACGATCCTGGCCTGGGCAATGGCGGCTTGGGGCGTTTGGCCGCCTGTTTCCTGGATTCGTTGGCTACGCTGGCGCTGCCTGGCCGGGGTTACGGTATCCGCTATGAATACGGCATGTTCAAGCAGAACATCGTCGATGGCCAACAGATGGAGTCGCCGGATTATTGGCTGGAATACGGCAACCCGTGGGAATTCCCACGCCACAATACCCGCTATAAAGTGCGTTTTGGTGGCCGCGTTCAGCAGGAAGGGGCGAAGGCCCGCTGGGTGGAAACCGAAGAGATTATCGCCATCGCCTACGATCAGGTGATCCCGGGTTTCGATACCGATGCCACCAACACGTTGCGTTTGTGGAGTGCTCAGGCCAGTAATGAAATCAACCTGGGTAAGTTCAACCAGGGGGATTATTTTGCCGCAGTGGAAGATAAAAACCACTCCGAGAACGTCTCGCGCGTGCTCTATCCCGATGACTCCACCTATTCCGGGCGTGAACTGCGCCTGCGGCAGGAGTATTTCCTGGTTTCAGCCACTACCCAGGACATCCTCAACCGCCATTGGACGATGCACAAAACCTTCGACAATCTGGCCGACAAGATTGCCATCCACCTCAACGATACCCACCCGGTGTTGTCGATCCCTGAGCTGATGCATCTGCTGATTGATGAGCACAAATTCAGCTGGCTGGATGCCTGGGAAGTGGTGGAAAAGGTATTCTCCTATACCAACCACACCTTGATGAGCGAAGCGCTGGAAACCTGGCCGGTCGATATGCTGGGCAAGATCCTGCCGCGTCACCTGCAGTTGATCTTCGAAATCAACGACCATTTCCTCAAGCAGGTACAGCAAGTGGTGCCGGGGGATGATCAATTGTTGGCACGGGTCTCCATCATTGATGAAACCAACGGGCGCAGGGTACGAATGGCGTGGTTGGCCGTGGTCGCCAGCCATAAGGTGAATGGCGTCTCGGCACTGCACTCCGAATTGATGGTACAGTCGCTGTTTGCCGATTTTGCTCGCGTATTCCCCGATCGCTTCTGCAATAAAACCAACGGGGTCACGCCGCGTCGCTGGTTGGGGTTGGCTAACCGGCCGCTGTCCAAAGTGCTGGATGACAGTATTGGTCATCACTGGCGTACCGATCTCAGCCAGCTTGGCGAAATCAAAGCGAATGCGGATTACCCGAGCTTCTTGCAGGCCGTACAGGCTGCCAAACGGCAGAATAAAGAGCGGCTAGCGGGGTATATCGCGAAAAAGCTCAACGTGGTGGTGAACCCCGACGCGTTGTTCGACGTACAAATCAAACGGATCCACGAATATAAGCGGCAATTGCTGAACGTATTGCATGTGATCACGCGTTATAACCGTCTGTTGCAGGATCCTGATGCCAAACGCGTACCGCGCGTGGTGATCTTCGCGGGTAAAGCGGCTTCGGCCTACTATGCCGCCAAACAGATCATCCGTTTGATCAATGACGTAGCGAAGGTGATCAACAACGATCCGCGAGTGCATGATGATTTGAAGGTGGTGTTTATTCCTAACTACGGGGTAAGCCTGGCCCAGATGATCATTCCGGCGGCCGATCTCTCCGAGCAGATCTCGCTGGCGGGGACAGAGGCTTCGGGCACCAGTAATATGAAGTTTGCTCTCAACGGTGCCTTGACCATTGGTACGCTGGACGGGGCCAACGTCGAAATGCTGGAACACGTGGGTGAAGAGAACATCTTTATCTTTGGCAATACCGCCGAACAGGTGGAGGCGCTGCGCCGCGATGGGTATAACCCACGTCAGTATTACGAACAGGATGAAGAGTTGCATTTGGCTTTGACGCAGATCGCTACCGGTGCGTTCAGCCCTGAAGAACCCCAACGCTACAGCAACCTGTTCGATTCACTGGTCAATCTTGGCGACCACTATCAGCTGTTGGCCGACTACCGCAGCTATGTGGATATGCAGGATAAGGTGGATGAGGTGTATCTCAATCAGGACGACTGGACCCGGCGCGCGATACTCAATATCGCCAACATGGGTTACTTCTCTTCCGACCGCACGATCCAGGAGTACGCGGACGAAATTTGGAATATCAAACCGATAAAGCTGTAATAGCCAAGGGCCGGATCACCGGCCCTTGAATTTAACTTATTACGTACCGTATGCCATAGGGGGCGCTGCGTGCTGCGCCCGTCTACTCACACCTCAATCAAGACGCCAATGACAACGCTTTTGGTTTGGCATTGTCTGCCAACCAGGTTTTCACCCGCGCCTGCTGCTCTTCGCTGAGCCACATCCCCAGTTTGGTACGGCGCCACAGGGCATCATCCAGTTCGACAACCCACTCTTTCTCTACCAGATAACGCAGTTCAGCCTCGTACAGGTCATGGCCAAAGTCTTCACCCAAATCGCTCAGGCTATTGGCATTGGCCAGGATCATTTCGCTGTGGCTGCCATAGGTGCGAGCGTAACGGCGAGCCAGAGACTCCGTCATCCAGCCGTGCTGACGGCGCAGTTTAGCGGCATAGCTATCGCGATCGCCGTCAATATTGCCCCCTGGCAGGGAACCGTTTTTGGTCCACGCCGGGCCACAGCCAGGATAGTAGTGAGCCAATTTCTCCATCGCATGCTCGGCCAGCTTGCGGTAGGTGGTGAGTTTGCCACCGAACACGGAAAGCAGTGGGGCTTTGCCCTGCTCGTCATGCACATCCAGCGTATAGTCGCGAGTGACGGCCTGCGGTGAATCAGATTCATCATCACACAGCGGGCGTACGCCAGAGTAGGTCCAGACGATATCGTCACGGCCCAGCTGTTTTTTAAAGTGATCGTTATACACCTTCAACAGATAGTTGATTTCGTTATCGTCGATCTTCACGTCTTTCGGATCACCGTGGTATTCCACGTCGGTGGTGCCGATGATGGAGAACTCATCCAACCACGGAATGACAAATACGATACGGTGGTCTTCGTTCTGCAAGATATAAGACTGTGGCTGGTTATGTGCCCGAGGTACCACGATATGGCTGCCTTTGATCAGGCGGATACCGTAAGGAGACTTGAGCTTCAGGCCATCGTCGAAGAAATGTTTTACCCATGGGCCGGTGGCATTTACCAGGCCTTTGGCGCGCCAGGTAAAGGTTTTGCCGCTGTCGACGTCGATGGCTTCCACCATCCACAGACCATTTTCGCGCCAGGCGCGGGTCACTTTGGTGCGGGTGCGCACTTCGCCACCGCGTTCGGCCACGGCTTGGGCATTCAGCACGACCAGGCGCGCATCGTCTACCCAACAATCAGAATATTCGAAACCGCGCTTTAATTCCGGCTTCAGAACGGAGTCTGGTCCAAAGCGCAAACCTTTACTGCCTGGCAGGCTGGTGCGTTTGCCCAAATGATCGTACAGGAACAGGCCGATGCGGATCATCCAGGCCGGGCGCAGATGGGGCTGGTGCGGCAGGCGGAAACGCATTGGGAAGGCGATGTGCGGTGCCAGTTTCAGCAGCACTTCACGTTCGGCCAGCGCTTCGCTGACCAGACGAAACTCGTAGTGTTCCAGGTAGCGCAGGCCACCGTGGATCAGTTTTGAACTGGCGGAAGACGTAGCACAGGCCAAGTCTTGCGCTTCAAGCAGCAGTACGGACAGCCCACGCCCGGCTGCATCGGCTGCGATGCCGGCTCCGTTGATACCGCCACCGATAACGATCAAGTCTTTGGTTTCCACGTTAACTTCCTCCTGGTGTTCGAAATAGCTCTTTTATGTTCGTTTTCGCTCATTATTGTAATCGGAAACCAACAAGCAAGCCAAGAGTTAACCAAACAAAAACATTCTTGCGTGATAGAGGTAACAGTTTGGTGATAGTAGATATACAAATTGAAGGGATATTTGACGTGACTTTCGCTAGCCGCATCCGCCGCAAATCCATGCCCATTGCGGGCGTGGATATCAGGAGATTTTTGAGTTTGGTAACGAAGCTATTGGGGTGGGGATGAACATAAGCATGGGCATCATTCCCATCCTGATAATGCTTCCTCCATTAATTGGCAAAGCATGGCCCGCGCAGTGAGATTCTCACCGTCGGTCTTGGTCTGCTCAAGTGTGATCCCCAGATTTCCGAGTGTTGGCAGAAGGTTGCCCGCTATGTGCAGATCTCCTGGCATGCCTAGGCGCGTGCGTACGGTTATGCCAAACCCGGCCTTTACCGCAGCCCAGATACCGCTCAGGCTGTGGCTGACAAACATTACCTTCCAGGGGATCCCTGCATGATCCAGGATGGCAGTGGCACGCGAGCGCATCAGGCACGGGCTTTCGAACATCACCAGTGGTAGCGGCTCACCCTTTGCCAGCAGAGCAGAAAGATCCAGATCCGGATGGTAAATCCACTCTAGCTGGCGTTCGCCTAACCGTCGGCCTTCGCGTATCTGTGCATCTGGTTGCCACATGAGTGCCATATCGACCGATTTATCGTCTAATGCGGTTTGCAGCGCACGTTGACGGTCAACCCTGGCGATGATCTTCAGCTCTGGATGATGGCGCCTGAACTGGCCGAGGATCCCAGGCATCAGTGATTCACCAAAATCCTCCTGCATACCAATGCTTATCTCCCCCTTTAACAATTCTCCTTTCAGAGCACGCTGTGTTTCATCGTTTAACTCCAGCAGGCGCCGCGCATAACCCATCAGCATTTCACCCTGAGGGGTCAGTTCTAGATGACGCCCCTTTTTCATCAACAATGTCGCATTGCACTGCATTTCCAGCTTTTTCAGCTGGGCGCTGACGGCGGAAGTGGAGCGGGATAGGCGTGTTGCTGCTAGCGCAAAGCTGCCACATTCAATGCCGGTAACAAAGCTGCGTAGTGCATCCAGATCCAGCGCGGGTAAAAGCTTCTTCATCATCATCCTTGTATTCAGGATGATTAGTCCTGATTAATTCGATTTTCAGGATGTGACTATCGCGCCAGAATGGGCTGACTGTCAATACGGAGAGAATGCCATGACCCAATCCACCGACCGAGACATGCTTGCCCGACTGGCCCCTAAACTGGCTGAATTGAGCAAGGAGGTTCTTTTTGATGATATATGGCAGCGCGGTGAGCTCTCCCCGCGTGATCGCAGCCTGATAACATTGTCTGCTCTTGCTGCGCTGGGGCGGGTGCAACAGCTACCGTGGCACCTCGATTTTGCTCGGAAAAATAGTCTGAGCCACCAGGAGATTATTGAAGCCTTCACCCATTTGGCTTTTTATGCAGGCTGGCCGGCCGCGGTATCTGCAATCGGCTGTATTGATGAGGAGAGTATCTGATGCCCTTCAGCCGAATTACACTTCGCCAAGGCTACAGTGAGGAACAACTTCAGAAAATTTCTGACATTCTGCACCAGAGCCTGACGGAGGAGTTTGACGTTCCGCCAGACGACCGTTTTCAGGTCATAGAAACGCTACCTGCCAGCCAGCGCATTTTTGACCGGCACTATCAGAGTGGTGAACGCAGCGACAACTTTATTCTGTTTCAGGTCATCGCAGGAAAGCCGCGTACCGCCGGGCAGAAGCAGAGTTTTTATCGTGTGCTGAGTGAGCGGCTAAATAGGGGCCTGAATATCCATCCCGATGATGTCATGGTGATTATTCAGTTCAACAACGCCGCTGATTGGAGCTTCAGCAATGGCCGCATGTATTGCCCTGGGTGATGGGCTAATGCGTGGCACGTTAGGCCCCCTCTCGATTTGGTGAGGGGGCCGGGAGATCAGCAGAGTTCCAGCTGTACGTCGTACTGCTCGATAATCTTCATCACGCTGGGTGGCGGAGCCTGATCGGTAAACAGATAGTCGATCAGGTTCATGTTCCCCAGGTTCACCATCGCGTTACGGCCAAACTTGGAATGGTCGGTAACCAACATCACGCAGCGGGAGTTTTCGATAATCGCGCGTTTGGTTCGCACTTCGTGATAGTCGAATTCGAGCAGCGAGCCATCCATATCGATGCCGCTGATGCCGAGTATGCCGAAATCAAGGCGGAACTGGGAGATAAAGTCCAGCGTGGCTTCGCCCATGATGCCGCCATCACGGGTACGGACCTCACCACCGGCCAGGATCAGGCGGAAGTCCTCTTTGGCAGTGAGCAGGGTGGCCACGTTCAGATTATTGGTGACGATCCGCAGATTTTTATGGCCCATCAAGGCGTGGGCTACCGCTTCCGGCGTGGTACCAATATCGATAAACAGCGTGGCACCGTCCGGTATCTGGCTGGCTACGCGCTGGGCGATACGGGCTTTCTCTTCCGACCACATCACCTTGCGATCGTGATAAGCGGTGTTTACCGAACTGGAAGGTAACGCAGCGCCACCGTGATGACGCTGTATTTTGTTCTGATCGGCCAGGTCATTCAAATCACGGCGAATGGTTTGCGGGCTGACGGCAAAGTGCTCCACCAGCTCTTCCGTACTGACATATCCCTGTAGGCGCACTAATTCGATAATTGCGTCATGACGCTGTGTTTGCTTCACGATATTCCCCTAATACACCGATGTGCCTGGTTGTTATTGTTCGTTGTGCGCGCGATGCCGCGTATCCCAGAATGCCATTAATAACCCTATCACTAAACCGGCAACGTGTGCCGCATTGGCGATCGACATTCCTAAAATATCGAAATAACCGGCCACCAGCCAGAGCGCGGAAAAGACCATCAAGCCCCTTGGCAGGTTCAAACCGTGTTCCGGTGCGCGTTCACCGCTCAGCCAGACGTAGCCCATCAGCGCGTAAACTACCCCGGAAAGCCCGCCGAACAGCGCACCGCTGAACAACGACTGCGCCCAGCCGCTGAAAAAGGCCGACACTACGGCGATCACAAACAGCTTGCCGGTGCCGAGGCGTTTTTCCAGTGGACCACCAAGATACCACCACCACATCAGGTTAAAGGTAATGTGCAGCAGCGAGAAGTGCAGAAACGCATGGCTGACCCAGCGCCACAGCTGGCCATATTGCGAGCTGTTTTGCGGCCAGGAGAGCCAGAACATGACGGTATCATCACCCAGCACCTGCATCAGGATATAGACCAGAATACACAGGCTCATCACCGTCAGCGTCAGTGGCCCGGCCTTGCTGCGGATGATTTGCAGGTAAGAAAACTGTTGATACTGTAGACCGGCATCGGTGCTGCCTGCCTGCCAACTGGCGGCCTGATAGCGGCGGTTGAACGGATCGAGCAGGAACTGTTGCAATTCGTGTTGCACCTGTTCCAGATGGGCTTCATCCGCCAGCCAGATTTCGGCTGCATCGCCCGTTGCGCGGACTTCAAGTACAACCCCCTGCGTTGCCATGTAATCGACAAAGGCCTGCGCCAGGCGAGGGTTGGAAACGGCGATCACTCGAACCATAGATTTTCCGTCTAAGTAGATGACTTTGGCCACGGGCAAAACCGCCGATGGCATTGGCGGCTGATTATACCGTTGAAATCCTGAGCGCAGGGAAGGGATCTGACAAAAACAGTGCAGAATTCAGCAATTGGCCGCCCAGAAAGGCGGCCCAAAGGGGATTAGGCGGAGGTCTCGACGTCCTGTGGGAACTGGCGGGCCCAGGCCTCAAAGCCGCCATCAATACTGTAAACCGCGTCAAACCCCTGATGCAGCAGATACTGCGCGGCGCTGCGGCTGCTGTTGCCGTGATAGCACATGACCATCACCGGGCGATCGAACTCGTTCTGCTGCATAAAGGCGGACAGGGTGGCGTTGGTCAGATGAAAAGCGCCTGGCGTATGCCCAGCTTCAAAGCTTTGTGGATCGCGGATATCAACCAGTGCGGCGCTACCGTCTTTCAGGCGTTGGTGTGCTTGCACAACGTCGATCGTTTCAAACTGTTCCATAACTGCAAAATACCGGGTAATGGGGAATGCCGGTATTGTATCCAACTTTGGCTGGATTTAGACCAGAGCAACAGCAGGGACTTTATCCCCGCTGTCTTGCAGCCGTTGCGTTATTACCAGCGATAGCTCACACCCAAGGTGCCACCGTAATCCTGGTAGCTGTTGGCTCCCAGGGTGATCCCGCCTTCAAACCACAGCTGCATGTTGTAAGTACTAGGCGAATGCAGGCCTAACTTGACCTCAAACAGATCATCCAGGGAATTGGATTCTACCCGCGTATCATTAAAGTTGACCGCGTTCTTGCCACTATTATGCCACCAGTTGGTGGCGAGATAGGCGGTGGTATAATCGTCTTGATCGCTATACCAGCGAATACCGACGCGTGAAGTAAAGTTTGGCGCATCGGCCTGATGAATATAGACGCCCGCCGGATCCTGATAATTATCGGCATCGAAGCGGTTATAAATAATCTGCAGCTGTGGTTCGATAATTAATTCGAGTGCCGAAAACGGCTGCAAGGCATAGCCGGTTTCCAGCGAGGCGCTAAAACCGGTGCTGTCATAATTCTGCTTGCCTTGGGCATAGGTCACGCTGTTGTTAAACCAGGCATATTGCAGCCAGGAATCCACATACGCCCCAGAATGCTTTTTCTTATCCTGATACCAGGTGCTGTAAGCGCCGATAGAATAGCCGTCGACTTTACCTTCGGATGAGAGGGTGGCGTTGTTAGCGCTGCTCTTGGCGTGGCCGTAGCCGGTCATCAGGCCTGCCGTCCACTCTTCTTTGTTGTTATCCAAGGCCAGCAAATCCCCGCCAAGCATAAAGACCTGACGATCCATATCGACGGGCAAGCCGTTATCGCCCGCGCTCAGATCCTTACTGTGATAACCCGAAACGCGCATCCAGAATTGACTGTCCCCTGGCGCGGTCTTTCTTTGGTGCAAGGTATGAGAAAACAACGTTGATGCAGCAACCTGATTACCCAGATAAACCCCGGCGTCGGGCCGAGAACTATAATCGATGAGGGTATCCGTGCTCGCCATGGCTTGAGAGCCAATAAGATAAATCCCGGCTGTAATAAGTGTTTTGCTGTTTATTGCCACAATCCCAACTCCCTATGGAAATTTGCCGCAATAGTACCCAGATGAAACGATAATGTCATGAGAAAACAGGTGGGCTTTAGATTGACCGCAGGTGATATCGCTCGACCTATTTATTTGGTGGATATATCCAGCTCTATACATTCTCTAAACTATAGGTTGCTGAACAAAAGGAGGATTAATGCTCATCTTGGGAAATCCCCCAAGATGACAAAAATAGATAGCAAGGCAGCGGCATAGAGGTTAAACCAGCTGTACATCCACCCCTTGCAGGCGCAGTTGCTCGACTATCGCCGGATCGGCATCGCGCCCGGTAATGACGATGCCGATCTGCTCGGTGCGGCTGAACAGCATACCCGCGCGTTGCCCGACCTTGCTGCTATCGACCAACACTACCAACTTACCGACGTAGTTCAGCATCTTCTGTTCGGCCATGGCGGTGAGCATATCGGTTTTATACAGTCCGTAGCTGGTGAGGCCGATACCGCTGGTGAACATCCAATGCCCGGCATACAGGGTGGCATCGCCGTCCTGCGGTGCCAGGGTGATCGACTGACTTTTATTATACTGGCCGCCCATAATCACCACGCTTTCGTGTTCACGCTCGATCAGGTAATTGGCCAGCGGCAGGTAGTTGGTGATCACCTGTACCTCTTTACCGCACATCTCGCGCCCCAGCAGGAACGCAGTGGAACCGCAGTTGATCACCACGCTCTCCCCTGCCTGGCAAAGCTGGGCGGCCGCTTTGGCGATACGCATCTTTTCATCTAGATGCTGAGTCTGATGGATATTGAGTGGTGTCCAGGTGGGGCGCGGGGTGCTGGTGGCTTCGGCACCGTTACGCACCTTGCGCAGTTTGCCGGTCTCATTGAGCTTATTGATGTCGCGGCGCGCGGTTGCCGGTGAGATCTCAAAGGCGCTAATCACATCAGCCACGGAGATTTGCCCCTTACGCTGTAAGAGATCGAGAATGGCATTATGGCGCTGGGATTCGGTCATGCAGGCTCCGTCGAGAAATGAGAACGTTACCCCATCGTCAGGGGATATACCGTGATTATATGCTCACCTGCTGATGATTTGAATCATTCATGTGCAGAAGTGCGCATAAAGCTGCACCGACGTCCCGTTCTCATGCCTAACCGTTACAGAAAGGATTTAAACGGCAGATCCGGCTCAAGGGTAAAGCAATCTTCAAAGCCGCGTGGATAGTGGTATTCAAAGTTGTCTTTATCCAGCGGCCAGGTGAATTTGCCCCCCACCTGCCAGATAAACGGCTTGAAGCCATATTTCAGCCGGTCCTTTTTCATTTCCCACAGCACGCGGATTTCCTGCGGATCGGCCTGGAAATTCGACCAGATATCATGATGGAACGGGATCACCACCTTGGCATTGAGCGATTCCGCCATGCGCAGAATGTCGGCGCTGGTCATTTTATCGGTAATGCCGCGTGGGTTTTCGCCATAGGAGCCGAGCGCCACGTCGATCTGGTGATCGTTGCCGTGCTTGGCGTAATAGTTGGAGTAGTGGGAATCCCCGCTGTGGTAAAGATTGCCGCCAGGGGTCTTGAACAGGTAGTTGACCGCCCGCTGATCCATACCGTCTGGCAGCATGCCCGCTGCTTTTTGCTCCACCGGCAAGGTGATCAGCGCTGTGCGGTCGAAGGCATCCAATGCGTGGATTTCTACATCTTTGATTTTGATGACATCACCAGGTTTCACCACGATGCAACGCTCTGCCGGTACTCCCCAGCCAAGCCAGATGTCCACGCAGCTCTGCGGCCCCATA
Source organism: Serratia sp. N21D137 (assembly GCF_047530005.1). Classification (NCBI taxonomy): domain Bacteria; kingdom Pseudomonadati; phylum Pseudomonadota; class Gammaproteobacteria; order Enterobacterales; family Yersiniaceae; genus Serratia; species Serratia sp. N21D137. Next base: position 122,663 of record NZ_JBLJAJ010000006.1, read on the forward strand.
AAGGGCACCGTGGCGGCACAGTTTTGCATCACTGCCGCAGCAACGTTGACGTCGATATGGTCATTATGATCGTGAGTGGCTAGCACCGCATCAATCTGTTTGATGGCAAAGGGATCGAGGACGAACGGCGTGGTGCGCAGATTAGGCTGCAGCTTTTTTACTCCGGCCATGCGTTGCATCTGGTGGCCGGTTTTCATCAGCGGATTAGCATGGCTCTGCTTACCGGTACCGCACCAGAAATCGACACACAGGTTGGCATTTTCCTCTGATTTTAACCAGATACCGGTACATCCCAGCCACCACATGGAGAAGGTGCCGGGGGCAACCTGTTCCTGCTCAATCTCTTCATTCAGCCAGGAGCCCCACTCCGGGAAGGTATTCAGGATCCATGACTCGCGGGTAATGGTGGCGACTTTACTCATGATTTATTCCTCATTTTCAGGGGTTGGTACGTCATATTTAATCACAAATTATCATTTAATGATTTGTTGTGACTTGTTTTGCTGAATTTAGCACCGTTTATGCGCGCTGGCAACCGGTGTTTAATCGCTAGTAAACCGGCTTTTCGGTGCCATTCACCGGCCTTATGTTCAGTGGTTTAATCATTAACTTGTATTTAATTCAATGGGTAATGGAATGCTTCTCAACTCGGCTCGTTGAATGCACAGACTTTTTCCATATAACTTGCGAGGTTGTTCACAAATAATCATTTATGATCTTTTGGTGATTCACTGTGATTGCTATGGTAAGCCTGTCCCTGCGTTACGGTGACGCACTGTTCTAGCGCGACCAGTGGCGTTCCCTACGGCGCATAAACGCTACATGGAGAGCCGTATGGAAACCCTCTACACCATCTTCACCGTCTTTTTTAATCAGGTGATGACCAATGCCCCGCTACTACTGGGCCTGGTTACGCTGCTGGGCTATCTGTTGCTGCGCAAAAGCGCGGCGGTGATCATCAAAGGCACCATCAAGACCATCATCGGCTTTATGCTGTTACAGGCCGGTTCGGGCATCCTGACCGGCACCTTCAAACCCGTGGTAGCCAAGCTTTCTGAGGTTTATGGCATCAACGGTGCCATCTCCGACACTTATGCCTCGATGATGGCGACCATTGAACGGATGGGGGATGCTTACAGCTGGGTGGGCTATGCGGTATTGCTGGCACTGGCGCTGAATATTGTCTACGTCTTGCTGCGGCGCATCACCGGTATCCGTACCATCATGCTGACGGGCCATATCATGTTCCAGCAGGTGGGGTTGATCGCGGTGTTTTTCTACATCTCGGGCTACGACATGTGGACCACCATATTGTGTAGTGCCCTGATCGCCTCGCTGTATTGGGGGATCACTTCCAACATGATGTTCAAGCCAACCCAGTCGGTGACGGAAAACAGCGGTTTTTCCATCGGTCACCAGCAGCAGTTCGCCTCCTGGGTAGCCTATAAGGTGGCACCTTATCTCGGTAAAAAAGAGGACAGCGTGGAAGACCTCAAGCTGCCCGGCTGGCTGAATATCTTCCACGACAATATCGTTTCTACCGCCATCGTGATGACGGTGTTCTTTGGCATCATCCTCTGCTCTTTCGGGCTGGATACCCTGCAACAGATGGCGGGTAAAACCCATTGGACGATCTACATCCTGCAAACCGGCCTGATGTTTGCCGTCGCCATCTTTATCATCGTTCAGGGCGTGCGGATGTTCGTTGCCGAACTGACCGAAGCCTTCAACGGTATCTCTCAACGCCTGATCCCCGGGGCCGTGCTGGCCATCGACTGCGCCGCCATTTACAGCTTTGCGCCCAATGCCGTGGTGTGGGGCTTTATGTGGGGCACGGTGGGGCAACTGATCGCCGTGGGCGTACTGCTGGCGGTCGGCTCCTCCATCATGATCATTCCCGGTTTTATTCCCATGTTTTTCTCCAACGCCACCATCGGCGTGTTTGCCAACCATTTCGGCGGCTGGCGTGCGGCGATGAAGATTTGCCTGGTGATGGGGATGATCGAAATCTTTGGCTGCGTGTGGGCCATCAAACTGACCGGGCTCAGTGCCTGGATGGGCATGGCGGACTGGTCAATCCTAGCTCCGCCGCTGATGCAGGGCCTGAGCTTCGGCCTGTGGTTTATGGGCGTGGTGGTGATTATTGCGCTGCTGTACATGTTCTTCGCCGGGCGCACGCTGCGCGCGGAGGAAGATGCGGAAAAACAACTCACCGAATCAGCTTCAAATTAACTGGAGAGCACATCATGACAGTACGAATTCTGGCGGTATGCGGCTGTGGGCAAGGCAGTTCCATGATCATGAAAATGAAAGTCGACCAGTTCCTCACCCAGCAGGGCGTAGACCATACGGTCAACAGCTGCGCAGTAGGGGAGTACAAATCCGAACTGAGCGGTGCCGACATCATCATTGCTTCCACCCACGTGGCGGATGAAATCACCGTCAGTGGCAACAAGTATGTCGTGGGGGTGCGCAATATGCTGTCTGCCGCCGATTTCGGCCCCAAGCTGATGGAGGTGATTGGCGCTCACTTCCCCAAAGACATCAAGTGAGGCAACGGTAATGAAACTGAGTGATTCGCTGGTGCACAATCAGTCGATTTTGTTGCAGGCAGAGGCGCAAGACTGGCAGCAGGCGGTGAAGATTGGTGTCGATCTGCTGGTGGAGGCCGGCGTAGTCGAACCGCGTTATTTCAACGCCATTCTGGCCGGGGTTGAGCAGTTTGGCCCGTATTTTGTGTTGGCTCCGGGGCTGGCAATGCCTCACGGCAGGCCGGAGGAAGGGGTATTAAAAACCGGTTTTGCTCTGGTCACGCTGAAAACGCCAGTCTGTTTTGGCGATGAGGACAACGACCCCATCGATATCTTGATCACCATGGCGGCGGTGGATGCCAAAACGCATCAGGAGGTCGGCATCTTACAGGTGGTTAACCTGTTTGAGGATGAGGCCAACTTTGATCGCCTGCGAGCCTGCCGTACGCCACAGCAGGTAGTGGATTTGATTAACCTGACTTCTGCCACTGTGGCAGAACACCAAGGAGAGTAAGCAAGATGGCAAACACTTTACCGATGTTGCAGGTCGCCCTGGATAACCAGTCGATGGATAATGCTTATCGTACCACGCGCCTGATCGCCAACGAGGTCGATATCATCGAGGTTGGTACCATTCTGTGTGTGGCCGAAGGGGTGCGTGCGGTGCGCGATCTGAAGGCGCTTTATCCAGACCGCATCGTACTGGCGGATGCCAAAATTGCCGACGCTGGCAAGATCCTCTCACGCATGTGCTTTGAGGCTAATGCCGACTGGGTTACGGTGATCTGCTGTGCCGATATCAACACCACCAAAGGGGCGTTAGAGGTAGCCAAAGAGTTTAACGGTGATGTGCAGATTGAGCTGACCGGTTTCTGGACCTGGGAACAGGCGCAGGAGTGGCGTGATGCGGGGATCCTGCAAGTGGTTTACCACCGCAGCCGTGATGCGCAGGCCGCCGGGGTTGCCTGGAGCGATGCGGATATCAGCGCCATCAAACGCCTGACCAGCATGGGCTTCAAGGTCACCGTGACCGGCGGATTGGCTCTGGAAGATCTGCCGCTGTTCAAGGGCATTCCAATCCATGTGTTTATTGCTGGCCGCAGCATTCGTGATGCCGCCGATCCCGTGGCCAGCGCCCGCGAGTTCAAACGCGCCATTGCACAACTGTGGGGCTGACGATTATGTTGCAGCAAACCGTTCCTTTGGGCATCTACGAAAAGGCACTACCGGCGGGTGAAAACTGGCTCACGCGCCTGAATCTGGCGCGTGAGCTGGGGTTTGATTTTGTCGAAATGTCGATCGATGAAAGCGACCCGCGTTTGGCCCGCCTGGGCTGGAGCCAGGAACAGCGTTTGGCGCTGGTGAATGCGGTAGTTAGCAGTGGAGTGCGTGTGCCTTCTCTGTGCCTGAGCGCTCACCGGCGCTTTCCGCTGGGCAGCGAAGATGATGAGGTGCGCGAGCAAGGCTTGGCGATCATGCAACAGGCCATCCGGCTGGCGCAAGACACGGGTATCCGGGTGATTCAACTGGCGGGCTACGATGTTTACTATCAGCAGGCCAACGATAATACCCGGGCCAGATTCCGCGCGGCGTTGCAGCAGGCGGTGGTCATGGCTAGCCGGGCGCAGGTCATGCTGGCAATGGAGATCATGGATTATCCGCTGATGAATTCCATCAGCAAGGCTCTGGGCTACGCCCATTTCTTGAATAACCCCTGGTTCCAGATCTACCCGGATGTCGGCAATCTATCGGCCTGGGATAACGACGTGCCGATGGAGTTAATGGCTGGGCGCGGTCATATTGTGGCGGTGCATGTGAAAGATACGCAGCCCGGCGTGTTCAAGGGCGTACCTTTCGGAGAAGGGATCGTGGATTTTGAACGCTGCTTTACCGCGTTGTTGCAAAGCGGTTATTGCGGCCCATATCTCATCGAGATGTGGAGCGGGGAGGCTGCAGACCCGATCCGTGAAGTAAAGGCAGCGCGTGCTTGGGTGGTGGAGAGTATGGCCAAGGCCGGGATGGTTATTTCATAGGAGAGAATGATGCTGGAGCAGCTGAAACAGCAGGTCTATGCCGGCAATATGGCTCTGCCTGCACAAGGTTTGGTGACCTACACCTGGGGAAACGTCAGCGGTATAGATCGTGAGCGCGGGGCAATAGTGATCAAACCGAGCGGAGTGCCCTATGAGCAGATGCAGGTTGAAGATATGGTGGTGGTGGACTTGGCGGGGCGAGTGCTGGAAGGGCGCTGGCGTCCATCATCCGACACGCCAACTCACCTGGCATTGTATCGGCGCTATTCGCAATTGGGGGGAATTGTTCATACCCATTCCACGCACGCTACCGCCTGGGCGCAGGCAGGCAGGGCGATCCCGGCGCTTGGCACCACGCATGCTGATTACTTTGCGGGAGATATTCCTTGCACTCGTGGCTTAACGGTGGCGGAGGTTGAAGGGGAGTATGAACTGGAAACCGGGCGGGTAATTGTGGAAACGTTGGGTGAACATGACCCCATGCATACGCCCGGCATTGTGGTTTATCAGCATGGCCCGTTCAGTTGGGGGTCTACCGTGGACGAGGCGGTACATAATGCGGTGGTGCTGGAAGAGGTGGCGCGCATGGCCTGGATCAGTTGTGGTATCAACCCGGCATTACGCCCTCTCGATGCCCATTTACAACACAAGCATTTCAGCCGTAAGCATGGGTCTGATGCCTATTATGGGCAGCGATGACATCACCAGTTGGCAATCGTGGCGCTGCAGTTAAAAGCAAAGGCTACACTGTGGCAGGAATAGCCCCTTTTCCTTGGGAATGTACAGGGGAGAGGGGCGTGTTACCTTAAGAATACGTTGGTCTAAGCGCCATAACCCATCATTTTCAGCAACTGCTGTGCTTGCTGCACCGCTTCCTGGCGATGTGCGACCCCCAGTTTCTGATACAGATTACGGATATGGGTTTTGATGGTGGTGGCCGCCACGGCCAGTTCCCCGGCAATCTGATCGTTGCTGTAACCGGAGTAAATCAGGCCCAGCACCTGCCATTCACGCTGTGTCAGCGGGCTCGTGCGGATCAATTCTGGTACTTGCGGGTGAGTTAGCAGCTTATCGACGAAGTTCTCGTCAAAATGAGCGAACTTGTGTCGGTGATGCTGGTTTATATCACGCAGAATGCGCTGGGCGCGATGCTGTTCCATTTCTGGCAGCGTGTTGAGCTGGATCAGTTGACGCAGTTGCTGCGCCATGGCCTCTCCCTCGATCACAAAGTGGCTGATAAACCCGGTACGGTTGGCCAGCGAGAGCGATTCTATCAGCGCGCGCTGGGCGTCCACTTTGCGGTCCATCTGCCAGTAGAGGTGGTTACTGAGCAGCAGGTTACGGTTGAGATCGCTTACCAACCGCAGGCGGCGGGCATTTTCGTTCAGCTCGTCCAACACCACTTCGGCTTCTTCGTACTGCCCAAGCAGGATCTGGACACGGGCGATATTACGCCATTGCCCCTGCGTAAAGTGGTTATTGGCCATCCCCGGTTTTTCGGTATGGCGCAGCCAATTGGCCGCTGCGGTGGTATCCCCGGTCATCTGCCAGTGGATCACCCTGGGTTTATCGGCATTGGTCAGCCAGTCTCGGTGATACTGCGAGCCATGCAGCAGGACTTCGCTGCGCAGCAGGTGAGCATTGGCATTATCCAGATCGCCACGCGCCAGCGAGCATTTCGCCAACATCGCCAGGCATTGCAACTGCTGCTGCGGCTGGTAGTTAGCCAACACCTTTAGCCCTTCACGTGCCGCTTCTTCGGCTTCGTCCAACCGTGACCACGACCAGAGCACCTGTGAGCGGATGCGCAGCAGGAATTCGTGCATCGGTAACTGCTCCAGATGCTGTTCACGCACCAGTTCGAAGGCCTTATCCTGGGTTTCATAGGCGGCTTGCAGGAACCCTTGCGCGATCAGAATTTCGCTCTGCTGCAACAGCGCCCACAGCGCATAGTGATAAGCCTGATGGCGGCGAGCCATCTGTTCGGTTTGCTGCATCATGGGCAGCGCCCGTGCCAGTTCCCCTTTGCAGTGGTGAACCTCACCGGTAACGGAGGTGGCCACGATGCGGCTGTAATAGCTGGATAGCGGCAGGAATTTCAGCGCCTCGGTGGCCAGGCGTTCGGCCTCTTCCGGTTTACCGGCGTTGATCGCCACCTGAGCACGCAGCGCGTCAAATTCAGCATGCAGAGTCTGGTCAATGACGATCTTTTGCTGGAGCATGGCCTGTTCGGCGCGTTCCAGCTGGGTATTCACTTCGCTGTAACGATGCTGGCTTTGTGCCAGCCAGGCTTGCAGCAGCGCCAGTTTCGGGTTCTGGATCAGCCGTTCGTACGGCAGGGCATTCAGACACTCCTCCAGCAAGGCCAGTTCGCTGTGATGGAACAACGACCAGGCATGTTGCAGCAGGATATCGCGCAACATGCTGACATCGCTGGCTGCCAACGCATGATGAATGGCTTCCGCCGGGTACCCGAGCGCCAGCCATCCTTCTGCCGCCGCATGGTGCAGGCCTGGCAGTTCCAGCGCCAATTCCCACTGGCAACGCTGGCGCAGGAACGAGGCAAACAGCGGGTGGAAACAGAACCACTCGCCTGTGTCGTCCATACGGTGAATAAACAGGCCCTGGCGCTCAAGCTCTTCCAGGCGCTGCTGGCCGTTGTCTTCCCCGGTCAGGCGAACGATCAACGCGTCGTTCATCGAACGCAAAACCGAGCAGCGCAACAGGAACGCGCGGGCATCGGCATCAACGCGATCCAGCACCTCATCCACCAGATAATCGGACAGGTGGCTGGCGTTCAGCCCGGCCAGACGTTTGGCAGATTGCTGAGCGGAAGAGGTGGATTGGCGGGCGGAGAGCGCGATTAGCTGTAAGGCGGTTGCCCACCCCTCCACTTCGTCACACAGACGGCTGCTGTCATTGTGCTCCAGCGGGGAGGTAAGGCGGCAGTCAAAGAACTGTTTCGCCTCCTGATGATTAAAAGCCAATTGGCGCGTGCTCAGCTCTAACAGTTGATCGCGTACGCGAAGATTGGCGATCCCCAGGGGAGGCAGAGTGCGGGAAAGGATCAGCAGCGTCAGATTTTCTGGCTGGTGGCGCAGGAAGAAACGCATTGCTTCATGGATCTGGTCATTGGTGATCAGGTGGTAATCGTCGATCACCAGGTACAGCGGCTGGTGCCAGTCAGACAGCTCGATAAACAGCTGGGCAAACAGCGCCGAAAGGTTGGCGTATTGGTGTTTCTGGCTTAATGCCTCGCTTTTCACGCAGTGGCCAGTGGTAGCCTGTTGCAGCGCGGCGATCAGATAGCTGGCGAAGCGCTCCGGCTGGTTGTCGCTCTCGTCCAGAGAGTACCACCCCAGATCCGATTTGCCCGCGGCCCATTGTGCCACCAGCGTGGTCTTACCGTATCCTGCCGGGCAATTGACCAATGTCAGGCGATAGTTAGCCGCACCAGCCAGCTTCGCCAGCAGACGATCGCGTACCACGGTATTTTGCAGCCGTACCGGACGGCTCAGTTTTGATGGGATCAGCATAATATTCCAGGTGTAAAGTGCGGTTCCCGCCGCCGAAGGACTGCCCGAAGGAATTTATTTCACCGTGTTCCTGTCTCGGGACCGGGTTGAGTTAATTATTTTGTAGCTCGTAATTAATCCCCCTCTTTAACTTCGAACATCGTCAACGGTAATGCAACAAGCTTGCGCTTTGGCTTGAAGTTAAATTGCTATTGATCACACTTTTTTATGTTTGCCCTCGGTTCAGCTCTAACTGCGCTTTACATCGCGCCTGATTACCCTCAGAAATTACCCTGTTTTTCGGCCGTTAGTGGACGAGTACAAAACTTCATCAGCTATCATAACTGTGCTAACGTCCTAAGGTTTGCCGTCGATTTTATGCTCACCGGTGATATCGATGGGCTTTCTTACCGCACGCAAGGGGGCTTAAAAAGTGCCTGAGATCACAGTTTCAGCTACGCCCCAATCCTCCTCCCCAGCTAATCCCCAGGCGGGATGATGCCATTGCGGGTTCTCCCCGGCACGATAGTGAAAAAATTGGCCCATTTACTACCCAATGGAACTCAAGTTGCCGCTTGAAAGACGACGGGTACACCGGATAGAGAGTTTTACCTATGTCACAGCCTATGCTCAAAAAGGACGTTTTTCTGGCTGCACTGACTCGTCAGTGGCAGCGTTTTGGCCTCAGCTCCGCACAGCAGATGACTCAGCATCAATGGTGGGAGGCCGTAAGTGCCGCTCTCGCCGAACAGCTGGCCGCGCAGACTGCACCGCGTAAAAGCAGCAAGTCGTTGCGCCATGTAAACTACATCTCGATGGAATTCCTGATTGGCCGCCTGACGGCCAATAACCTGATCAACCTTGGCTGGTATGACACCGTTGAGGCGGCGTTGGCAGAGCAGGACGTCAAGCTGGCCGATCTGTTGGAGCAGGAAACCGATCTGGCGTTAGGTAACGGTGGCCTGGGGCGTTTAGCCGCCTGTTTCCTGGACTCGATGGCCACGGTGGAGCAACCGGCTACCGGCTATGGGCTGAACTATCAATACGGGCTGTTCCGTCAGTCGTTCAAAGAGGGGCATCAGCAAGAGGCGCCGGATAACTGGCAGCGCGAGAGCTACCCGTGGTTCCGCCATAATGCGGCGTTGGCCGTGGATGTCGGGATTGGTGGCAAGATAGAGAAACTGGCCGATGGTCGTGAGTTGTGGCACCCGGAGTTTACCCTGCGTGGGGAAGCTTGGGATCTGCCGGTGCTGGGCTTCCGTAACGGAGTCACTCAGCCGCTGCGTCTGTGGCAGGCTACGCATAATCATCCATTCGATCTGGGGGATTTCAACGACGGCAAATTCCTGCAGGCGGAAAAGCAGGGCGTAGAAGCCGCCAAGCTGACCAAAGTGCTCTATCCGAATGACAACCATCAGGCTGGCAAACGCCTGCGCCTGATGCAGCAGTATTTCCAGTGTGCCTGCTCGGTGGCCGATATTCTGCGTAAGCACCATCTGGCCGGGCGCAAGATTGAAGAGTTGCCGAAGTACGAAGTGATCCAACTCAACGATACCCACCCAACCATCGCCATTCCAGAGCTGCTGCGTATTCTGCTCGATGAGCACCAACTGGATTGGGATGCGGCCTGGGCGATCACCAGCAAGACCTTTGCCTACACCAACCACACCCTGATGCCGGAAGCTCTGGAGTGCTGGGATGAGAAACTGGTCCGCAGCCTGCTGCCGCGCCACTTCTCTATCATCAAGCAGATCAATGCCAACTTTAAGCGGTTGGTAGACCAACACTGGCCGGGCGATGAGGCAGTGTGGGCCAAGCTGGCGGTGCACCACAACAAGCAGGTGCGCATGGCCAACCTGTGCGTGGTCAGCGGCTTTGCGGTGAACGGTGTGGCCCAGCTGCACTCGGACCTGGTGGTAAAAGATCTGTTCCCGGAATATCACCAGCTGTGGCCGAACAAATTCCACAACGTCACCAACGGTATTACGCCGCGTCGCTGGCTCAAGCAGTGTAACCCGGCATTGTCAGGCCTGATCGATGCCACCCTGAAAGTGGAGTGGGCCAACGATCTTGATGCGCTGAAGGGCTTGGAAAAATACGCTGAAGACGCCGCTTTCCGCGAGAAGTACCAGCAGATTAAACGCGATAACAAGGTGGTCCTCGCCAACTACGTGCACAGCGTAATGGGGCTGACGCTCAATCCAGACGCGATCTTCGACGTGCAGATCAAACGCCTGCACGAGTACAAGCGCCAGCATCTGAACCTGCTGCACATTCTTTCGCTGTATCGCCAGCTGCGGGATAACCCGGATCTGGACATCGTGCCACGCGTATTCCTGTTTGGTGCCAAAGCCGCGCCGGGCTATTACCTGGCGAAGAACATCATCTATACGATCAATCAGGCCGCAGAGAAGATCAATAACGATCCGATCGTCAAAGATCGCCTGAAAGTGGCTTTCATCCCTGATTACCGCGTTTCCGTCGCTGAACTGATGATCCCGGCGGCGGACATTTCCGAGCAGATCTCCACCGCCGGTAAAGAAGCGTCGGGTACCGGGAATATGAAGCTGGCGCTGAACGGCGCACTGACCGTTGGCACGCTGGACGGAGCCAACGTCGAGATCGCCGAGCAGGTCGGCGAGGACAACATCTTTATTTTCGGCAACACCGTGGAGCAGGTCAAAGCGTTGTTGGCCAAAGGTTATGATCCTCTGAGCTATCGCAAGAAAGACAAACACCTGAAGGCAATCCTGGACGAACTGGCCAGCGGCGCATTCAGTCACGGTGACAAGCACGCCTTCGATATGATGCTGCACAGCCTGTTGGAAGGCGGCGATCCGTATCTGGTGCTGGCGGACTTTGCTTCCTACTGCGAAGCTCAACGGCAGGTAGACAAACTGTATCGTGACCGCGACGAATGGACGCGCCGCACTATCCTTAACACCGCGCGCGTAGGCATGTTCAGCTCGGATCGTTCGATCCGTGACTATCAGCAACGCATTTGGCAAGCCAAGCGTTAAGGAGTGCGAATGAGTAAAGGTATCGATCAGGTAGCAGCCCAGGCTGGGATTGCTACCGATTACATCAATGCCCACGGCCAACGCCAGGCGATTTCGCCGGAAACCAAACGCAAGCTGTTGGCGGCGATGAACCCGGCGTCGTTGCAGCCGTCAACGGCTCCCTTGCCGCTGGTTAAAGTCTTTTATCATGGTAACCCGGTGGCGCTGCCGCTGGGGGGAGATGGCGAGTTTCAGTGGGTATTGTTGCATGAGGACGGTAGCCAGCAAGAAGGCCGTGCCAGTGCGCACAAAACCCTGACTCTGCCTGGCAAGTTACCGCTGGGTTATCACCAGCTCACGTTGTCACAGGGGGAGCAGCAATGGACCTGCCGGCTGATTGTCGCCCCCAAGCGTTGCTACGAGCCGGATGCATTGTTGACCGGCAAGAAGCTATGGGGAGCCTGCGTACAGCTCTACACGCTGCGTTCTGAGCGTAACTGGGGGATTGGCGACTTTGGCGATCTGCGGGCGATGGTCGGTGAGGTGGGTGAACGCGGCGGCGCCTTTATCGGGCTCAACCCGATCCACGCGCTGTATCCGGCCAGTCCGGAAAGCGCCAGTCCTTATAGCCCGTCTTCGCGCCGCTGGTTGAACGTGGTGTATATCGACGTCAACGTGGTGGAGGATTTCCAGCTCAGCCAGGCTGCGCAAAAATGGTGGCAGAAGGCTGCGACGCAGAAGCTGTTGGCCAAGGCGCGTAGTAGTGAGCTGGTGGACTACAGCACGGTAACGCAGCTGAAGCTGGCGGCGTTGAAGCTGGCTTTCCCGCATTTCCAGGCCCGCAAGCCGCAGGATGCGCTGAAGCAGGAATTTGAGCGCTTCGTCGGCGAAGGAGGCAGCAGCCTGTATCAGCAGGCAACGTTCGACGCGTTACATGCCCATCTCAGTGCCAAAGACAGCACTATGTGGGGATGGCCAGCCTGGCCGGAGGAGTATCAGCAGGGCAACGGCCCGGCAGTGGAAACCTTCTGTAAGCAGCATGAGGATGAGGTTACCTTCTACCTGTGGCTGCAATGGTTGGCGGCCAGCCAGTTTGCCGAGTGCTTCGGCCAAAGCCAGCAGTGCCAGATGCCGATTGGCCTGTACCGCGATCTGGCGGTCGGGGTGGCAGAGGGCGGGGCGGAAACCTGGTGTGAACGCGAGCTGTATTGCATGCAAGCCTCGGTGGGTGCTCCGCCGGATATTCTCGGGCCGCTGGGGCAAAATTGGGGCCTGCCGCCGATGGATCCACATGTGATGGTGGCGCGGGGTTATCAGCCGTTTATCGATTTGCTGCGGGCCAACATGACCAGCTGTGGCGCCTTGCGTATCGATCACGTGATGGCGATGCTGCGTTTATGGTGGATCCCTTATGGTGAAACGGCCGATCACGGTGCCTATGTGAAATACCCGGTTGACGATCTGCTGGCGCTGTTGGCCTTGGAGAGTCAGCGCCATCGTTGCATGGTGATTGGGGAGGATTTAGGGACCGTGCCGGTGGAGATCGTCGGCAAACTGCGTGATAGCGGCGTCTATTCCTACAAGGTGCTGTATTTCGAGCACGATGCGGAGAAGCAGTTCCGTGCGCCGCAGTCTTATCCGGTGCAGGCAATGGCGACCATTACCACCCACGATCTGCCAACGCTGCGTGGCTATTGGCAAAGCGGCGATCTGACGCTCGGCAAGCAACTGGGGCTATACCCGGATGCGGAAGTGCTCAAAGAGCTGTTTGCCGATCGAGAACGGGCCAAGCAGGGGCTACTGGACGGGCTGCATCGCTACGGCTGCGTACCGCAAAAGGTCGGCAAGAAAGCCTCGTTGTTGAGCATGAGCCCGTTGCTGAACCGAGGTCTGCAACGCTATGTGGCAGACAGCGCCAGCGCGCTGCTGGGCCTGCAACCGGAAGACTGGCTGGATATGGCGGAACCGGTCAATATTCCCGGCACCAGCGATCAGTACCCGAACTGGCGGCGCAAGCTGAGCCAGACCTTGGAAGCGATGTTTGACGATGCTGAGGTCAACCGTTTATTGAAGGATTTGGATAAGCGACGCAGGAAGGTTTCGGTAGGCTAAATGCATCGGGGCGGCTTACCGACCGCGATGGAGACAGGCAGGGCGCAAAACGGAATTGCGCCCTGACAGTTATCAGTAGTAGGAGTGTTCGCCGCGCTGGTGCTCGGTGAGATCGCGCACGCCTTTCAGTTCCGGGAACTTTTGCAGCAGCTCTTTCTCGATCCCTTCCTTCAGCGTCACGTCGACCATTGAACAACCGTTGCAACCGCCGCCGAACTGCAGGATGGCCAGCGCGTCGTCGGTGATTTCCATCAGCGTCACACGGCCACCGTGGCCAGCCAGCTGCGGGTTGATCTGCGATTGCAGCACGTACTCAACGCGCTCCATCAGTGGCGCATTGTCGTCCACTTTGCGCATTTTGGCGTTCGGCGCTTTCAGCGTCAGCTGTGAGCCGAGCTGATCGGTGACGAAATCGATCTCGGCGTCGTCCAGATAAGGCGCGCTCAGCTCATCGACGTAAGCGGACAGCTTCTCGAACTTGAGTTCGGTATCTGTCGCTTCCACCGCGTCTGGCGGGCAATAAGAGACACCGCATTCGGCCGTCGGCGTACCCGGATTGATCACGAATACGCGGATTTGGGTGCCTTCTTCTTGGCTTGCCAACAGCTTGGCAAAGTGTTCCTGTGCAGCATCTGTTATACGGATCATAGCATTAGCTCAATAGTTGACTTCTATAGTAGGTTATAATACGCCCATTGCCGTGGTACTACAACGTGCGGCAAACGCACCAAATCTGCAATGATGCGACGCCCTGCTTCTGTAACAGTGTAGCGATTTCCGCCATGGTGCTGCCAGTGGTAACCACATCATCCAGCAGCGCCACATGTTTTCCTGCCAGGTTCTCATCACAACGGAAAGCCCCACGCAGATTACGCCGCCGCAGGCGCGCTATCAATTGCTGTTGTGGCGCGGTTGCCCTGATGCGGCGTAATGCCGCAGGGCGATATTCGCAGCCCAACCAGCGGGCCAGTGGCAGGGCCAACAGCTCGCTTTGGTTATAGCCACGTCGCCAGCAGCGTTTATCCTGCAAGGGTACCGCTAAAATCACCTCCGGTCTGTTCAGATGTTGCTCTCGGTGCGCCTGCAGCCAGTGCAGCAGGATCAAACGAGCCAGAGTGGGAGCCAGTGCGGGTGTCTGCTGGAATTTGAAATTTTTCACCAGGGTGCTGATGGGCGGGCGATAATCCGAAACAAATACCAAGGCTTGCCAAGGGGGCGCCTTTTGCAGACATCGTCCGCAAGGCTGATGGGGATCGCCACTGGGCAAACCGCAAACCGGGCAGCAAGAGGGTTTGGCGGGCAACGTGCGTAGGCAGTAGCTGCAGATACCCTGTTGCATCAGCCGTAATGGTTGCCGGCATAGCCAACAGCGGCTGTGGATTGGTAGCATAGTCACCTCCGTTTTAGCAGGACAATAACTGATGACTGAGCTGTATTGGAAAACACTGGGAGAGGGCGATCGCGATCTTGTGCTGCTGCACGGATGGGGATTGAATGCCGAGGTCTGGGGTTGCACATTGGAGCGATTGGCTCCGCATTTTCGCCTACATCTGGTGGACTTGCCTGGCTATGGCCGCAGCCAGGGCTATGGGGCCGTCTCGTTAACGGAGATGGCAGAGATACTGCTGGCCGCAGCACCCAAGCAGGCTTATTGGCTGGGGTGGTCCCTTGGTGGATTGGTTGCCGGGCAGATCGCCCTTATGCAGCCTGAGCGGGTAACCGGGCTGATCACCGTAGCTTCTTCGCCCTGCTTTACGGCGCACGACCCGTGGCCGGGGATCCGCCCGGAGGTGCTCAGTGGCTTCCAGCAGCAGCTCAGCCATGATTTCCAGCGCACCGTGGAACGTTTTCTGGCGTTGCAAACGTTGGGCACGGAAAGCGCTCGTCAGGATGCGCGCCAGTTGAAAACCGTAGTGCTTAATCAGCCGATACCGGGCGTTGAGGTGCTGAACGGAGGCCTGGAGATGCTACGTACGGTGGATCAACGCCAATCGTTGGCGGCACTGACGATGCCGGTACTGCGTATTTATGGTTACCTCGACGGGCTGGTGCCGCGCAAAGTGGCTAGCCTGTTGGATGAATTGTGGCCAAACTCCACCTCGGAGGTGATCGCCAAAGCGGCCCATGCGCCGTTTATCTCTCACCCCGAAGCATTCGCTAACATTATTAATCAATTTGTTGCAACCGAGTAATGGCGCGGTCTGGCGGCGATATCTCATTGATTACAGATTATAAACGCACAAAATGGCGGTAAATTTTTAACCAATAAGTGGATAAAAACCAAACCTGTTCGATACTTGAAGGGGTAAATGCGTGGCTACAAGGTGAATATAAGCTTATCAATCTTCACTTTGGCGATTTGTTTCTGGGCAGAGGGAGCTTCGTCAGGGAAAGCAACGAAGCTGTTAGACGTCGCAGTAGCCAAGCTCGATGACGCATTTGTTGTGAGTCGCTTTCATAAAAATCCAATTTATCCATTGAGAGGTATTATCATGAAATCATTGAAGATGATCGTTGCGGCGTTGATTGTAGGTTCAGTGTCTTTCGGTTCGATGGCTGCAACCTTGCTAACTAAGGACGAGTTGGATAAGAACCCAGGCAAGTATGAGAAAATTGGTACCGTGTCTTCAACAGCACAGGCCACCGATCCGATGGACTTGAAAGATGAATTGTCCAAGCTGGCCGATGAGAAAGGGGGCCAATACTATGTCGTGCTGGCTGCCCGTGAGCACGGCAAGTTCAGCGCCGTAGCGGATGTATATAAAGACAAGCAATAATCTTCAAGTAGGGGGTGCAGGCAAACTATTGCGCCCCTGTATTCACCCCTTCAAACGATAAATCACCGTGTTACAAGCCAGCCCTTCTGGGCAACTCTTACAGCTGCCGCTCAGGCATTCGCTGCTATCGAGCTCAATACGTTCAACTTTCCCCATGGCGGTCAAACGTTGCAGCATTGCTTCAACCAATGGCAAGGGCGTTGCCAACTGCTGACTCAGCTGTTGCGCCTGAGCGCTGCCCCGAAGGGCAAGCGCATCACGGATTTGCAGCAGGCTGGCCATTAGTGACAGTCACCCGAACTTTGACAACAGGACGCCGAGGTGGCGCTACGCAAACGGATCGTTACGCGGCTACGAGCCTTGCGCAAGCCCAATAGCACCAGCGCATTGAACAGCAGCACGATCAGGATCGCTGTCGTGCTGTATTGCGGATGTTGGCTGAAGGTCGCGATCTGATAGAACAGCGTTGCCAGCGAATAGGCCACGTTCAGCCCCCACAGGATGGAGAAGGTCATCCAACCCCGGCTGGACTCACGTGCAATAGCGCCCATCACCGAAACGCAGGGAACGTACAGCAACACGAAAATCAGATAGCTGTAGGCAGAGATTGAAGTGCCAAATTTGCTACTCATAACGCCCATTGATCCCACGCCCATCTCACCATCGCCCTTGCTGGCTTCGATAGGGTTGGAGAGTACGCTCAGGCTGAAGGTGCTCTTCAGGCCCTGCCAGGTTTCATTGACGGCGGTGCCTAGCTCATCAAGCAGGTTGAAGTTGGCGGCATCGAAGTGCTCATTGGTGATGTTCTCTGCGGTGTACAGCGTGTTGAGCGTTCCGACCACCACTTCTTTGGCCATCGCCCCGGTTACCAGCCCGACGGTTGCTTGCCAGTTATCATTGTGTACGCCCATTGGCTGCAATAATGGCGTCAGCACTTTGGAAACCGAGGCCAGCGCTGAATCATTGATACTGTCTACCGGCTGCCCGCTGAACGAGAAGCTGTTCAGGCCGCCAATAAAGATGCTGGCAATCACGATCACTTTCCCGGCGCGCAGCACAAAACCTTTCAGGCGTTGCCAGGTTTGCAGCAACAGGCTTTTCAGATGCGGCACGTGATAAACCGGCAGCTCCATCACGAACGGTGATGCTTCGCCGCGCATGATGGTGTATTTCAGCACCAGGCCGGTGAGGATCGCCACCACGATGCCGAGCATATACAGCGAGAACACCACGCCCGCGCCATCCTGGCCGAAGAAGGCCGCGGCGAATACGGCAAAGATTGCCAAACGCGCGCCGCAGGACATAAAGGGGGCCATCATGATGGTGATCAGGCGTTCGCGTGGGGCATCCAAGGTGCGTGCGCCCATAATGGACGGCACGTTACAGCCAAAGCCGACGATCAGCGGCACAAAGGATTTACCCGGCAGCCCGAGCGCCTGCATCAGGCGGTCCATCACAAATGCCGCTCGCGCCATATAGCCGGAGTCTTCCAGGAATGACAGGAACAGATACATCATGCCGATCTGGGGAACCAGCGGCAGCACGGTATTGATACCGCCCCCCACGCCCTGCGCCAGGAAGACGGTCAGCCACTGCGGGAAATGCAGGGTATAACCGATCCACTGGATGCCCTGAATAAAGATGGCCGCCGAACCGAGATCGAAGATTGGTTGCAGTGCGCCACCGATGTTGATCGCCAATACGAACATGATGTACATCACCAGCAGGAAGATCGGCACCCCCAGCCAGCGGTTGAGGATCACCCGATCCAGTACCTCCGTCAGGCGGTTTGGCAATGCCAGCTTGGAGTTGCTGACCGCATCGCAGATAGTGGCGATCGACTGGTAGCGGGCATCGGCAATTACCAGCGCGGGATCTTCCTGCTGCTGCTGTTGCAGCGCTTGCCTGGAATGAGCCAGCAGATCGGTGGCGTTCCCGGCTAACTGATGGCTGTAGATGTCGCCCTCCAGCATTTGCAGGGCCAGCCAGCGGCGTTGTTCGGTGGGCAACTGTTGAGGCATGGCCTCGGTCAGCGTAGCGATTTCGTCTAACAGCAGCGGCGGATAGGCCACCAGCGCTTTTAACTCATTGAAGCGGTGATTGTCGATGGTCTGTTTCAGCAGGCCAATGCCGTCGGCCTTGGTGGAAACCATGGATACCACCGGGCAGCCAAGGCGCTCGGCCAGGGCGGCGACATCGATCTCAATATTCTGGCTCTTGGCAATATCTTGCATGTTCAAGGCCACGATGCACGGAATACCCAGCTCCAGGAGTTGCAGCGTCAGGTAGAGGTTGCGTTCCAGATTGGAGGCATCGACCACGTTGATCAGCATATCCGCATCGCCGCTCAGGATGTAGTGACAGGCGATCTGCTCATCCAGCGAGGTTTGTTCGGAGATGGTGGTGAGCGAGTAGGTGCCTGGTAAATCAACCAGCGTGACCTGCGACTGCGGCGTCGTAAACTGTCCCTCTTTACGCTCAACCGTCACCCCGGCCCAGTTACCGACCCGCTGGCGTGCTCCGGTGAGCTGGTTGAACAGCGTCGTCTTGCCCGAGTTCGGGTTACCGATTAAGCCAATAGTGATTTTTTTCATAAACCAACGTGATATCAGTAAATTAAGTATCGGCCGTGTTTGCACACGGCAACTGCCTGAGGCGGGGACAGCGCGTTACGCTTGGCTATCTAGCAGGATCAGGTCTATATCTTTTTTCCGCAGTACCAGGCTAACGCGGCGAGTCTTTATTTCTATCGGATCGCCAAATGGTGCCACACGTACCACGTCAAACTGCGAGCCGGGCAGCATGCCAAGCGACAGTAATTTCTGGCGGTAGGCCGGGCTAATCTCGCTGGAGAAACCGGTAATTTTATAGGTATGTTTAGGAAGCAGCTGCATATTGCCTTCTCAATGCGTTGAGCATTCCCACAGGAATGACACCTTCAGAACATTTGCTGCCCAGACTACCTGTGAAAAGGTGTATGGGGCCAGGAGCGCCGAGCCAAAAACAGAGCAATGAATACACAGAATCATAGTGATAACAATTATCGTATTCAATACGGAATGTATGGGCAATTGTAAATGCTGTCATATCTACAATGGACGCCTTGCCAGCTCCTGTTTTAGCACTAAGCCAAACGCACTGCAAATGAGTGCAAAAGGTTAATTAAGTTGCAAATTTGTGCATTTTCTTGCGGTAATGAAACAGTTGTAGCTCTATTGGCGTGGCTGAAAGTTTTATGGCGCAGATCTGGCAACATCGCCTGCTGCAAATGAGAGGGGTAAGTATTTGTGTTTACGACACAATCGACGAACTGAAAAGGTGGTGTTAATAAGGGTGTTAATAAGGGTGTTAACAACGGAGCATTTTTACCGGAGTGCGGGCTTTAAGCGATAGCTCGAAATCGGGTGGCAAAATAATCGCCATTTTATTGCGGTAGGTCAAAATTGTTGGGGTGGCGCTAGAAGGGCAACTGGCAAAATTGCCTTCATTTCTGCCATCACTCACCTATAAACTTCACTGGCACAGCCGTCGTCAACCAGACCCCATTATCAGCCTGATAAAATCTAAAACCATTTTGGTACATTGCCAGGGCATCAATGGTTAACACAATAGGCTTGCCATGCCGTTGGCCAACGGCGGTCGCTGTAGTGATATCAGCGGATAGATGCACATACTGACGGGAGCCAGCGAGCAATCCGTCTTGATTAATTGAAGCGATAAAACGTGTTGCCGTGCCATGGTAAAGGTACTGTGGCGGGGTCTGTTCCTGATAGCTGATATCAACCTGTTTTGAGGAGTGCCCCTGTACAGCGCGGATATAACCACCATCATCAGAAATAGAGAAGCGCTTCTTGTCGCTGTTCTCTACAACCGATCTTAGTAGCTGCAGGTCAAGTATCCTACCCTTTTTAGCTGCACAGGCGATAAGCGAGTCGAGATTTGCCCATCCTTCACTGTCCAGCGCTAAACCGATAGATTCTGGTTGGTGGCGTAATACATAGCTTAAAAACTTGCTCACTTCCTGATTTTGATGACTCATTTCACATTCCTTGTTGTTAGTATCCGCATATTACTGGGTAATCTATGGCTGGTGTCAATCAAGAGAGCAATTTTGCTGACGCTATGTAAGGTGGGATGCCATCCCCGCTAGTGGATTGATGACTAATTTACCTACGAACTCCAGAAGTCCATAGTTGAATACATGGATCTCATCGACCGTAATAAATCCGCGCTGTCTCTTGAGCGCAGAACCGATCAAGAGACAGCCGAAGGAGGGGATAAGGGTTTATCCCCTCAGCTCATTATTTCTTGCCAAATGCGGCGGCCAGCGCGTCACCCATAGCGCTGTTACCTGCCGGGGTGCTGTTGCGTGGTTTAGGCTTATTAGCCGCTGGGCGTGAGTTTTTATCGCGAGCTGGAGCGCTATTATTGCCCCCGCCACGGCGTGGTGAACCTTCACCCGGTTGCTCATCCAGGCGCATGCTCAGCGCGATACGCTTACGTTGCAGATCCACCTCCATCACCTTCACCTTGACGATATCACCGGCTTTTACCACGGTATGCGGATCTTCAACGAACTTGTCCGCCAGTGACGAGATGTGCACCAGGCCATCCTGATGGACGCCGATATCAACAAAGGCACCAAAGTTAGTGACGTTGGTGACCGAACCTTCCAGGATCATACCCACTTGCAGGTCGTTGAGGGTTTCCACCCCTTCGGCGAAGGTAGCCGTTTTGAATTCCGGGCGTGGGTCGCGGCCCGGTTTTTCCAGCTCTTTCAGGATGTCGGTGACCGTTGGTACGCCGAATTTCTCATCGGTAAAGTCGCTGGCTTTCAGGCTGCGTACCGCGCTCGGGTTGCCCATCAAATCTTGCAGAGCCTGGCGGGTTGCGGCCAGAATGCGTTCCACCACCGGGTAGGTTTCCGGGTGAACGGTTGACGCATCCAGCGGGTTATCGCCGTGGTTGATGCGCAGGAAGCCCGCGCATTGCTCGAAGGCTTTTGGCCCCAAACGGCTCACTTTCAGCAGCTGTTCACGGTTGCTGAAGCGGCCATTCTCATCACGCCAGGTGACGATATTCTGCGCCATCATGCGCGTCAGGCCAGCTACGCGGGTCAGCAGCGGCACGGAGGCGGTGTTCAGATCAACGCCAACGGCGTTCACACAGTCTTCCACCACCGAGTCCAGCTTCTTGGCTAACTGGCTTTGGCTGACGTCGTGTTGGTATTGGCCCACACCGATAGATTTCGGATCGATCTTCACCAGCTCGGCCAACGGATCTTGCAGACGGCGGGCGATGGAAACCGCACCGCGCAGCGAAACGTCCAGGTTAGGGAACTCCAACGCGGCCAGCTCGGAAGCGGAATACACCGAAGCTCCGGCCTCGCTGACGATCACTTTCTGGGCTTTAACGTCCGGGAACTGCTGTTGCAGCTCGGCAAAGAAACGCTCTGTCTCGCGGGATGCGGTGCCGTTACCGATGGCAACCAGCTCAACCTTGTGTTTGATACACAGCGCGGCAACGACCGCAGCGGCTTTGGCTGCCTGCCCGGTATGCGGATAGACGGTATCGGTGGCAACCAGCTTGCCGGTGGCATCCACCACCGCCACTTTAACGCCGGTGCGCAGGCCAGGATCCAGGCCCATGGTGGCGCGCATACCGGCCGGGGCGGCCATCAGCAAATCGTGCATGTTGCGGGCGAAAACGTTGATCGCTTCGTCTTCCGCGCGCTCACGCAGGGTACTCATCAGCTCGGTTTCCAGATGCAGCAACACCTTGATGCGCCACGTCCAGTTAACCACGGATTTACGCCAGGCATCTGCCGGCGCGTTGTTCAGGCGCAGGTTGAGATGGTTGGTGATAATCAGCTCGCCCTGGCTTTCACGCGGGGTTTCTTCAAACTGCGGATCGGCGTTCAGCGCCAGTTGCAGCACGCCTTCATTGCGGCCACGGAACATCGCTAGCGCACGGTGCGAAGGCACTTGCGCAATAGGCTCATGGTGATCGAAGTAGTCACGGAATTTCGCGCCTTCCTCTTCTTTTCCCTCGACAACCTTGGACACCAGATGGGCGTTTTTCCACAGGTAGTCACGCACCTTGGCCAGCAGGGCAGCGTCTTCGGCAAAGCGTTCCATCAGGATGTAGCGTGCACCGTCCAGCGCCGCTTTGACGTCTGCCACGCCCTTCTCGGCATCGACAAACCCTTCGGCCAGTTGCTCTGGCTGCTGTTGCGGATCTTGCCACAGGGAGTCTGCCAGCGGTTCCAGACCGGCTTCAATAGCGATCTGCCCACGGGTGCGGCGTTTCGGTTTGTAGGGCAGGTAAAGGTCTTCGAGTTCGGTTTTGCTTTGCGTGGCGTTGATTGCCCCCGCTAACTGCTCGGTCAGTTTACCCTGATCTTCAATGGACTTGAGAATGGTTTGGCGGCGATCTTCCAGTTCACGCAGATAGCCCAGACGAGTCTCCAACTGACGCAGTTGGGTATCATCCAGGCCCCCGGTGACTTCCTTACGATAGCGTGCGATAAACGGCACGGTATTACCTTCATCCAGCAGACGGATGGCGGAGTCAACTTGCTCCGGGCGGGCCTGCAGTTCGGTTGCAATAATGCGGCTCAGTGGATCAGTCATAAGTCAGGTATCTGTTAGCAGCGATAATCGATAGGGGGATAGTTATACGTTTTGCAGGGGGAAAATGCCAGTCCAGAGGGCCGAGGTTTTGATGGGCGCAGCATGCGGCGCCCCTAAGGTCTCAACTATTCTTCGTCTTTGATATATTCGATCTCGTTGACCGTCCAGTAGGCAATACCTGCCGGGGTCTCAACCGTAGCCGTATCTCCCACCTCTTTTTTCAGCAAGGCGCGAGCCATGGGTGAGTCGATGGAGATGTAGTCTTTACGGCCAAAGATTTCGTCGTAACCCACGATGCGAAAGCGTTTGGTATCGCCATCGTCATTCTCGATCTCTACCCAGGCCCCAAAGAACACCTTGCCCGCCTGCTGCGGCGAATAATCGACAATTTTCAGTTGCTCAAGGCACTTGGTGAGATAACGTACTCGACGATCGATCTCACGCAGCCGCTTCTTATTGTATTGGTAATCGGCGTTTTCACTTCGGTCGCCCAGGCTGGCGGCCCAGGTGACTTTCTTGGTCACTTCCGGGCGGTCTTCACGCCACAGAAAATCCAATTCTTTTTTGAGCTTGTTGTAACCCTCACGGGTGATCAGCAATGTTTTCATCGTCATCCATCATCAAATCACAGGAGCAGTGGCATTCTCGCATAAAGCGGCCACCATATCCGTTGGCGTTTTTTTTATAAACCTGAGGTACACTGCCAATTCGCCAGTCTTGCGGTTTTCTGCCAAGAGTGTACATCATACGCAGCGGGAAGTTGTTTACCGATCTGCCGCTCCGGTTTAAGTGAAAATTGTTGATATTTGGGCAAAAGAATAAGCTTTGTAACAATTTCGGCTAGAATATATACCATTAAACGCTGTCAGTAATGATTGAGTTTTTGAACAATACGAGGCTGTTGCCAAATAGCCGCCAGCGGTGCCAATGCATAAGTGCGGGCCACAGTCTAGAATCAGGCAATACAGCCTTTGGGAGTCAGACAATGCAAGAGAATCACAAGATTCTGGTCGTCGATGATGACATGCGCCTGCGCGCGCTTTTAGAGCGTTACTTAACCGAACAGGGCTTCCAGGTTCGCAGCGTTGCCAACGCTGAGCAAATGGATCGTTTGCTGACGCGTGAGTCTTTCCATCTGATGGTATTAGACCTGATGTTGCCGGGTGAGGATGGGCTATCCATTTGCCGCCGCCTGCGCAGTCAAAGCAACCCGATGCCGATCATTATGGTGACCGCCAAGGGTGAAGAAGTGGACCGTATCGTCGGGCTGGAAATCGGTGCCGATGACTATATCCCTAAGCCGTTCAACCCACGTGAACTGCTTGCCCGTATCCGTGCCGTGCTGCGCCGTCAGGCCAACGAACTGCCGGGTGCGCCTTCTCAGGAAGAGGCGGTGATCGCCTTTGGTAAATTCAAACTGAACCTCGGCACGCGCGAGATGTTCCGTGAAGATGAGCCTATGCCATTAACCAGCGGTGAATTTGCCGTGCTGAAAGCCTTGGTCAGCCACCCACGCGAACCGTTATCGCGCGATAAGCTGATGAATCTGGCCCGTGGCCGCGAATACAGCGCGATGGAGCGTTCCATCGACGTGCAGATCTCGCGCCTGCGCCGCATGGTCGAAGAAGATCCGGCACATCCACGCTATATCCAGACCGTTTGGGGTCTTGGCTACGTCTTCGTCCCGGACGGCAGTAAGGCATGAGGCGATTACGCTTTTCACCGCGTAGCTCGTTTGCCCGAACTTTGCTGTTGATCGTCACCTTGCTGTTCGTCAGCCTGGTGACGACCTATCTGGTGGTGCTTAACTTCGCCATCCTGCCCAGTCTGCAGCAGTTCAATAAGGTATTGGCGTACGAAGTTCGTATGCTGATGACCGATCGGCTGCAACTGGAGGACGGTACCTTGCTTGAGGTGCCGCCAGCGTTCCGCCGCGAGATCTACCGCGAGCTGGGCATTTCGCTTTATACCAACGCGGCTGCTGAAGAGAGCGGCCTGCGCTGGGCACAACACTACCAGTTCCTTAGTCAGCAGATGGCGCAGCAACTGGGTGGCCCGACCGACGTCCGCGTCGAGGTGAATAAAAACTCCCCGGTGGTCTGGCTGAAAACCTGGTTGCAGCCGGATATCTGGGTGCGCGTCCCGCTGACCGAAATCCATCAAGGCGATTTTTCGCCGCTGTTCCGCTACACCCTGGCGATTATGCTGCTGGCGATAGGCGGCGCCTGGCTATTTATCCGCATTCAGAACCGCCCTCTGGTGGAGCTGGAGCACGCCGCCTTGCAGGTAGGCAAAGGCATTATTCCGCCGCCGCTACGTGAGTATGGTGCCTCTGAGGTGCGCTCGGTAACCCGGGCCTTCAACCAGATGGCCTCTGGGGTGAAGTTGCTGGCCGACGATCGCACGCTGCTGATGGCGGGGGTCAGTCATGACCTGCGCACGCCGTTGACGCGTATCCGTCTGGCGACGGAAATGATGAGCGAGCAAGACGGTTATCTGGCGGAGTCGATCAATAAAGATATCGAAGAATGTAACGCCATCATCGAACAGTTTATTGATTACCTGCGTACCGGCCAGGAGATGCAAACCGAAATTTGCGATTTGAATTCCATTCTGGGCGAAGTGGTGGCCACCGAAAGTGGCTACGAGCGGGTGATCGAAACCGATATTCTGCCGGGTGAGCTGATGGTGGATGTGCATCCGCTCTCGATCAAACGTGCGGTGGTGAACATGGTGGTGAATGCGGCGCGCTATGGCAACGGCTGGATCAAGGTCAGCAGCGGGCGAGAACTGCAGCGCGGCTGGTTCCAGGTGGAGGATGATGGCCCCGGTATCAAGCCGGAAGAGCTGAAGCATCTGTTCCAACCCTTTGTACGTGGCGACAGTGCGCGTAGCACCAGTGGCACCGGGTTAGGGCTGGCGATCGTGCAGCGCATCATTGACGCTCATGCTGGCGTGCTGGATATCGGCACCAGTGAGCGTGGTGGGCTGCGTATCCGAGCTTATCTCCCATTACCGATCGAGAAGAAAGAAACTTCCAGCGGGACTCCGCCAGCCAAAGAGAACGCCTGATATCCTGACTTAAGGCCGCAGCATTGTGGCCTGGTCAGGGCTTCGTGTTTCCTTCATATTCATCGCCAAAGGTGACATCGCGCGGTGGTTCCTCCCCGCGCGGCGGGATTTTCAACTCGACGCCGCCTAATTCGGCAAAGTGTTGATGCATCCAGGTTCCCAATCCATAACGCGGTGGCTTCTTCAGTAAGGTTTGTTTCAAGTCCATATGTGCCTCCTCCAGCCTTCAACGGGCGCAGCATTGCAGCGCCCCTCCAAATTGACCACAAGTGCAAGTCAGCCACGAATTCAAACCAACCTCAAGTGCAAATCAGCCAAAAATAGAAAAGGCGCGGAATTCCGCGCCTTGGCTTAGGAGGTAATCAACGCTATTACAGTTTCGGACCCGAGCTGACCAGTGCAGCGCCTGCCGGGGTATCGGTGTATTTGTCGAAGTTGGTGATAAAGCGGTTCGCCAGATCGTGCGCCTTCTCTTCCCACTGTTCTATGTTGGCATAGGTGGCACGTGGGTCGAGGATGGCCGGATCAACGCCTGGCAGGGCGGTAGGCATCGACAGATCGAAGATTGGCAGCGTGATGGTTTCTGCCTTATCGATTTCACCGTTGAGGATGGCGTCGATAATGCCGCGGGTGTCTTTGATCGAGATACGCTTACCGGTGCCGTTCCAGCCGGTATTGACCAGGTAAGCCTGGGCTCCGGCTGCCTGCATGCGCTTGACCAGCACTTCTGCATACTGGGTTGGGTGCAGTGACAGGAACGCCGCGCCAAAGCAGGCAGAGAAGGTTGGCGTTGGCTCGGTAACGCCGCGCTCGGTACCGGCCAGTTTGGCGGTGAAACCGGACAGGAAGTGGTACTGGGTCTGGTTGGCCGTCAGGCGTGATACCGGTGGCAGTACGCCGAAGGCGTCCGCAGTCAGGAAGATCACCTTGGTAGCGTGGCCCGCTTTGGACACCGGCTTGACGATATTGTGGATGTGGTAGATCGGATAGGAAACGCGGGTGTTCTCGGTTTTCGATCCGTCGTTGAAGTCCACGGTGCCGTCGGCCAATACGGTGACGTTTTCCAGCAGCGCATCACGCTTGATGGCGTGATAGATATCTGGCTCGGCTTCTTCCGACAACTTGATGGTCTTGGCGTAGCAGCCGCCTTCGAAGTTGAAGACGCCATCGTCATCCCAGCCGTGTTCGTCATCGCCAATCAGTTGGCGTTTCGGATCGGTGGACAGGGTGGTTTTACCGGTGCCGGACAGGCCGAAGAACACCGCCACGTCGCCTTTCTCGCCCACGTTGGCCGAGCAGTGCATGGAGGCAATGCCTTTAAGCGGCAGCAGGTAGTTCATGATGGAGAACATACCCTTTTTCATTTCGCCGCCGTACCAGGTGCCGCCGATCAGCTGCATACGCTCGGTCAGGTTGAATGCCACGAAGTTTTCCGAGTTCATTCCCTGCTGCTGCCAGTTCGGATTGGTGCACTTGGCGCCGTTCATCACCACGAAATCAGGCTCAAAGCCCTGCAGTTCTTCATCGCTCGGGCGGATAAACATGTTTTTGACGAAATGCGCTTGCCAGGCCACTTCTGTGATAAAGCGGACTTTCAGGCGGGAGTCTGCGTTAGCACCGCAGAAGGTATCGACCACGAACAGGCGCTTGCCGGAAAGCTGCTCGGTGACCAGTTTTTTCAGATCTGCCCAGACTTCAGGGCTGAGAGGTTTGTTATCGTTCTTGCCTTTACCTTGATCGGCCCACCAGACGGTGTCCCGGGTGATATCGTCACGGACGATGTACTTATCTTTTGGCGAACGGCCGGTGAAGATGCCGGTATCGACGGCAACGGCACCCAGATTGGTTACTACACCACGCTCAAACCCTTGCAGTGAAGGGTCCGTTTCTTCCTTAAACAGTAATTCATAACTCGGATTGTGAACGATTTCACCAACGTTATGAATTCCATAAGCGGCAAGATCCTGGTGGGTTATACCATTAACACGCATGTCACTACTCCTTGATCACAGAATTTCTGGCGACAATTGTAGGGATCCATGGCGATGTAACCGCGATAGGTATCAAATATTTAACGTATTAAACGTTTTTTAGTTAAGTTATGAGATGTAGACCACGGAATAAAGCAAGCGTGCAAACGGCGAGGGCTGACGTGCGTCACAACTCGACGCACGTCACACCGCGGTGTTGCTTAATGCAGTTGGGTGTTGCTGTCGGCATTGCCGTTGTGGAGGGCGGCGATGTCTAACGCATCGAATACATAATGATTACCACAGTAATCACAGTGCATATCGATGTTGCCATCCTGTTCCAGCATATCGGCCACTTCTTCCGCTGGCAGCGTGATCAAGGCATCGGCACAGCGCTGGCGTGAACAGGTGCAGCGGAAGATCACGTCCTGAGGTTCGTACAGCGTAACCTCTTCCTGATGATAGAGGCGATACAGCACTTCGTTGGCCGGCAGGGTGAACAGCTCGTGATCCTTGATGGTGGCGGTCAGCTGCACCAGATGGTCGAAATCATCGGCATTGCCATCCTGAGCTGGCAGTACCTGCAGCAGCATACCGGCAGCCGCAGGTTTGCCTTCAGCTTCACCGGTACGGATAAACAGCCGCGTTGGCAACTGTTCGGACTGGCGGAAATACCCTTCCAGACACTGGGCCAGCGTTTCACCTTCCAGACCCACCACGCCCTGATAGCGTTCACCTTCAGACGGGCTGATGGTGATCACCATAATGCCGTTACCCAGCATCTGGTGCAGGGTGCTGTCGGCCACAATCTCGCCTTCGACACGGGCTACACCACGCATCTCCTGGCGATTATTGCCGTTGATAACTGCCAGTTTCAGCGGGCCGTCGCCTTGCACCTGAACGGTAATGTCACCGTCGAACTTCAGCGTGGCGGTCAGCAGGCTGGTGGCTACCAGCAACTCGCCCAGCAGTTTTTGTACCGGTGCCGGATAATCATGGTTGGTCAGGATGTGCTGATAGGTTTCGCTGACGGTAACCAGCTCACCGCGCACCGCGTAGTTTTCGAACAGGTAACGGTGTAATTGGTCATGGTTGGACATAGTTTTCTCTCATTGAGGCGAGGGATTATTCCTGCTCGCCAAATTTAAATTTAATCAAATCGCGCCGCTCTTTCTTGTCCGGACGACGATCCGGATGCGGCATGGTCAGCGCATTCATCTTGCGTGCCAGCGCCACTTTCTCGCGATTGGCAATGCTGGCCTCGGTTTCCTGATACATCAGCTGCGCCTCGTCGGCTCCACGCCGTTGGCTATTGATGGCCAGCACGATGACAGTGCGTTCGTCGTTGCCCTGACGCAGCTTGATTTCGGCATTGATTTCAACGGCTTTACTCGGCTTGCCGCGCTGCCCGTTGTAGTGCACCTTGCCGCCGTCGATCATGTCACGGGCCAGTGCGCGGGTTTTGTAAAATCGGGCGGCCCACAGCCATTTATCCAGGCGAACGGCCTCATCCGGTGTTGCTTTGGCTTTCATTGCTCCCTCCGTTCCAAGGCCGGTATCAACTGGCGGTAGTCGCTCATCGACGGATAACGCTGGAAAGTTTTACTCGCCATGCTGGAATCCGGGTTCTGCACGCCAAGGCAGTAGCGGATACCAAACTTGCTTGCGGCATCCAGAATGGGTTCACCATCATCCACAAACATTGTGCGCTGCGGGTCAAAGCCGGTTTGCTGCTGCACGGCCTGCCACAGACGCTGATCTTCCTTTGGATAACCAAATGTGTGGGTGGAAAGTAATAAATCAAGGTGTCGATCCAAACCGGTGTGCTCAACCTTCACCGCCAGACTGTGTGGATGCGCGTTGGTGAGCAGGATGGTGCGCTGCCCGGCATCGCGTAACGCCTGCAAAAATGGCTGGGTATCTTCACGCAGCCGAGCGCGGTTACCGACTTCGCTGGTCATTTGATAGATATCCAGCCCTAGGCGTTCGCTCCAGTAATCAAAGCAATACCAGTTCATGGTGTGTTGCACGGACAGGTATTCCTGGTGAATGATTTTGCTGGCTTCGTCGAAGGGAATGTCTCGTTGCTTACTCAACGCCTGCGGTACCAACGTTAGCCAAAAATGGCTGTCGAATTCAAGATCCAGCAGGGTGCCGTCCATATCCAGCAGTACGGTATCAATATCGTGCCAGTCAAACTCAGGAACCATGTACCAACTCCATAGGCGGGATAGCGGTATCCCGCGGATGATAAAAAACATACAGCCTAGTATAGGCGGATGGCAGGTTGGAGGCTACGCCATCGGGCGTATGGACATCGGGGTGAGCTGCGGGTTGAAGCAACTGTCGTAATAGCGCTGGATATCGGCGAGGCGATGTTGGTTTTTGCGCCTGCGTTGTACCAACCGCCAGGAGTTGTAACCCAGCACGACGACCAACACCAGCAACAGCAGGCTGGTGCCAAGATAGCGCCACAGGGTCACGATATCCGGTTCACTATGCAGGGCGATATGCCGAGTGCCGTTGGCATCGACAAAGATATTGGTGATCACCCCGTTTGCCCGGAACGGCGTATGTAGCAACATGCTGCTAAGACGCTGTAGTTCTTTCCATTGGTCGAGTGAGTTGTATTCGTTCAGCGGCTGTGTGGGCAAGGGATAATCCACCAACTGCTTGCCTTCGTCACTAGTAATCAAAAAACCGCCCGGTGGTGGGCTGTTGAGGGCCGCAGCGGCCTGACGGGTTTCCCGCACCACGAAGGCAGAGGTAGCCGCGTTACTCAGGTTTTCCAGCGATTCAGCACTGACCGGACGCAGCAGGACGTTAACGCCTTCCAGCGCCCCGGATTTGGCCCGTTTCACCAGGTTGGCCCAGTTCTTGACGTTACCCAGATTGACCAGCGCATTCTTCAAGCGCACACAGTCGGCCTCCGTGCCACACAGGTCCTGCGTTTTCAATACGATATCCGCAAAGTCATCCAACAGGATCATGCCTGACTTTTCAATGGCGCTGGCCAACTGTGGGTTCACTTTCTGCTCGGCACCGCTTGGGTGCAGTTGCCGGTTGATGGTGGCCATCAGCGCAGCTGCTTTATCGATCACTTCCGATTCGGGCTGTGGCAGCGGGGTCGCCGTATTCCAGTAGATCCCAGAACAATCGAAAGGCATAAAGCTTGGCGCAGTGGCGCTGTTGTTGCCCGAAGGAACGTAGCACATGCCGTTGCCCTGAATTTTCAGCCTATCGCCGATATGCAGTGGAATGGCCTCCAGCGCTTGAACGCTGGTGACTTCCGTTTTCTGTGTGCCCTGTAACCACGCTGTGCTCAATTTAGCGGGTAGGCTGAGTGGAATGTAGATTAACAGTAACAACAGCACCACGAGCGAACTGGCCGCTAATACGGCGTTCTTGCCCCAATGCTGCAAGGGGAAGTTTTTCACTTCGTCATGCAGGGAAAGATAGTGCCCTTGACGTACCACCTGCCGGTTGAGGTAGATATCCACATTGGTGGTTTTACCCAGGTCTGCATTCAGGTAAGGCAACCAGTGCGGGGGGTAGATCAAATCGATAATGCCAAAAGAGATATTACTGATTTGCCCCTGATTGGACTCACCGAATAACCCCCAGCGCTTTGGCGTGCCGCGCAGACAGTGCACCTCTTTCAGCTCTTTTTCGCTCGGGCGGCGCAACAGATGCCAGCAGCTCCAGACGATCATCAGCACCGCTACCAGAATGATCCAGGGGATCACTACCACCGGACTGATCAGGCTAAGGAACAGCAGCAGTAGGGCAGCAGAGATGAGGGCCGCTTCCTTGACGCCGTTCGGCCGGTTAAGCTCATGTTCCTCGCGGGTTTCCTTGCGAATGTTCACCAACTCAATATGTTCGCTCTCTTCTTTGCGGATGGAGGCGTTCCTTGTCGGGGTTGTAGTCACTACCGGCGAAGGTGGGCTGTCGTAAATATGATCCAGCAGCGAATGGCCGTTGAGTGAGATCACCAGCGGTAGAGTCTGGGTCTTGATCACTTCGACATGGTTATCGGCGCTGATGTACTGCTCCCAAAACGGAGGAAGATGGATCTCTTCCGAGTCGAGATAGTAGCGCCAGTTGTTGGGTTCATCGCTTGCCAGACCATAGCGGGTAATGGCATGGGTGATCGGGTAAACGTTGTCGCTCTGTGCGGTCAACGCCAGCCTGGCAGAAGGCAGGGAAGCGGAACCTGACAGCAGTTTGTTGCCCAGGCGGTTTTGTTGGTTGAGGTAATTCTCGATAGCTGCCCGCTCTGGCGCGGTCAGTTTGCGGTGGTTAGGTTTGACGAACGGCAGGATACCAGCCAAGGCTGGCTGGGGGCGGAATTTAAACCACAAGTAGAGGCCAGCAGCGATCAGGCAGGCTAGCGCTAAGGCCAATATCAACGCTATTGTGCTCATGCTATTCTCGTCCTACACCCATGAAACCGCCAATCTTACGCAAAGCCAGACATTATACGGAGTTAACCGCCCAGAGATAGAATGACCCACCGTTTAGTTGTTATCCGGCTCTCATTCGTGGCTATCGTTAGGCATTTACCGTACGATTTTTTAACCTGCACGAGCATAGCAATCCTCATGGTGTCCGGATATCAGGATTATCCTATTTGCCTACCTGTTTTTTTATCCACCAGGATAGCTGCTGGTCAGGTTTGTTAAAAAAAAGTAAATTACAGGCTAAGCTCGTTGCGGAAATGGTTCCCATTAACGCACAATGTGATCAAGATCGAGTTTAGCCAGTGGTTGACCCTTTTGCTGTCTGCCACAACGCGCATATTATTATCCTGGTTACCTGCCTGAGAGTACTGAGTATTCAGTGTATTAGGCGGTTAACCTATTTGAGGCAATCATGGATAAACAGCTGCAAAAACCTAAAATTCTGAAAGTAGAAACGGTCGCGCGCTCGCGTTTATTTAACGTGGAGTCGGTCGATCTGGAGTTCAGTAACGGTGTGCGGCGGGTCTATGAGCGTATGCGCCCTTCGGAACGCGAAGCGGTGATGATTGTGCCGGTGATAGGGGATGATTTGCTGCTGATCCGTGAATATGCGGTAGGCACCGAATCCTATGAGCTGGGCTTCCCCAAAGGGCTGATCGATCCTGGCGAAGGGGTGTTGGAAGCCGCTAACCGCGAACTGATGGAAGAAGTCGGCTTTGGGGCCGGGCGCTTTGATTTCCTCAGCAAACTGACGATGGCACCTTCCTATTTTTCCAGCCAGATGAATATCGTGCTGGCACACGACCTCTATGCGCAAAGCCTGGAGGGGGACGAGCCAGAGCCGTTACCCCAGGTACGTTGGCCGATAGCCAACATGATGGCACTGCTGGCGGAACCGGACTTTCGTGAGGCGCGCAATGTCAGCGCATTGTTCCTGGCAGAGGCATTCCTGCGCGGTTCACGCTAACCCTCAATCGATTCATCTGCTGACAAATCCGCCTGGGCTCACAACATACGGCGCCCGCCGGTTAAGATAAAAAAATGGCCAGATTGCTCTGGCCATTGTCGTTTTTAGAACAGCTCGTGACTTTCGCCACCAGGGTCTGTCAGGGTGGTTCCGGCATCATGTACCGAGAACTCCGTGGGTTGAGTGCCTTCGATAAAGTACTCGGAACGGCTACCTCCGCCCCCGTTGGACAGTTTGCCGGTGCTCTTGTCGATGGTCACGCTGACAATCCCCGGCGGTGGAGTGACTTTCTGCTCTGGCAGGCCTTCCAGCGCCACCTTCATAAAATCATCCCAAGCCGGTTGAGCACTCTTCGCTCCACCTTCACCACCGGAAATCTGATCCGGGATGGCACCCGAAGCGGAGGCACGGCCAAGATTGCGGCGGTGATCGTCGAAACCGATCCACACCGATGTCACTGTTTCTGGGCCGTAGCCGGAGAACCAGGCATCTTTCGAACTGTTGGTGGTACCGGTTTTGCCGCCGATATCATGGCGTTTAAGATCGCGGCCTGCGCGCCAGCCGGTACCCATCCAGCCCGGTTCACCGAAGATATTGGTGTTCAATGCATCACGGATCAGGAACGACAGCGGGGTGCTGATCACATGTGGTGCATACTGCTGGTCGTTATCTTGCTGCATCTGGGCCGGGGTTACCTGCTCAAGCTGTGGCATCGGGACGTTGGCATTGTTGCCTTCCTGCGATACCGCCACGTTCTCGACGTTATCATCGGAAAGCATGGCTGAACGATGCGTATCGCCGTAGATCACCGGCAGGTTGCAGCTATCGCAGACCACTTTCGGTTTGGCTTCGAATACCGCGTTACCCGTATCGTCTTCGATCTTGGTGATGAAGTACGGGTCAACCAGATAGCCACCGTTGGCCAACACGGCATAGCCGCGAGCCACCTGTAGCGGGGTGAACGAAGCTGAACCCAGCGCCAGCGATTCCGAATGCACGATGTTTTGCGCAGGGAAACCAAAGCGTTGCAGATATTCAGCGGCATAGTCCACGCCCATGGCGCGCATTGCCCGCACCATCACCACGTTTTTCGATTGGCCTAGGCCTTGGCGTAGTCGGATAGGACCGTCGTAAGTAGGTGGCGAGTTTTTCGGCCGCCAGTCGGTACCGGCACCGGCATCCCAACGGGTGATCGGCAGATCGTTGAGGATGGTGGCCAGCGTCAGGCCCTTATCCATCGCCGCGGTATACAGGAACGGTTTGATGTTGGACCCCACCTGGCGCAGCGCCTGGGTTGCGCGGTTGAACTTGCTCTGGTTGAAATCGAAGCCGCCGACCAACGC
The DNA here is from genome assembly GCF_047530005.1 of Serratia sp. N21D137. Taxonomy (NCBI): domain Bacteria; kingdom Pseudomonadati; phylum Pseudomonadota; class Gammaproteobacteria; order Enterobacterales; family Yersiniaceae; genus Serratia; species Serratia sp. N21D137. The sequence continues at coordinate 157,077 of NZ_JBLJAJ010000006.1, forward strand.
CTTGATAGCGCCAGTATTAGGATCGAGTGACACCAGCGCCGAGTTCACGTCCGGCACCTGTGACAGCCACCAGTTGTCGTTAACTTTACGCACCCAGATCTGTTGGCCGGGCTGCACCACGTCGGTGACGCGCTTCGGCGTAGGGCCTTGCAGCGTATCGCTCTTGAACGCACGTGCCCAACGCATGCCAGACATGGGGAGCGCAATGCGGCTGCCATCGGCCAGCATGGCGGTAGCTTGTTCGGCATCCGCCTGCAGGATCACCGCAGGAGACAGCGGGCCGTAGTTCGGCAGGTTCTTCAGTGAATCGACAATCTGTTTCTGATCCCAGGCAGGCTCACCCACTTTCCACAGCACGTTTGACGGGCCGCGATAGCCGTGACGCATGTCGTAGTTGAGGATGTTGTTACGTACCGCCTCCTGCGCACCTTGTTGCAGCCGCTTGGTGATGGTGGTGTAGACCTTGTAACCGTCGGTATAGGCGTTTTCACCGTAACGCTTGATCATCTCCTGACGCACCAGCTCTGAAAGATAAGGGGCGGAGAAGCTGATTTCCGGCGCATGGTAATTGGCTACCAAAGGTTCACTGCGGGCCTGATCGTACTGCGCCTGTGTGATGTAGCGCTCATCCAGCATTCGCGATAGCACCACGTTACGACGCGCTACGGAGCGATCGTGGGAGTACAACGGGTTAAAGGTAGAAGGTGCCTTGGGTAATCCGGCAATGGTGGCCATTTCGCTCAGCGTCAGTTGGCTGACATCCTTACCAAAATAGACGTGCGCGGCAGCACCCACGCCATAAGCGCGGTAACCCAGATAGATTTTGTTCAGATACAGCTCAAGAATTTCATCCTTGGTCAGCATCTGTTCAATGCGGATCGCCAGGAAGGCTTCCTTGATTTTGCGCATCAAAGTGCGTTCCGGGCTCAGGAAGAAGTTTCTGGCCAACTGCTGGGTGATGGTACTGGCCCCCTGCGAAGCATGGCCGGAAACCAGCGCGACCGAGGCGGCACGGAAGATACCAACGGGATCGACCCCGTGATGATCATAGAAACGGCTGTCCTCCGTGGCGATGAAGGCATGCACCATCACCGGTGGGATTTGGTCCAGCTTGAGAGGAATACGGCGTTTTTCACCATATTGGGCGATCAGTTCGCCCTCCGCGCTGTAAACCTGCATCGGGATTTGTAGCCGCACGTCTTTCAGCGTTGCGACATCGGGCAGCTGTGGCTCGACATATTTGTACAAGCCAAAAATCGAGGCTGCTCCCAGCACGATGCAAAACACTGCAAGGATTAAAAGATACTTTACGAACTTCACCTGAGATTTCCCATTTCATGTCAATTGGGCAGTTTATAAACAACCGCGCGGTAGTATAAAGGCAAGCCTGCAACATGGATATGTTCTTTTGTTATCTGAGGGTACGGAGGTGGGGTGAAATATGTTTTCTCAAACGTGGCAGGTGGGGTTGGATATCCAGGATCACAGCATCAGAGCGCTGGCTGCGCAGCGTCGGCGTAACGGTTGGCAATTGCGCCACTGGTGGCAACAGGCATTGCCGTATTCGGCGCTGCGGGCCGGGCATTTAGAGAGTTCTGCGATGCTGGTGGAGGTACTCAAGCAGTGGCGTAGCCGGTTACCAAGACATATTTCCTTACGCATTGCTTTACCCGCGCAGCGGGTTTTACAGCAGACGTTACCCCTGCCGGATCTGCGCTTGCAGGAACCGGTTCGCCATGACTACATCACCACCCAGGGTCTGAAACAGTTCCCGTTAGACAGCCAGACGTTAGCATTGGATTACCGCCAGGCGCAGCCCAATACCCATCAGTTGCTGCTCACCGCGGCCCGCCAGCAGGAGCTGCAACAATGGCTGCATTGCCTGCAACAGGCGGATCTGCATCCCCAGGTGATCGATATCGCCCCCAATGCGCTAAGTATGATGGCCGCCTTTGCCGGCTTGGCTCCCGATGCCGGGCTGCTGCATCGCCTGGAGTCGGAATGGTTATGGGTAGCACCGCGAGCGATGTCCTTTGCTTATGGCGTCTTGCCTGCGGGGGAAGCCGTCGGCGTCAAGCAAGCGTTGGCAGCCCTGCGTTCAGCTTGCCCAGCCATGGGGGCTAAAGAGGTGTATTACAGCAGCGTGCTGGACGAGGCCGCGCCAGAAGGTGCCATGCCTTGGTCACCGTTCACGGCTTTCAGCCGCTTATACCCGCCGCTGCCCGCTCAGCCAATGGCGTTTGTTCTAGCCGGCGGGTTGGCTCTGCGCCGCGAGGATGCCTGATGTATCAGGTCAATCTGTTGCCCTGGCGCCTCAGACGGCAGCGGCAGCGCTACACCTTCTGGTTACGCTGCTTCGTTGCTCAATTGCTGCTGGTGCTGGCTATGCTCACGGCAGCCTACTTTTTGCTGTTCTACCAACAGGCCAGGCAACATTCGATATTGCAGGACTTAACGCAGCAACACACTGAGCTGGCAGAGCGTATTCAGCAGACTCAGCAAAAGATGGCCGAACTGGCCCGTTTGGCCGCAGAAAGCACCCGTTACCAGCATAATCGAGCGCACAACCTGCGTTACCTGTCGCTATTGCAGCAGCTCTCGGTAAGGCTGCCGGACACTTTGTGGCTCACGGGGTTTGAAGAGAACCCCAAGGGGATCTCATTGTGGGGGCAAGGTGGGGCGTATGTGGAGATCGTCACCTTTGAACGGCGGTTGGCCGCGCTACCTTTGTTACAGGGCTGTCGCCTGGTTGAAGTCACACAACGAAAGGAGGGAGGGTTGGCGTTCACTCTAACGGCACGCTGGGGGCAGGATGGATAAGCCCCTGCCAGACTGGCTGATCCCCTGGCTAGCCCGGCCTGGTTGGCAGTTGCTGGCGGCTCAATGGCTGGTATTAGCCGGGGTTGGGCTGTTGGCCTGCAGTGGGCTGATCTCGGGGGAATGGCAACGGTGGGAAAGGCTGGATGAGCAGCGTCAGCAGTTGGTACACCAGATTGCAGAGCGTCAGCAGCAACTTAGCCAGCTACCGCCGTTAGCAGAGCTTGAGCAGCGGTTGGGGCATCAGGTGTTGATCGTGCCTGATGAGCCGGGGGATTTGGGTACTCAGCTCTATCAGCTTGGGGGGCGGCTGCTACGTTTCCAGCAGCAGGAGAAACCAGCCCAACAAAAGATAAGGTTACAGCTAGATTTCGAGGGCTTGCTGCGCTTGCTGGAGGCGCTGCCCTCCACCCGCAGGATTGGGCAAATGAAGATCGAGAGGCAGCCCGAAGGGTTAACCACTCAACTGACTCTGATTAGCTCAGAAGAGGCGGTGGATGAATAAGGCGTGGTGGTTTTGGCTGTTGCTCTCGGCCCCGCTGTGGGCTGAACAGTATCGCGATCCGTTCCAGCCACCGCTAACGGCGGCCTGCGCCGATCCTGCCGTTTCACCGGAGGATTGGCGGCTGAAAGGGATTATTGGCACGCCGGATTTGCGCTATGGCTGGGTGGTCACCCCGCAGGGGCAGTGGTTGGGGTTATTGCCCCAGCAGCGTGTGCTGGATGGTGATTGGCAAGTGATGGAGATCCAGCCCCGGCAGCTTGAACTCGTTGCGCAGGATAGGGCCGAAGCATGTCGGCCACGCACGGGTAGTGTGGTGCTCACGTTGGGGAAAAACCGTAAGGAAAAGTGATGAAAGGATATCAGTGGCTTTTGGTGGGGTGGCTGGTTCTCCCTTTGGCGGTGATGGCGGGTGTGCAGCAGGAAAAGCCGGTGTCACTGGTGTTCCATGATACTCCGGTCAGCCTGATTTTACAGGCGCTGGCGGAGTATCAAGATCTGAACCTGGTCGCTGCCGAGGGGGTCGATACCAATCTGACGCTGCGGTTGGACAATGTTCCCTGGCAGCAGGCGTTGGCCGTGGTATTACGCATGGGCAAGCTGACGATGACGTTGGAGGGCAATGTGATGATGGTTTTCCCACTGCCGGATGAACAGGAGCTGCTTCGTCGGCAGCGGGATTTGGCGCAGCAGGAGTCGCTGCACAACCTGACGATCACGCTGCAAAACGCGGAGGCCAGCGAGATAGCGCAGAGCCTGGATAGCCAACGTGGCAAATTATTGACCGAGCGTGGCAGCGTCGTGGTGGATAGACGCACCAACGCGTTGCTGCTGCGTGACACCGCTCAGGCGCTGGCCCAGTTGAAAACCTGGGTGGCAGAGATGGATGCCCCGCTGGAACAGGTGCAACTGGCTGCCCATATTGTCACCATCAGCAGCGAGAATTTGCGGGAGCTTGGCGTAAGGTGGGGCCTGGCGGCAGAAGAAAGGCCAGCCAAAAAGCTGCGGATAGACAATTTCAGCGTTGGTCTGCCGGTAGAGAACAGCGCCATAACGGCCGGTTTCCACCTGGCACGCATCAGCGGGCGCATTCTGGATCTGGAGCTGTCGGCGCTGGAGCAGGAAAATCAGGTGGAGATTATCGCCAGCCCGCGCCTGCTTACCGCACATCTGCAAACCGCCAGCATTAAGCAGGGCACGGAAATCCCCTACGAGGTGTCGAGCGGTTCCAGCGGTGCCACCTCGATCGAGTTCAAGGACGCGGTGCTGGGCATGGAAGTCACGCCGAAGATTTTACCCAATGGCCGCATCACCCTGGCGTTACAGATCAGCCAGAATATGCCCGGGCGTTCGATCAAACAGGGCGAAGGAGAGGCGCTGGCGATCGACAAGCAGGAGATTAAAACCCAGGTGACGGTGAAAGATGGTGAAACCATCGTCTTAGGGGGCATTTTTCAGCGTCAGCGCAACCAAACGGCCGATAAAGTCCCTGGCGTGGGCGATATCCCCTTGCTGGGATCGCTGTTCAAACGCAGCAACCAACAGCATAAAAGGCGCGAGTTGGTGATTTTCATCACGCCCACACTGGTTAAAGTCTAAATTGTCTCGATCGTGATGTTTGGCACGGTGGTGACGCCAAGTCCAAATGAGGGAAACCGACGAAAGTTGCCGTTAATCTGCCAAATCACGACATCCCGTGACTTTTTCAGATAAACTCCAGGCGGAGATCTCGCTGCAATGCTCGGTTCATGAGGTCTTGGTCCAAAATCCTAGCCGTTGAAAACGCTTAAAAGTTGGCAAGCAAATGCACTTTTTTTCGTGCCTTAGAGGCATCTGAGTTTGACGCTGCGGCCGATTTAGCTTACAAGGGTTACCGAATTGAGCACCGAGGTTTTTTTGTTAATGCTGTACCCGTCGTCTTCCAGGCTGAAACCTGGGATCCATAGGGTATAAGACGCCGTTAAAAACGTATGGTTTCCCTCCTGCGGCGTGGATAGTGATTTATTCGGTTGCCAAACTACCAAGAGTGTTGAGATAATTTTTCGTCTGATCTCGCACTATCGCTCATGAGGTTTCAGTTTAGGTCCCGCCGCTAATTTGATTGGCGGGGCGGGTTATCATTAACGAATTGTCTTAGTAATACCGAAAAACATGGCAGAGAAACGCAATATCTTTCTGGTTGGGCCTATGGGTGCCGGCAAAAGCACTATTGGCCGTCAGTTAGCTCAGCAACTCAATATGGAGTTTTTCGACTCCGATCAAGAAATTGAGCGACGTACCGGAGCTGACGTGGGCTGGGTATTCGACGTGGAAGGGGAAGAAGGTTTCCGCGATCGTGAAGAAAAAGTCATTAATGAACTGACGGAAAAGCAAGGGATTGTGCTGGCTACCGGCGGGGGCTCGGTTAAGTCGCGTGAAACGCGTAACCGCCTGTCGGCGCGTGGTGTCGTGGTCTATTTGGAAACCACTATCGAGAAACAGTTGGCCCGTACTCAGCGCGACAAGAAGCGTCCGCTGCTGCAGGTAGACTCTCCTCCGCGTGAGGTGCTGGAAGCGCTGGCTAGAGAGCGCAATCCGTTGTACGAAGAAATTGCAGATGTCACTATCCGCACCGACGATCAAAGCGCTAAAGTGGTTGCCAACCAGATTATCAACATGCTGGAAAGTAACTGATAGCGGGTTCCGTGTTGGCCGCGGGCAAATGCGGAAATTCTGATTGTGTTCCCCGCGTTGGCGGGGATAAACCACACCGAGAACTGAGCGCGACATGGAGAGAATTACCGTAACGCTTGGGGAGCGTAGCTACCCGATTACCATAGCCGCCGGATTGTTTGACGATCCGGCTTCTTTTATGCCGCTAAAGGCGGGTGAACAGGTCATGCTGGTCACCAACCAGACTTTGGCACCGTTGTATCTGGAGCGGATCCGGTCGGTGCTGGAACAGGGCGGCGTAGTGGTGGATCAGGTGATTCTACCTGATGGCGAACAGTATAAATCTCTGGCCGTACTCGAGCAGGTGTTCTCGGCGCTGCTGGAAAAGCCCCACGGTCGCGATACCACGTTAGTTGCCCTCGGCGGCGGCGTGATTGGCGATCTGACCGGCTTTGCCGCAGCGTGCTATCAACGCGGTGTGCGTTTTATCCAGGTTCCTACCACGCTGCTCTCGCAGGTGGATTCCTCCGTTGGCGGCAAAACCGCCGTCAATCATCCGCTCGGTAAAAATATGATCGGTGCCTTCTACCAACCGGCTTCGGTGGTGGTAGATTTGGACTGCCTGCGTACTTTACCGGCGCGTGAACTCTCCTCTGGTCTGGCGGAAGTGATCAAATACGGGATTATTCTCGATGGTGATTTTTTCGTTTGGCTGGAAAATAATATTGATGCGCTGGTTGCGCTGGATATGGACGCGTTAGCGTACTGCATCCGCCGCTGTTGCGAATTGAAGGCCGAAGTTGTGGCTGCCGATGAACGTGAAAACGGTCTGCGGGCGTTGCTCAATCTGGGCCATACCTACGGCCATGCCATCGAAGCCGAAATGGGCTACGGTGTCTGGCTGCACGGTGAAGCCGTGGCGGCTGGCATGGTGATGGCTGCGCAAACAGCACGTCGCCTGGGCCAGTTCTCGGCTGACGATATTGAACGGATCAAGGCGCTGCTGCTGCGCGCCGGGTTGCCGGTTTGCGGGCCGCAGGAAATGACGCCTGAGGCCTATCTGCCACACATGCTGCGTGATAAAAAAGTGTTGGCGGGGGCGTTGCGTTTGGTATTGCCGAAGGGCATTGGTGAAGCAGAAGTTCGTGGCGGTGTCGCCCATGAGCTGGTGCTGGCATCCATCGCTGACTGTTTACCAACACAGCGCGCGTAAGTCGGTTACACTCAATAACGTTAACGTTTCGCCAGGTCGATATGCAGCCGTTGCTCTGCTGCTATCCGGGCTGTACCTTGCCCGCCGGGCAATTCCATGGATGGCGTAATTTGACGCAGGTCGACAGTGCTTGAGCTTGCGGGCTATAACAGTAGCTTGGCTGCTGTTAGACTCTATAAAAATTGTGCGTAAGGCGAGACAGATATCGCTTTGCCATCATCGGGTTAATAGTCTCGAACCACCTGGGTGGCGAGATTTTGCCTCTAGTTGGAGGGTTTCAGATGGATGAATTTAAACCAGAAGACGATCTCAGGCCTGATACCAGCGATCGCCGTCCTTCGCGTTCACGTCGGCCAGCCGCAACTGGGCCGCGTTTTGCCGTTTCACGCCAGCATATGATGATTGGGATTGGCATTTTGGTGCTGCTGTTGCTGATCATCGGTATCGGTTCGGCGCTGAAGGCCCCCACCAAGCACGAGGTTGCGCAACAAGGGGCAACCCGCGACATCAATCTGTCGGGCTCCTCGTCGCTGACCACCAGCAACAACGGCGTTGTGGGCGGCACTACGGATACCAACGATAACAACGGTGTCAGTACCTCTCAGCCTCAGACTGTTAGTGTCCCACCTATCTCCAGCACGCCGACCGAAGCACAACCTGTAGTACCACAGGGCGGTGCTGGTGAGCGTGTCGATCTGCCTGGCAACATGGCAGACGCCCTGTCTTCACAACAAGGTCAGGTTGATGCTGCTGCCGCGCAAAGTCTCAATGCCCCGGTTTCCGCTTTGCCAACCGCTCCGGCAACCGTGATGAACGGTGCTGCCGCGCGTCCGGCGGCGAATAACAATGCAACCGCTGCAACGCAGCCGCATAAAACGCCTGCCTCCAAGCCAGCAGCCACCAAGCCGACAGCATCGGTCAAACCTTCTGCGACCACCACCACGGTTTACACCCCACCGGCCAAAAGCAAGAGTGGTGTGGTGAGCGGCAGCGGAAGCTCACTGAAAACCGCACCGGGTAGCCATTACACGCTGCAGTTGAGCAGTGCCTCACGCTCCGATACGTTGAATGCTTTTGCCAAGCAACAGAATTTGCCACACTTTATGGTGTACGAGACCAAACGTGATGGTAAACCCTGGTATGTGTTAGTGAGCGGCAACTACGCTTCTTCGGCGGAGGCCAAGCGTGCTATCGCCACACTGCCGGCGGAAGTTCAGGCGAAAAAACCATGGGTCCGCCCTGTACAGCAAGTACAGCAAGACCTGAAAAAATAATCATTAATTTTGTGCGCTGATGTGCTGTCTGAAACAGAGTACATATCCGCCGCTCTGAATTGTAATAAGTAGCTAACTGACGGCATGAAGAAAAACCGCGCTTTTTTAAAATGGGCTGGTGGAAAATACCCGCTGATAGACGAGATCCGTCGTCATTTACCAGAGGGTAACTGCTTAATCGAGCCCTTCGTGGGCGCGGGTTCAGTCTTCCTGAACACAGAGTACGAGGCTTATATTCTCGCCGATATCAACAGCGACCTTATCAGCCTGTATAACATCGTTAAGCTGCGCACGAGTGATTTCGTGCGCGATGCCCGCTTGCTTTTCACCGACGAATTCAATAACTCAGAGCAGTTCTACCTGCTGCGCGAAGAGTTCAACACCACTGCCGATGAGTATCGGCGCGCGCTGCTGTTCCTGTATCTGAACCGCCACTGCTATAACGGCCTGTGCCGCTATAACCTGCGTGGTGAGTTCAATGTGCCTTTTGGGCGTTACAAGAAACCTTACTTCCCGGAAGAAGAGCTGTATTGGTTTGCTGAAAAATCACGCAATGCTACTTTTGTCTGCGAGCATTATCACGATACCATGGTGAAGGCGACCCAAGGTGCGGTGGTCTATTGCGATCCGCCTTATGCTCCTCTGTCGGCAACGGCGAATTTTACCGCTTATCACACCAACAGCTTTAGCCTGGCCGATCAGCAAGGGCTGGCGCGCATTGCGCATCAGCTGTCGGTTGAAAGCCAGGTGCCGGTGTTGATTTCCAACCATGACACCGAGCTGACGCGTGACTGGTATCAGCATGCTTCGCTGCATGTGGTGAAGGCTCGTCGCACCATCAGCCGCAATATTTTAGGCCGCAGTAAAGTGAACGAACTTCTGGCGCTGTATAAAAAAGCGGAATAACTCGACCCCTACGTTTGGAGAAGCGGATGAAAAAGTTTTTGATTGCCCCGTCCATTCTGTCTGCAGATTTTGCCCGCCTGGGTGAAGATACTGCCAAAGTGTTGGCCGCCGGTGCCGACGTGGTGCATTTTGACGTGATGGATAACCACTACGTGCCTAATCTGACGATCGGGCCAATGGTGTGCGAAGCCTTGCGCAATTACGGCATTACCGCACCAATTGACGTCCATCTGATGGTAAAACCGGTCGATCGCATCGTGCCGGACTTTGCCAAGGCGGGGGCAACCTACATCTCTTTCCATCCCGAAGCTTCTGAACACGTCGACCGTACCATCCAATTGATCAAAGAGAACGGCTGCAAGGCGGGCCTGGTGTTTAACCCAGCGACCCCGTTGAGCTATCTCGATTACGTAATGGACAAGATCGACGTGATCCTGCTGATGTCGGTCAACCCTGGTTTCGGTGGTCAATCCTTTATCCACGGCACGTTAGACAAGCTGCGTCAGGTTCGCAAACTGATCGACGAAAGTGGCCGCGACATTCGCCTGGAAGTGGACGGCGGCGTGAAGGTAGACAATATTGCCGAGATCGCAGCGGCGGGCGCGGACATGTTCGTGGCAGGCTCGGCCATCTTTGGCAAGCCGGATTACCGCGCGGTGATTGATCAAATGCGCAGCGAACTGGCCAAGGTGACTCATGGCTGATTTTAGCGCTATCCGTGGTCTGGCCTTCGATCTCGACGGCACGCTGGTAGACAGTGCGCCGGGTTTGGCGGCGGCCATCGATATGGCGTTGGCGGAAATGGGTCTGCCGCAGGCCGGTGAGGCCCGTGTTGGCACCTGGATTGGTAACGGTGCCGATGTGCTGGTCCAGCGTGCGCTGCGCTGGGCAGAGGTGGAAGCCACGCCAGAGCTGTGCCTGCAAATGCGTCAACGTTTCGACCATTTCTATGGGCAAACCGTAGAAAGCGGCAGCCGCCTGTTTCCACAGGTAATAGAGACGCTGGCCCGGTTGGCCAAGCTTGGCTACCCGCTAGCGCTGGTCACCAACAAGCCGACACCTTTTGTAGCCCCTTTGCTGACGGCGCTCGGCATTATCGACTTTTTCTCGCTGATCATCGGCGGTGACGACGTGGTGGAGAAAAAGCCACATCCTGCCCCGCTGTATCTGGTGTTCGGCAAGCTTGGCCTGCGGGCCGGTGAAGTGTTGTTCGTCGGGGATTCGCGCAATGACATTCAGGCGGCGCAGGCGGCAGGTTGCCCGAGCGTCGGTCTGACTTACGGATATAACTACGGTGAAGCGATCGCCCTGAGCCACCCCGACCGCGTGTTGGAGCGCTTCGCCGATTTGTTGCCCGCACTTGGGCTGTCATCTTTAGAAGATCGGGAAATTTAACTATGAGTAAGCCCATCGTTTTCAGCGGCGCGCAGCCGTCCGGTGAACTGACTATCGGCAACTACATGGGGGCGCTGCGCCAGTGGGTGCAGTTGCAGGACGAGTTCGATTGCATCTACTGCATCGTCGATCTGCATGCCATCACCGTGCGTCAGGATGCACAACAGCTGCGTAAAGCCACCCTGGATACGCTGGCGCTGTACCTGGCCTGTGGTATCGATCCAGAGAAAAGCACCATCTTCGTGCAGTCCCATGTGCCGGAACATACGCAACTGAGCTGGGTGCTGAACTGCTACACCTATTTCGGTGAACTGAGCCGCATGACCCAGTTCAAAGACAAGTCGTCGCGCTATGCGGAAAACATCAACGCCGGTCTGTTCAGCTATCCGGTGCTGATGGCGGCAGACATTCTGCTGTATCAGACCAATCAGGTGCCGGTCGGTGAAGATCAGAAACAGCATCTGGAACTGAGCCGTGACGTCGGCCAGCGCTTCAACGCGCTGTATGGCGACGTGTTCAAGGTGCCGGAGCCGTTTATTCCGAAATCCGGTGCGCGCGTGATGTCGCTGCAGGAGCCGACCAAGAAGATGTCCAAGTCGGACGATAACCGTAACAACGTGATCGGCCTGCTGGAAGATCCGAAGGCGGTGACCAAGAAGATCAAACGCGCAATGACCGATTCCCAGGATCCGCCGGTCATTCGTTACGACGTTGCCAATAAAGCGGGGGTATCCAACCTGCTGGATATCCTTTCCGGCGTGACCGGCAAGAGCATTGCTCAGCTGGAAGCCGAGTTTGAGGGCCAGATGTATGGTCACCTGAAGGGCGCCGTAGCAGAGGCCGTATCTGGTATGTTGGTCGAGCTGCAAGAGCGTTATCACCGTTTCCGCAACGATGAGGCTCTGTTACAGCAGGTGATGCGTGATGGCGCAGCGAAAGCCCGTGCTCGTGCGCAGGAAACCTTGGCGAAGGTATATGAAGCCGTAGGTTTTGTACCGCATCCTTAATGGATGTAGACAGAGTCTCAGCCAGTAGGGGCGCCGCATGCGGCCCCCCTGGGATCGAACCTGTTTGGTAACGACAAACTTAGCAACATTACTACCTATCTGAAGCGGCCAAAGGGTCGCTTTTTTTATGCTATTTTGCTCAAATCTGCTGGTGTTTCCCGGCAGGCATTCCAGTTCAGCTTGCTGCGCAGGCTGACAACGCTGCCAACGATAATCAGGCTTGGGCTGGCAGCCTGTTTGGCTAGCTCACCCAGTTGCGCCAGCTCGCCTTCTATCACACGTTGGCGAGTTGAGGTGCCGTTTTCGACCAGAGCTACGGGCATTGAGGCCGCCATACCGTGAGCGATCAGCTGCTGCTGGATTTCTGCCGCCTGAGTTAGCCCCATATAGAACACCAGCGTCTGCTGTTTGGCGGCAAGCTGTGCCCAGTCCAATCCGCCGTCGGCCTTGGCGTGGCCCGTCACCAAACGCACGCTTTGCGCGTGATCGCGGTGGGTGAGGGGGATGCCGCTGTAAGCCGAACAACCCGAAGCCGCAGTGATCCCCGGTACTACCGAGAAGGGAATATTCGCTTCGGCCAGCGTTTCCAGTTCTTCGCCACCCCGGCCAAAGATGAAGGGGTCGCCCCCTTTTAGCCGGACGACACGCAGGCCTCGTCTGGCCTGCTCCACCAGGATCTGATTGATGTGTTCCTGAGGTACGCAGTGATATCCGGCACGCTTGCCTACAAAGATACGCTCGGCATCGCGGCGCACCAGGGCCATAATTTCTTCAGAGACCAGGCGATCGTAAACGACAACGTCAGCCTGTTGGATCTGCTGCAGACCTTTCAGCGTCAGCAGGCCAGCATCGCCGGGGCCTGCGCCTACCAGCACCACTTCGCCCTGTTCTTCAGGCCGATCGGCGAACAGCTTTTCAACCTGCTGGTTGGCCTGCGGGGTATCGCCGTTGGCCAGGGACTGCGCCAGTCTGTCGTGTACGAACAACCTTTCCCAGAAGCGGCGACGAGCGCCAATGCTGGCAAACTCCTGCTTCACCCGCTGGCGCAATGAACCCGCCAACTGAGCCAGTTGACCCAGATGCTGCGGCAGAATGGCTTCCAGTTTTTCCCGTAGCAGACGTGCCAGCACCGGGGCTTTGCCCCCGGAAGAAACGGCCACCATAATCGGCGAACGATCGATAATCGAAGGCATGATAAAGCTGGCGCGTTTGGGGTCGTCCACCACGTTGCAGAACACCTGCCGTTGGTTGGCGCACTGATAGACCAGGGCGTTGACTTCCACCCGATCGGTGGCGGCAATCACTAACCATTTTTCTGCCAGCAAGTCGGCAGAAAACTCACTTTCTACCAGAGTCACCTGGCCCTGTTCGGCCCAGATCAGGAATTGCTCACTGAATTCGAGCGAGTTGACGGTTAACTGCGCACCGGCGTCCAGCAGCAGGCGAGCCTTACGTTCAGCGACTTCCCCGCCGCCGACCAGCAGGCAGGCTTTGTGTTGCAGTTGGCAGAAAATGGGTAAGTAATCCATCGGCAATCCTCGGAGAAGTGGCTAACGGGGGCGATTGCTCACCCCAAAAATCATTATGCGGTTTGGCGAGCGGCGGCAATCTCAGCCTGTGGACGTTGGGCACGTGGTGTGGCATACCAGTAACCGAGGCCCATAAAGACGGCACCAGAGACCATATTGCCCAGAGTCACCCACAGCAGGTTATGACCGATACCGCTCAGGGTATAGGCTTCGCTGTGGTGGCCGAACCAGGACAGGGCAAACAGCGTCATGTTAGCCACCGAGTGCTCGTAACCGGAAGCGATAAACGCCAGCAAACACCACCAGATGGCGATGAATTTGGCCGCGCCTTCAACGCGCAGTGCCATCCAGATCGCCAGGCAAACCAGCCAGTTACACAGCACGCCTTTGAAGAACAGCACTTCTGCCGGGGCGGTGGTTTTGGCCAGCGCCACGGTATGCACCAGGCTGGTATCCATCGGCAGCAGGCTACCGCCGCCGTAATAATACATCAGCGCGACCAGCACCGAACCGAGCAGGTTACCCAACCAGGTTTGTGGCAGCACGGCCCACATCTGGCGGTGCTTGATGGTACCGGCTTTGACGCCCAGCATCAGAAACATGGTGTGGCCAGTGAACAGCTCTGAACCGGCGATAATCACCAGCGTCAGTGCGATCCCGAAGGTGGCACCCATGACCAACGGACGGATAGACGGATCCACCAGGTTGCCGAGGGTAAAGATCAGGATGATGCCAAGGCCGACATAGGCCCCGGCCATAGCGGAACTGATCCAGAAGCCGAGCGGACTCTCTTTGGCCAGTTTGACGATGCGTGCCGCGTTGGCAGCACATTTGTTGATGGTGTCGGTGAACATAAATTTCCCTGGGAAGTAATAAAAATTGGTGCCGTGCCCCTTGGTTAACCTTAACCAAGGGGCATCGTGTTTTATTGCATTGCCACCTGAACCAGGCCGTCGACTACCCGGCTGGTGAAGCTGGCCACGGAGTGGCTCTCATCTTCCAGACAGAAACCGTCGCGCAGGCGGAAATGCTGTTTTTTCAGCGGGCTGGCGACCCACAATTCACCCTGATGCTCGGCAATCAGTCCGCGAGAGAGCACGCTGGCCTGGGCAAACGGGTCGATATTGCTGATGGCAAACAGCCGTTCGTCGGCATAGGGGCGGAATATCGCCACCTGCTGGGTACCGATCAGCGCACACACGCCGGTCGCGGGCAGAATATCGGCGATGGGGCAAACGGTGATCCACTGGCTCATGCGTTGTTCTCCTCGGTTTCCAGCAAGGTGACGGGAATGCGTTCATCCGGGCGAGCTGGGCGATGTTGCTCGCGCTCGGCCACGACCTGCACGTTAGGATCGCGCTGGCTGTTGTTAATAAAGTGAGCGAAACGCACCTGCGATGCAGGATTTTCGACAGTTGCTTTCCATTCGCAGATCACTGCTTCGCGCAGGCGGGCAATTTCGGTTTCCAGCTGTGCGTTGATGCCCAGCTTGTCGTCGATAATCACCTTGCGCAGATAATCGATGCCGCCTTCCAAGCTTTCCAGCCAGACCGAGGTACGCTGCAGCTTATCGCCGGTGCGGATGTAGAACATCATGAAACGGTCGAGGTAACGCATCAGCGTTTCGTTGTCGAGATCGGCGGCCAGCAAATCGGCATGGCGTGGTTTCATCCCGCCGTTGCCACAGACGTACAGGTTCCAGCCGTTCTCGGTGGCAATAATGCCGACGTCTTTCCCCTGCGCCTCGGCACACTCGCGGGTACAGCCGGAAACGCCAAACTTCATCTTGTGCGGGGTACGGATGCCTTTGTAACGGTGTTCAAGCTGCACGCCGAAGCCAACGCTGTCACCCACGCCATAACGGCACCAGGTGCTGCCGACGCAGGTTTTTGCCATCCGCAGCGCTTTGGCGTAGGCGTGGCCGGTTTCGAAACCGGCGGCGATCAGCTTGCTCCAGATGGCGGGCAGATCGTCTTTCTGCGCACCGAACATGCCGATACGCATCGAGCCGGTCATCTTGGTGTACAGGTTGTATTCTTTGGCAATCTGGCCGACGGCGATCAGACCTTCCGGCGTGATTTCACCACCGGCAGAGCGTGGGATCACCGAATAAGTGCCGTCTTTCTGGATGTTGCCCAGGAAGTTGTCGTTGGTGTCTTGCAGCGGCGTGTGCTGCGGTTTGAGCACATACTCGTTCCAGCAGGAGGCCAGCAGTGAACCGACGGTCGGTTTACACACTTCGCAGCCGTAACCCTTACCGTATTTCGCCAACAGCTCGTCGAAGGTCTTGATGCCTTCAACCCGGATCAGGTGGTACAGCTCCTGGCGGGAATAGGCAAAGTGTTCGCATAGGTGATGGTTAACCTCGATGCCCTGTTTGCTCAGTTCGGCATTCAGCACCTGGGTGATCAGTGGAATACAGCCGCCGCAGCCGGTACCGGCCTTGGTCTCGGACTTGATCGCCGCCACGGTATGGCAGCCCATATTCACCGCTTTGATGATATCGCCCTTGCTAACGTCGAAGCAGGAACAGATCTGTGCGGTTTCTGGCAGTGAATCTACGCCGATGGCAGGCTTGCTGCCGGCATGGGCTGGCAGGATCAGGCTGTCCGGGTTTTCCGGCAGTTCGATATTATTCAGTGCCAGCTGCAGCAGGTTGCCGTAGTCGCTGGTATCGCCGACCAGCACCGCGCCGAGCAACGTTTTGTTGTCAGCGCTGACGACCAAGCGCTTGTAAACCTCTTTGCTTTCATCCAGATAGACGTAGCTGCGGGCGCCTTCGGTACGCGCATGCGCATCGCCAATGCCCCCAACATCGACCCCCAGCAGCTTCAGTTTGGCGCTCATATCGGCACCCTGGAAGCTGTTTTCACGGCTCAGCAGATGGTCGGCGGTGACCTGAGCCATCTTGTAGCCCGGCGCGACCAAGCCGAAAGTGCGCTGCTGCCAGGAGGCGCATTCGCCGATGGCGTAAACGTCCGGATCGGAGGTCTGGCAGTTATCGTTAATCGCAATGCCGCCGCGTGGGGCGGTAGCCAGCCCGCATTGGTGAGCCAGTTTGTCCTGCGGGCGGATGCCGGTGGAGAAGACGATAAAGTCGACTTCCAGCTCGCTGCCGTCGGCAAAGTGCATGGTTTTGCGTGCGTTTTTTCCGCCGTTGATAATTTCGGTGGTGTTCTTGCCGGTGTGGACTTTGACACCCATGCGCTCGATCTTGCGGCGCAGCTGGTCGCCGCCCATTGGATCGAGCTGTTCTGCCATCAACATCGGCGCGAACTCGATCACGTGGGTTTCCACGCCCAGGCTTTTCAGTGCGCCAGCCGCTTCCAGGCCGAGCAGGCCACCGCCTACTACCGCGCCACGTTTACTGCGGCGGGCGCAGGATTCGATAGCGTTGAGATCTTCAATGGTGCGGTAAACGAAGCAGTCCTGAGTATCTGAACCTTTGATCGGCGGGATCCACGGGTAGGAGCCGGTCGCCATGATCAGCTTGTCGTAATACACCGTGCGGCCGGTATTGGAGTGGATCACTTTCTCTGCGCGGTTAATGGTGATCGCGCGCTCGCCTACCAGCACTTTGACGCCCTGTTTTTCGTAGAAGCCTTCGCGGACCAGCGAAAGCTCTTCGGCAGTGTGGTGGGAGAAATAGGAGGAGAGATGCACGCGGTCGTAGGCGATGCGTGGCTCTTCACAAAAGATGGTGATATCGAACTGGTCTTTGTCTGCCTTTTCCAGCAGATCTTCGATAAAGCGGTGGCCGACCATGCCGTTGCCGATAACCGCGAGTTGGACTCTGCTCATTATTGCCTCAAAATTCTGATTTCCTGGATGTACCTTATTCCTCCCAGAAGGCAATTTATTGATACAGGTCAAGCTAGCCCCTATATACCTCTAAGGTGGTATATCTATGATTTTTATCGATATTTGATAAGTTGCGGTTTTTACTCAACTTTAGCTGAATCGAGCCAGTTAATGGAAAAAATACTCCTTGGGGAGTAGCGAAAGGGGAGAGGCACCAAGCGGCGATTTTGTCAGCTCGTCATTGCCCAGTATGATGAAAGAAATGGTGAGCCGAGCAGAGGAAAAAATGGCGAACAATCCGGTCAAGTTTATCGATAACCTGCGCCTGAGCGGGCATGAAGGGCTATGGCAACTGGCTATTGAGCAGGGGCGGATCGCGCATATCATTCCACAGCCTGAGGGGCTGGAGTGGCGCAGCGACGTGTTGGATGCCGAAGGCGGGCTGGCGCTGCCGCCGTTTATCGAGCCGCATATCCACCTGGATACCACGCAAACCGCCGGGCAGCCCGCATGGAACCAGTCCGGCACGCTGTTTGAAGGTATTGAGCGCTGGGCGGAGCGTAAAGCACTGCTCACCCATGAGGACGTGAAACAGCGCGCCTGGCAGACGCTGAAATGGCAAATCGCCAACGGCGTGCAGCATGTGCGCACCCATGTCGACGTCTCCGATCCTACGCTGACCGCGCTGCGCGCCATGCTGGAGGTCAAGCAGGAGGTCGCTCCTTGGATCACGCTGCAGATCGTGGCCTTCCCTCAGGAAGGGATCATGTCATATCCCAATGGGGAAGCCCTGCTGGAGGAGGCGTTACGGCTCGGGGCGGATGTGGTCGGTGCTATCCCGCATTTTGAATTCACCCGCGAATACGGCGTAGAGTCGCTGCACAAGGCCTTTGCTCTGGCACAGAAATACGATCGGCTGGTGGACGTGCACTGCGACGAGATTGACGACGAGCAGTCCCGTTTTGTGGAGACCGTGGCCGCGCTGGCATTGAAGCTGGAGATGGGCGCCAAGGTCACCGCCAGCCACACCACCGCGATGCATTCCTACAATGGGGCCTATACCTCAAGGCTGTTCCGGCTGCTGAAAATGTCCGGTATCAACTTCGTGGCCAACCCGTTGGTGAATATTCACCTGCAAGGGCGTTTCGATACCTATCCTAAACGGCGTGGCATCACACGGGTGAAGGAGATGCTGGAGGCGGGCATCAACGTCTGCTTTGGTCATGACGACGTGTTTGACCCCTGGTATCCGCTGGGCACCGCCAATATGTTGCAGGTGCTGCATATGGGGCTCCACGTCTGCCAACTGATGGGTTATGGCCAGATCGATGACGGTTTGAATCTGATCACCACCCACAGCGCACGAACTTTGAACCTGACGGATTACGGTTTGCGTGCAGGCAATAGTGCCGATTTGGTGATCTTACCCGCAGACAGCGGTTTTGACGCAGTACGCCGCCAGACGCCGGTACGCTATTCGATCCGTGCGGGTGCGGTCATCGCGGCCACCCAGCCTGCGCAAACCACGCTGTATCTGGAGCAGGAAGAGCAGGTCGACTTCAGGCGTTAGACATAAAAAAAGGGTTCTGCGTTGGCAGAACCCTCATGGGGAAAACGAGCAACAGTTAGTGCGTGGTATGCCCATGGTTACGGTGCTTGGTCACAAAACCGAGCAGCAGACACATCACAAACACGGCCAGATACAGGCCGTTGGCCGTAGTCAGTGCGGCATGGACCCCGCTGCTGGCAACGATCGGGCCGGTGACCACGAAGGTCAGCATGGTACCGATGGTGCCGCAGGTCAGGATAAAGTTGACCAGTTTCGGTGAGGAAACCTTGGTTTGCTGCGAACCGAGTGTGATCAGCGTGGTGTAGATCGCGCTGGAGACGAAGCCCAGAGCCATGATGTAGTAGCTCAGGTACTCAGGATTATCGGTGCTGATAAACAGGTACATGGCACCCGTTGCCAGCGCGGCCAGCACGGTGACGATGCGTTGCAGGTCAAAGAAGCGCAGCACGAAGCTGAACACCCACATACCGATCATGTAAGAAGTCCAGAAGTTGCTGACTACCTTGCCCGCCTGATCGATATTCATGCCGAAGGTTTTGGTGGCGTATTCCGGCACCCATTGGATAAAGCCCAACTGGCCAAGGATGTAGCACAGCGCGGCGATAGCCAGGAACAGCACGCCGATGCCCCATTTCTCTTTCACCACCGGCTCGCTGCTTTTCTCCCCTTTGTCACCCAGAACCGGGAACTCGGAACACAGCGTCAGCACGAAGATGGCCAGGTACAGCACCCCAATGCAGGCGTAAACCCAGTACCAGCCAATGCTGCGCGCCAGCAGCATTGCGGCGATGATTGGGAAGATCATCCCGGCCATGCTGAAGAAGGAGTCGGTAAACAGCAAGCGTGAACCACGTTGGCGGCCCGCATACATATGGGTGATCAGGAAGGTGCCGATCGACATGGTGATACCGCTGACCACACCGAGCACAAACATGCACAGCGAGAACAGGGTCAGGCTTTTGCCCACCATCAGCCCGGCGATGGCCAGCAGCATCAGGATAAAGCCAAAGATCAGCTGACGTTTCAGCGGAATGATTTCCATCAGCCAGGCATTGAGGAAGATTGAAATCAAAATACCCGCGTTAAGGAAGGTAAAGGTATTGCTCATGCTGGAAACCGGCAGATTGAAATACTCTGCGATGTTTCCCATCACCATCCCTGTGACGATCACTAATGCACCGGTCAGCGCATAAGAGAAGAAGCTGATCCAGGTTAGCCGGATGCGGTTGCTGTCATTCATGTATATAGGCCTGATTATCTTTGTTGTGGTTTATACCCGTGGGCTGTCAGGACGTAACCTGAGATCCCTGGGGTTTAAAGCTGGCATAAGGCCGCAGGTTTTTCCTGCTAAAAACTGGAAAAGATCCCGATCAGGCCACCAGGAGGCGGATCCTAGCATAGACAACGGGAGTTTATGTGACGAGCATCGATTTTTTGATGCAAGAGATGAAGGGTTTTTAGATTTTTATGTGATCAGCTACCGGGTGTGGCGATCGAATCGCGCTGGATGATGGTCGGCTCAAAGCTCACCGGTGCGGTCAGTGGATCTATCAGCAGACGAGCGGCATATTGCGCCATTTCGGTAATAGGGAAATGCACGCTGGTGAGCGCCGGGCGGACAAAAGGCGCTCGCTCGCCGCTGTCATAGCAGATCAATGAGATATCCTGCGGTACACGCAGATGCCGTTCATTAATCGCCAGCAAGGCACCAATCGCCATTTCTTCGTTGCAGCAGTAGATCGCCGTAGGCAGCGCTTTGCTGCGCAGCAACTGGTCAGCGCACTGGTAGCCGCTTTCCAGGTCATAGACCCCTTCCGGGCAGCCTAGCGGTTGCAGGTTGGCGGCCTGCATCGCATTGAGGAACCCTTGTAACCGCTGTTGGCTGGAGGCTCGTTGGGCTGGGCCACTGATACAGGCAATGCGCCGATGGCCGGCATCGATGAGCTGCTGGGTAGCAAGCTGGCTGGCATAAACGTGATCGAAGGTGACACAGCGATCTTCCAGGCCAGGGACCAGGCGATCCAGCAGCACAAAGGAGCGCTGTTCGGCCGCCAACTGACGCAGCCGATCGTCGCTGAGGCAGCGCACGTGGAGGATCACTCCGTCGCAACGCAGGCTGAACAGGCGTTGGATCGCCAGCAGTTCATTTTCCGCACTGTTGCGGCCTTGGGTTACCAGCAGCTGTTTACCGTTGGACTCGGCTTCGGTTTGGACGAAATCCATCAGGGCACCAAAGAAGCCCCCTCGGTATGAGGTGGTGACCAGGCCCAAGGTATTGCTTTGGCTGGATGCCAACGCCCTGGCCGCGGGGTTGGGGGTATAGCCCAGTTCGGCCACCGCCCGTTTGACCTTCTCGCGGGTGAGCGCTTTGACCTTGTTGTCGCCGTTGACCACGCGTGACACAGTCGCGCGGGATACGCCCGCTATCGCTGCGACATCTTCCAGTGTCACCATTTTACTGCTCCTGATTACGGGCTTATCCCCCCACTTGATCAGATTACAGGAGATAAGTGGGTCCGGCGAGCCGAACCCAATGTTGATGGTTATGCGTTAAACTGCGGCAAATAGGCTTTATTTACCTCCAGCACTTCTTCCAGCAGCGGCTGGGCAATTTGGGCGTTGGCGACCAGAGGATTGGTGACCAGTGCCAGCAGCCCACTGCGGCGATCGCCATGCACGGCGGCCTCTATCGTCAGGCGTTCATAGGCTTTAACCTGCTGGGTCAGCGCATGCATCGAATCCGGCAGTTGGCCAAACGTCAGCGGATGGGCACCCTGAGCATCGACGATACAGTTGGTTTCTATCACAGCATCGTCTGGCAAACCGCGAATAGCGCCACGGTTTGCGGTATTGACCACTAATTGCGTGCCGAGATTATTGTGAATGGCACGGATCAGCTCTAACGCCACTTCGGAATAGAAGGAACCACCACGGAAACTGAGCTGCTCGGGCTTGCTGTCGAGATGTGGGTCTGCATACAGCTCGAACAATTCCTTCTCTACTTTCATCACCTGTTCGGCACGGGTACCGCGTTCGGCTGCGACGGAAATCTCCTCTGCCAGCATCTCTTTGGTCTGGTAGAAATAGCGGTGATAAGGGCAGGGGATCGCCCCTACGGCGCGCAGGAACTCTGGTGGCCAAGGCTCTTCCTTGATGTTGTTCATGGTCAGCGCGGCACCGTCACACAGCATGTCGAGTACCTTGTCGGTCACGTCCTTGCCGTTTTGCAGCACCTGGTGGACCCACACCATGTGGTTCAACCCCGCGAATTGCAGCTGTACCTCGGCGTAAGGGGCCTTCAGCATATTGGCGATCATGTGATGCATGCTGATCGGCACGTTACACAGGCCGATGATTTTCGCCTTGGTATAACGCGAAATGGCTTCGGTCACGATACCGGCCGGGTTGGTAAAGTTGATGATCCAGGCATCGGGTGCCAGCTGTTCAACCTTGCGGGCGATATTCAGCATCACCGGGATGGTGCGCAACGCCTTGGCAAAACCGCCAACGCCGGTAGTTTCCTGGCCGATCAGTTGGTATTTCAGGCCCAGGCGCTCGTCGGCTGCCCTGGCAGGCAACTGACCTACGCGGAACTGGGTGAGAACGAAACTGGCACCGCGAATGGCCTCGTCCAGATCGAAATGCACGCTGACCTTCACCTGCTCCAGGCCGTTACGGGCCAGCATACGCTGGGTTAATGCGGCAATGATCTCGACCTTCTCCCGGCCAGGCTCAACGTCCACCAACGCCAGTTCGGTCACCGGCAACTCTTCAATTCGCAGGATCAGGCCTTCCACCAGCTCCGGCGTGTAGCTGCTACCGCCGCCAATAATGGCGATTTTTAATGCGCTCATGAGCGGGACTCCAATTGTACCTGACGGCGATAAAGTTCGATCATGTCGTCGGCCGGATCCTGAATGACCATGGCGTTCATCAAGTGATCCTGTGCGTGTACGGTGATCAGGGTGATGGCCAGTTTGCCGCAGCCTTCGTCCATGCCGATCAGTTGGGTCTGAATGCGGTGGGCCTGTTTCACCGCCTGCTTGGATTCGGCCATATGTTCGGCGGAACCGGTGAAATCACCGGCACGGGCCTGTTGCAAAGCCATCAGCGCGCTGCTGCGGGCGCTACCGGCAAATACCAGCAGCTCCATAATGGTGCTTTCAAAATCCTGGCTGACTTCAGCCATCAGTTCAGTCACGTTATCTCTCCTGTTACTGTGCGGTGGCGGCGTTGCTGGCTTCACGTTCAGCCTCGGCCTGCTCGTGTTCCTGCGCCAGTAGTTGTTTTTCATACACCTTGAAGAACGGCAGCCAGATCGCCAGGTCAATCACCATCAGCACCAGCACCAATACGGCGGCACGGATATCCCAGGAGGCGGAGATCATCGCTCCCAGCGGTGCCGGAGCGGTCCAGGGGGCCATCGCCACCATTTTCTCCACCATGTCCCAGTGCAGGGCGAAATAAGCCAGAGTGGCGTTAACCATCGGCACCACAATCAACGGGATAAACAGCGTTGGGTTCATCACCACCGGCGAACCAAACAGCAGCGGTTCATTGATATTGAAAGCCGCCGGGACCACGCTCAGCTTGCCGATGGTGCGTAGATGAATGGAACGGCTACGCAGATAAAGGAAGGCCAACACCAGCGTGGAGCCTGAGCCGCCGATACAGACATAGAATGACCAGAATGGCGCGGTCAGCGTTTGGGTCATGGCTGCACCGTTGGCGACCAGCGCGGCGTTAGTGGCCAGGTTAGCCATAAAGATCGGGTTCAGCAGGCCGGTCACGATGTTGTCGCCGTGAATACCGGCAAACCACAGCAGGTTGGCAATCAGCACCGCCAAAAGGATGGCTGGCAGCGTATCGCCGACGGAAATCAGCGGCTGGAACACCTGCATAATCGCAGCGGGCAGCAGCAGTTGGAATTCGCTCTGCATCAGGAGGCTGATGGGGTAGACCGTCAACAGAATGCCGACCACTGGGTACAGCAGTTCAAACGAGCGGGCAATGGCAGGGGGAACCTGCTCTGGCATGCGAATGGTGATGTTGTACTTTTTCAGCAGGCGGATCAGTTCGACCGACCAAATGGCGCAGATCAGAGCGGTGAATACCCCCTGGCCACCCAGAAAATCGAGGGACATCTTGTTGTCGACCTGTGGCGCGGAGGCCAGCAGGAATGCCATCAGCGACAGCAGCGCAGCGGTCAGCGCATCCATTTTGTAGTGCTTTGCCAGACTGTAGGCGGTACCAATAGAGACAAATACGCTCATCAACCCCATGGTCATAAAGAACGGCATGGTGATGGTGTCCCAGTGCTTCTTGGCGAACCCTAACCAGGCTTGCCCAAAGCTGGAGGTGGTGGTCGCGTCAAACGGCGGGTTGGCGACGATCAGCATGATACTGCCGACGATCAAAAATGGCATAGCGCTGATAAAACCGTCACGAATGGCAATAATATGGCGCTGGCTACCGATCCGGCCAGCCAGTGGCGCGATATGGCTTTCGACCACGCGCATCAGGGAAGCGTATAGGCTCATGGGGTTCTCCGCGGCGTCAGGCGATCAGGCTGAGGGCTTGGTCTAATACCTTGTCACCGCGCAGGGTGCCGTAATCCATCATGTCGATGACGGCAACCGGCAGGCCATGCGGCCCGGCAAGCTGGCTGAAGCGGGCCAGTTCGTACTTTACCTGTGGCCCCAACAGCACCACGCTGGCAGTTGGCAACTCGGCTTCGAAATCCGCAGCCGGTACCGCCACAATCTCCACGGCCAGTTCGCGCTTTTGCGCTTCGGTTTGCATGCGTTTGACCAGCATGCTGGTGGACATCCCCGCGGCACAGCACAGCACTATCTTTTTCATCATTGCTCTCCAGTATTATTATGGTTATCAGCGCAAATGAGAGCGCTCTCATTTATTTAGCCTAGCTGGATTGCAGAACCAAACCGGGATTTGTGTCGCAAAAACCGATGAAGGGCGAAAATCGGCAAATAATGCGTGATCGGCTTGGCAAAAATCAGTACGGGGATCATACTGTCGGCAGGAAAAAACCGGGCGCACTCAGAAACGTCCGGCAATTGAGTAAATATAGGTAAATGGCTGGCGCTGCCGGGCGCAGCTCTTTAGAATCAAAGCGCTTTCCGTTGTTTGTATCTCAAAGAAAGGACCCGTTCATGTTCAAACGTACTTTAGTGACCTTCGTTGCGCTGTGTTCACTGACAGCCATGGCACCCGCCGCATTAGCCGCCGGTGAAACCCACGTCATGTTGACCACCTCGGCAGGGAATATCGAATTGGCGCTCGACAGTCAGAAGGCACCGGTCTCAACCAAGAACTTCATTGACTACGTGAACAGCGGTTACTACAACAACACCGTTTTCCACCGCGTGATCCCTGGTTTCATGGTTCAGGGTGGCGGTTTTACTGCGGATATGCAGCAGAAAACCACCAATGCACCGATCAAGAACGAAGCCGACAACGGCCTGCGTAACCTGCGTGGCACCATTTCCATGGCGCGTACCGCCGATAAAGACAGCGCCACCAGCCAGTTCTTCCTGAACGTGGCAGACAATGCGTTCCTCGATCATGGCCAGCGTGATTTTGGCTACGCGGTATTTGGCAAAATCGTTAAAGGTATGGACGTAGTAGATAAAATCTCCCAGGTACCCACTGGCAACGTCGGTCCTTACCAGAATGTCCCGAGTAAACCTATCGTGATCCTGTCGGCCAAAGTGCTGCCATAAATCACCCAAGCCGGTCTCTAGCTGGGGGCCGGCCTGCTTTTCCCTCCTGAATGTTTGCCTGCATCACTGTTTTTTTCGATCCCACGTGATTTAATTGCCCGCCTAAAACCAGACCGGATACCCGGCACTTTTTTGATCGCCCCCGTTGTTCAGGATGAGCCGTTTTTATGTACGAATTTAACCAGGTGTTACTGCTGCTACAGCAGATGTGCGTGTATCTCGTCATTGCCTATCTGCTGAGCAAGACGCCGCTGTTTATTCCGTTGATGCAGGTGACCATTCGCCTGCCGCACAAGTTGCTGTGCTACGTCATTTTCTCGGTGTTCTGCATTATGGGCACCTATTTTGGCCTGCATATTCAAGACTCCATCGCCAATACCCGCGCTATCGGCGCCGTGTTGGGCGGGCTGCTGGGTGGGCCCTCCGTCGGTTTCCTGGTTGGCCTAACGGGCGGCTTGCATCGTTATACACTGGGGGGCATGACAGACGTCGCCTGTGCGATCTCCACGGTGGCCGAAGGTCTGGTTGGCGGTATTGTGCACAGCATTGCCATGCGGCGCGGGCGTATCGATCTGCTGTTCAACCCGCTGTTTGTCGCCGGGATTGCGTTGGTGGCCGAAGTGCTGCAAATGGCGATTATCCTGATCGTCGCGCGTCCGTTCCCCGAAGCGGTGCTGCTGGTGGAGCACATCGTCCTGCCGATGCTGATCGCCAATACCATCGGTGCCGCCATGTTCATGCAGATCCTGCTTGATCGGCGGGCGATGTTTGAGAAATACACCAGCGCCTTCTCCTCCAAGGCGTTGAAGATTGCCGAACGTACCGAGGGTATTCTGCGCCAGGGGTTTGACCAGGAAAACAGCATGAAGGTGGCGCGGGTGGTCTATCAGGAGCTGGGCATCGGCGCCGTGGCGATCACCGATCGTGACAAGCTGCTGGCCTTTATCGGCATTGGTGACGACCACCATCTGCCGGGCACGCCGATCTCCTCTGTCCACTCCCATCGCGCCATCGATAACAACGAGGTGGTGTATGCCGACGGCAATGAGCTGTCTTACTGCTGCTCCATCAACGGCAATTGCAAACTAGGTTCGACACTGGTGATCCCGCTGCGTGGTGAAAACCAGCGAGTGATTGGCACCATCAAACTGTATGAACCCAAGACCAAGCTGTTTAGCACCATTAATCGCACGCTGGGGGAAGGGATTGCCAGCCTGCTGTCGGCGCAAATCATGGCCGGGCAATATGAGCGCCATAAACAGCTGCTGGCCCAGTCGGAAATCAAACTGTTGCATGCGCAGGTGAACCCGCATTTCCTGTTCAACGCCCTGAATACGCTGGTGGCGGTGATCCGCCGCGATGGTGACCGGGCCTGCGAACTGGTGCAGTATCTGTCGACCTTTTTCCGTAAAAACCTCAAGCGCTCCGACGATGAGGTGAGCCTGGCGGACGAGATCGAACATGTGAACGCCTATCTGCAGATCGAAAAGGCCCGTTTTGCCGATCGGCTGGAGATCACCGTTTCGCTGCCGGAAGAGTTGCTGGCAGTGCGTTTACCTGCGTTCTCGCTGCAGCCGATTGTGGAAAATGCCATCAAGCACGGTACTTCCCATCTGTTGGGGATTGGCCGTGTCGATATTGGTGCTCGTCTGGAGGGCGATCACTTGCTGTTGCAGGTGACGGATAACGCCGGGCTGTTCCGTCAGCAGACCGGCGGCAGCGGGTTGGGGATGAACCTGGTCGATCGGCGTATCCGCGTGCGCTATGGTGAAGATTATGGCGTGCAGGTCACCTGCGAACCTGAAGCCTATACTTGCATCACCCTTAACGTTCCCTTGGCGAGGGCTGCTTGATGTTGAACGTACTGATTGTCGATGACGAGCCCTTTGCCCGCGATAACCTGCGCCACCTGCTGGAAGAGGAAGAGGGCATTACCATTATTGGTGAATGCGCCAATGCCATTGAGGCCATCAGCCAAATCCACCGCTTGCAACCGGACGTGGTATTCCTGGACATCCAGATGCCGCGTATCAGCGGATTGGAAATGGTTGGCATGCTCGATCCGAACCGTATGCCCTACATCGTGTTTCTGACGGCCTATGACGAATACGCAGTGCAGGCCTTTGAGCAGCATGCGTTTGATTACCTGCTGAAACCGGCGGAGCCGAATCGGCTGAATAAAACCCTGCAGCGCCTGCATCAGCGCCGTGCTCCGCAGAATATTGCGGCGCTGGATGAAAGCGCGGGCTACCTGAAATACATTCCCTGCACCGGCCACAGCCGGATTTACCTGCTGCGTTTCGATGAGGTGATTGCTATCCGCTCACGCTCGACCGGGGTGTATGTGGTACGCAATGACGGCATGGAGTGTTTTACCGAACTGACGCTTCGCACGTTGGAAAGCCGCACGCCATTGGTGCGCTGCCACCGGCAATATCTGGTGAACCTTGAGCAGGTCAAAGAGATCCGTTTTGAAGAAAGTGGCACGGCGGAAATGATTATGTCGGTGGGGGAGCCGGTACCGGTCAGCCGCCGCTATCTCAAATCGCTGAAAGAAGAGCTGGGGTTACGCGGATAACGTTAAGCGACTCGGTTTGGCATCAGAGACTCGAATGTGCCACAGATTGACTCCTACGATTGATATCGGCTCCGCATCAGCTCCCTCTTACTAAAGGAAGGGCTGGTTGCACGTCCCGCGATACGGTTTGGCATGAGGGACCCTAATGTGCCACAGATTGACTCCTACGATTGATATCGGCTCCGCATCAGCTCCCTCTCCCTAAAGGAAGGACTGGTTGCACGTCCCGCGATACGGTTTGGCATGAGGGACCCTAACGTGCCACAGATTAACTCCTACGATTGATATCGGCTTGAAGAGTTTGCTGAGGTGGCCTCTTTCACTTGCAAAAGAGCAGGGGCTAATAGCTCCCTCTCCCTGTGGGAGAGGGTTGGGGTGAGGGGCCCTTTTGTTTGTCCTTGACGGGTTTACGTCTCGCTTATAGCCTTGATGATATCAAAGGGCGCATTCGCGCCGTACAGGGTTATAGGAACAGAAAATGAGCGAAGCACGGATTATTGCCAAAGCGATGAAAGACGGGAAACCGGCGCAGGAACTGGTCATTTTGCCTGCTCTGGCTAACCGCCACGGGTTGATCACCGGGGCGACCGGTACGGGCAAAACGGTCACCCTGCAAAAGATGGCGGAGCAATTCTCGCGCATTGGCATTCCGGTATTCCTGGCGGACGTTAAAGGCGATCTGTCGGGCATTGCGGCCGAAGGTGTTCCCTCCGAGAAGTTGCAGGCGCGGTTGGCGGCAATTGGCGTTACCGACTGGCAACCCCAAGCCTGTTCCATGATCCCTTGGGATATTTTTGGTGAAAAGGGCCATCCTATCCGTGCCACCATTTCCGATCTTGGCCCGCTGCTGCTTGGTCGCCTGCTGGATCTGAATGAGGTGCAGAGCGGCGTGTTGCAGTTGGTGTTCAAGATCGCCGATGACAACGCCTTACTGCTGCTGGATATGAAAGACCTGCGTGCGATGGTGCAGTACGTCGGGGATAACGCCAAACAGTTCCAAACCCAGTACGGCAACATTTCTTCGGCCTCGATCGGGGCGATCCAGCGTGGTTTGCTGACGCTGAAACAGCAGGGTGCCAATCAGTTCTTTGGCGAGCCGATGTTGGATATCAACGATCTGATGAGAACCGACGCCAACGGGCACGGCATTATCAACCTGCTGGCGGCGGATAAGCTGATTAACCAGCCGAAGCTGTATGCGGTGTTTTTGCTGTGGCTACTGGCGGAGCTGTTTGAGCATTTGCCGGAAGTGGGCGATCCGGAACAGCCAAAGCTGGTGTTTTTCTTCGACGAAGCCCACCTGCTGTTTAACGATGCGCCGCCGGCATTGCTGACCAAAATTGAGCAGGTGGTGCGCCTGATCCGCTCCAAAGGCGTGGGCATCTACTTTGTCACTCAGAATCCATTGGATATCCCGGACAGTGTCTTGGGCCAGTTGGGTAACCGTGTCCAGCACGCGTTGCGGGCCTTTACACCACGCGATCAGAAAGCGGTGAAGGCGGCGGCCCAAACCATGCGCGCCAATCCAGACTTTGATGCGGAAACGGCAATCACTGAGCTAGGCGTGGGCGAGGCATTAGTTTCCTTCCTGGATGAGAAAGGGCGGCCGAACGTGGTGGAGCGTGCGATGGTGATCGCACCGGAATCGAAAATGGGCATGCTGGGGGCCGAAGGGATGAACAGCGCCATCAATAAATCCCCGCTCTACGGACGCTATGAGGATATGGTGGATCGTGAATCTGCCTATGAAAAACTGGCCGCAGGTGGTTTTGCCACTGTGGGTACGCCACAGCCTGGGCAACCGGCTCAGAAACCGGCCGCAGGGCAGGAAAGCGGCGGTGGCTTGATGGGCGGCTTGAACGAAATCCTGTTCGGCTCCACTGGTCCACGCGGCGGTAAACACGACGGCATCGTACAGACCGCCGCCAAGAGCATGGCGCGCGATCTGGGCCGCCAGATCCTGCGCGGCGTTTTAGGCTCGATCATGGGTGGCCGCAAAAAGTAGGTCTGTGATTATTTTGTGGGGTGCAGAATACTGCGTCCGTTTAGCTTTGCCAGCAGTTTCAAACTTGGCAGTCAGAGCAGATTTCGCAGACAGTGTCTGCGAAATGGCTTGCCTCACAAATTTCTCTGATAGCATCTGAGCAATTTCCAGGCTAAAGCCCTAAAACTGCTCAGGATGCTTGGTGTGAAACTGGATGATTGAGCAAGTCATTAAATCAACACCTTAAGCCCATGTTTCAGGACCACGGTAAGTAACTTCAACGACAGGCCACTGGGACGTTTTGCGCCGCTTTCCCATTTTTGTACTGTAGAAACGCTGGTGTTTAGATAACGGGCAAAGACTGGCTGGCTGACATTGAGCTTTTCCCGCAATGCTTTGATTTCAAGTGGTTGAAGATCTTTGACGCTGCTGATGCAGGCTTGATCGAAGCTACGCATCGTCTCCTGCGGGATGGCATCGACGCTGAATAACCCAGAAGCTGCACTATGGATGGCTTCAAACGCAGGACTTTTGAATTTACTTTTTGCGGTCATGACAAATCTCCACCAGCTCTTTATTTGTAATCAATGCCATAATCTTTTCATCTGTAAGTACCGCATAGTACTTTGCTAACTCTCGAAATCCAGCAAGTTCACGTTTATCGATGTTGGCCATATCCTGTTTAGCATACAGGAACGTGTAAAACCAATGCACTCCGCCTTTGGCTAATATTATCGCGCGATCACGATTCTCCCTTAGGCGCTTCTTGTATACTCCGCCTCCGAGGTCATCGGCCTTCCCTTCTATCACTGCGTCAATAGCCCGGCATAATTCCCTATCTTTGATGCCATGAGATTCGGCCGTTTTGGCAAACCATTTGGTTTTAAATACGCGCATTAGGTTGACATCCTGTTACCTTAACTATAGCACTTAGTGCTAGATTACTCTCTTTTTTGGCTGATTCAACGTTTTCAAATCAGCAAAACTGTCCGTCTTTATGGAGTACTGTTCGTACGTGGCTATAGGTGTAATGGCGAAGGTTAGATAAACTCGGCTATCTAGCTATTTGATACGGGCGACCGTAACGATCCTTCATACTAAGTTCATTTAAACATGCTGCTGCTGATCGATAACTACGACTCTTTTACCTACAACCTCTATCAGTACTTCTGCGAACTGGGTGCAGAAGTGCTGGTGAAGCGTAACGATGAACTGCAACTGGCCGATATTGAGCGGCTGGCACCGCAACATCTGGTGATCTCCCCTGGCCCCTGTACGCCGAACGAGGCGGGCATCTCGCTGGCCGCGATCCGCCATTTTGCCGGCAAGTTGCCGATCCTTGGGGTTTGCCTTGGGCATCAGGCGTTGGGCCAAGCGTTTGGCGCCGACGTGGTTCGCGCTCGAGAGGTGATGCACGGCAAAACCTCAGCTATCCGCCATCAAAATCTCGGCGTGTTCAAGGGATTGAATAATCCACTGACCGTCACCCGCTACCATTCACTGATCCTGGACGCGGCGACGTTGCCGGAGTGCTTTGAGGTGACCGCCTGGAGCGAACGTGACGGGGAACGGGATGAGATCATGGGGATCCGCCACCGGACGCTGGCGTTGGAAGGCGTACAGTTCCATCCTGAGAGCATTCTCAGCGAACAGGGGCACCAACTGCTGGGTAATTTCCTTGGAAGTTAGCCGTTAGTGGTTTTTTAAGCTTGCCCTTGATTGGTTTTTTATGCATATTTTGTGATTATATTTTCACTTGATGGTTAGCCGACTGGAGCCAGTAATGACCGAAAAAACCGCAGTTACCCGCAGCACCTTTGATCAGGTTATCCTGCCTGTTTATGCACCCGCCCAGTTTGTGCCGGTGAAGGGCAAGGGGAGCCGCGTATGGGACCAGCAGGGGAAAGAGTATATCGACTTCTCTGGTGGCATTGCGGTGACTGCGTTGGGGCACTGCCATCCGGCACTGGTTGAGGCTCTAAAGCAGCAGGGCGAAACCTTGTGGCATACCAGCAACGTATTCACCAATGAGCCCGCGCTGCGCCTGGCCAGTAAATTGATCGCTGCCACCTTCGCCGACCGGGTGTTTTTCGCCAACTCGGGTGCGGAGGCTAACGAAGCGGCTTTCAAGCTCGCTCGTCATTACGCCATCACCCGTCATAGCCCGTATAAAACCAAGATTATCGCGTTTAATAACGCTTTCCATGGCCGTACGCTGTTCACCGTTTCCGTGGGCGGGCAGCCAAAATATTCCGACGGCTTTGGGCCGAAACCGGCCGATATCGTGCATGTACCTTTCAACGATCTGGCCGCGGTGAAAGCGGTGATGGACGATCACACCTGTGCGGTAGTGATGGAGCCTATTCAGGGTGAAGGGGGCATTACCGCCGCCGATCCTGTCTTCCTCAAGGGCGTACGTGAACTTTGCGACCAACATCAGGCGCTGCTGGTGTTTGATGAAGTGCAAAGCGGTATGGGCCGTAGCGGCAAGCTGTTTACCTATATGCATTACGGCATTACGCCAGACATCCTCACCACCGCCAAAGCGCTGGGCGGCGGTTTCCCGGTGAGCGCGATGCTGACCACCGAAGAGATCGCCTCGGTGATGCAGGTTGGCACCCACGGCACCACCTACGGCGGCAACCCACTGGCCTGTGCAGTGGCAGAGGCAGCGTTGGACGTGATCAACACGCCAGAGGTGCTAAGCGGGATTGAGCAGCGTCGTGGGCTGTTTGTTCAGGCTTTGCAGGAGATCGGTAAGAAATACGATGTGTTCAGCGATATTCGTGGCATGGGGCTGTTGATTGGCGCGGAACTGAAGGCGGGCTATCACGGCAAAGCGCGTGATTTCCTCACTGCCGCCGCTGCACGTGGCTTGATGATCCTCAATGCCGGGCCAAATGTGATCCGTTTTGCCCCTTCGTTGGTGGTTGAGCTGAAAGATATCGACGAAGGCATGGCGCTGTTCGAATTGGCCGTACAGGATGTGATTAACGGCTGATCAAGTTAGCGGGGCTGCGGTCCCGCTAGTCTCAGCTTTCCCGCAATTTGCGCTTCAGCCAGATCCCATGATGTGGGCGCTGGCGCCATGCCAATGACGAAATGGTATGCATCACGGTCAGGTGAGAAAGGATCCGCCTCAAGTGGCGTTCCATCTCGGTGATCGGCATATCTGGATGCAGGTCCGGCGGCTGCATGATGCTGTTGCTGGTACTCGGGCCGTCATATTCCAACCGCTGCTGACAGCTCTGTAAGGCGATCTCACAGGTTTGCAGATACTCCTGAGCCAGCTTTGGCGTCAGCATATAGTGCTCGCGCGCCAGAATGGTCATCGCATTCAGGTGTTCAACAATAAACTGGTTATGGGTGATCCACAGCCGCATATCAGCCAGATAATTCGATTCAAACCCCGGTTCCTGCATCGCCTGATTGAGGGAGGTAAACAGGGCGTTATGCGCCTGATTGACCTGCATGCGTGTGTAGGCCAGTTCGCTGGGGTCGGGTTCCTGTTCTTCCAGCAATAAACGCAGTGCAGTCTGATCGTGCTCCAGAGCCTGATGGGCGTTTTTACGCAGCATGCCGCTCTGCCACTGCGGCCATAGCCAGATCGTGCCACCAAACACCAGTACGCAGCCGATAAGGGTATCGATCAGGCGGGGGACCAGGAAATGGGTACCGTTCAGCGCCAGGAGCTGCAAGGTGTAGACGGCGGTCACGGTGAAGCCCATCACCGCCAGCCCGTAGTTTTTCCGCAGGATCAGATAGGCCGCCAGGGTGATGGCCAACATGATGCTCAGCGTCACGTTCTCCGGCATCTGTAGTTGCAACAGTCCAGCGGCAATCACCAGCCCGGCCAACGTGCCGAGGGCACGGTGCTGGATCCTCACCCGCGTGGCGTTATAGCCGTTTTGGCTGACCAGCATGATGGTCAGCAAGATCCAGTAGGGTTTTGGCAGATTGAACAGCATGCCAAGGCTGCTGCCTGCCGCCAGAATGACCCCCAGTCTGGCGGCGTTACGCAAGGCGTTGGATTTGAACGATAGATAGCTCACCACTGCAGGCCAGAACGGCAGGCGTGACTGATTGGCCATCAGATTACGGCGGTAAAGTGGGTGCTGAGTGCGCAGCAGGCGTGCGATGCGACTGAAGTGGTAATAGCAGAACTGGCCAACCGGGTTATCGGCGTGCTGTGAGGCCACTTTTTCCAGCGCCGCCAGCTCATTCTTCATGCTGAAACGCGCAGAGTGCCGATGATAGAGAATATCGTCGGCCACCACCCGCAGGCGCGTGGCGATCACCTGGGCGTTGCGGCGGATGATCGCTTCGGCCTGGCTTTGCTCCACCAGCTTTTGCACTTCTTCCGGCAGATGCAGGCTGACGGTGATGTGCTCTTGCAAATCGAGCGCCACCTGAAACGTACGCCGCAGGCGCTTTTGCTCCAGGTTATTGGCATGGGGCAGGAAATTAAGCTGTTGGTATAGCAGACTGATCAGATCCATGACTTTCTGCTGGCGTTGCAACAGCGGCGGCAGGGCAGTTTCAGGATCGGTATGCTGCGTCAGTAATGAGTATTTGGCTTCAAAATAGTCGGCCAGCTGCATATACAGCTGGCTTAGAGATTCGCGCATCGGCTGCTCTTTCCACAGCTTGAACCAGGCCCAGGTAAACAGCCCGTACCAGGCGGTGCCGACGATATACAGCAAAGGGGCATGCCAGATTGGCACGGTGCCTACCATGCTGAGGGAAAAGATGGCGGCGACCAATGCGGCTGGTAGCAGGCGTGCGTGCAGCGGGCTGATCTCACCGCTGACGCCGAGCAACAGCGCCATTGCCAGCATCAGCAAGGGTAACGGCAGATCCCACAGCAGGGCTTGTTGCAGCAGAAGGCTGCTGAGTGCGAACAGGGAGCCGCCTACGACCAGGCGTTTGAAAAAGCGTTTGTGCGGCGTATCCAGCCCGGCAATGTTGCAGCAGGCGGGCACCAACGAGAACAGCATGCCGAGTTGCAGGTTGCCAATCAGTAAACCAAACGCCACCGGCAGGCACAACACCAGCGTTTGCCGCAGTGCGTAGTTGACTTCCGGGTGGTAGATCAGGCGGCGCCACATGGTTGGCTATTCAGCAGGTAAAGAAACGGCGCATTGCTGCACCGTTTCCCTGGGGATTAACGCGTACCGTACACGACAATGGTTTTGCCGTGCGCGGAGATCAGGTTTTGATCTTCGAGCATTTTCAAAATACGACCGACGGTTTCACGTGAGCAACCGACGATTTGGCCAATTTCCTGGCGGGTGATTTTGATCTGCATGCCGTCTGGGTGAGTCATGGCATCAGGCTGTTTTGCCAGGTTCAGCAAGGTCTGTGCAATGCGGCCGGTTACGTCAAGGAAGGCGAGGTTACCCACTTTCTCTGAGGTGACTTGCAGGCGGTTAGCCATCTGTGCGGACAGGCGCATCAGGATATCCGGGTTAACCTGGATCAACTGGCGGAATTTCTTGTAGGAAATTTCAGCCACTTCACAGGCGGTTTTGGCCCGTACCCAGGCGCTACGCTCCTGGCCTTCTTCAAATAATCCTAGCTCGCCGATGAAATCCCCCTGGTTAAGGTAGGACAGGATCATCTCTTTGCCTTCTTCATCTTTAATCAGCACCGCGACGGAGCCTTTGACGATGTAGTAAAGCGTTTCGGCCTTTTCACCTTGGTGAATAAGCGTACTCTTCGATGGATATTTGTGGATATGGCAATGAGACAGGAACCATTCGAGAGTCGGGTCTGTTTGCGGTTTGCCGAGAACCATTCGCTGTTATCCTCTGTTGTTATCGCTGCCTTGTATCACAGGGGTCAGAGTTCCCTGTAAAACGTGCTTATAGCCCGGTGTTTTAATTGTGGCTATCAACAGGTTTTGAGGCGTGTTATAGAAATACGCTTGTGCTCTAGCATATTAACTTGCAGGGAGAGCTGCAAGCTACATTCTGTTAACAAACCAATATAGGGGCCTTTCCTTGGACATATCCCTGAAATCGGTGACCTGGAAAGAGTTATTGCGGCTCTGTTTGTAGCACAGAGTGAGGCGGGTGTCTTGTGTTGTCTCGCTTCAGCATGATTAGCGTCAGGTTACGTTGCCAGAATGTATGCGAAAGCGTACCCTGTTTTTAAGAAATTAACCGGAGTGTGTAACATGCAGGCAAGAGTTAAGTGGGTAGAAGGGCTGACATTCCTGGGTGAGTCTGCGTCTGGTCACCAGGTTTTGATGGATGGCAACGCTGGCGATAAAGCGCCAAGCCCGATGGAAATGGTGTTGATGTCCGTCGGCGGCTGTAGCGCCATCGACGTAGTGTCGATCCTGCAAAAAGGGCGTAACGATGTGCGTGACTGTGAGGTAAAACTGACCTCCGAGCGTCGTGAAGAAGCACCGCGTCTGTTTACCCATATCAATCTGCATTTTATCGTCACCGGCAAAGGGCTGACCGATAAGATCGTCGAGCGTGCGGTGGATCTTTCCGCCGAGAAATACTGCTCCGTCTCCTTGATGCTGGGTAAAGCCGCCAGCATTACCCACAGCTTCGAAATCCGCGAAGTGGCCTGATCCTACCAAGGGTAGCGCAGGCAGTGGGCACGCAATAAATCAAGAAATCGCCGTGCCGTCACGGTTAGCGGCGATTTCTGTGAATACAGCACGCAATATTGCGCTTGTGGCAACGTGTCGATAGGCAATGCCACCAGCCGACGCTGCAAATAGAACGGTGCACTCATCGCCCGCGCCACGATAGTCAAATAATCCGCCTCCAGCACCATATTCAAGCCACAGGTCACAGAGTCCGAGCGAATGGGCGAACGACTCAATTGCTGATAGAAGGTGCCTAACACCGCACGCAACTGCTGGTAGTAACCCATATCGGTTTCCGGTAATAACCACTTGGCCTCACGCAATTCGTCCAACGAGGTGGCCTGCGCCAGTGGGTGCCCCTGGCGTGCGATAATGCAAAAAGAGGCGTTGAACAGCGGTTCACGCACCAGATCCTCCAGCGGAAGTTCCGGGCTGACGGTACCCACGGCAAAATCCAGGCGGCCTTCGCGCAATGCTGGCAGTAGCGTAGAAAGCTGCGCTTCGCGGATTAGGAGATTGGCCTGTGGAAACGGCTGTTTGAAGGCTTCGACCAGTTCCGGTAATACCGTCAGGGCGAGTAGCGAAGAGCAGCCAATGGCGACGTTACCTTGCGAATGCTGATTCAACTGCTGGATCTCGTCGGCGGCGCGCTGCAATTCCTCCAGGATCAACTGCATTCGCAGGGCGAAGGCGCGGCCGGTTTCGGTCAGCGTCATTCCCTGACTGCTGCGATTGATCAACTGGGTTTCCAGGATCTGTTCCAGTTCACGGATGGTGCGGCTCACCGCCGGTTGAGATTGCTCAAGCGCGCGTGCCGCCCCGCGAATACTGCCGCTGCGGATCACCTGCTGGAAGACTTTCAACTGTTGTAACTTCGGTAAATAGCGCATTCCCCACCCTATCAATAAAAAGCATCACCCCTTACAAAATTGTATCTTATGCCGCTCGGCAAAAGGCGATAATTTCAGCATGTTGCTGTAAGTGACTGTTATTAAAACTATAAAGTGACCTGGATCACATTATTAAACTACGCCCCTCACGCTGGTGGGCAGCCTGGGTGATAACTTAAAGGAATATCGGCGATGAAAAATCGTTCGCTAATGATTTTTTTGCTGTTTGTGGGCTATGTCGTGGTGTACATCGATAAAACCGTGATGGGTTTTGCGCTGTTACCTATCGAACGCGAGTTCAATCTACAGCCGGAACAGCTGGGCTACATTACCGGGATGTTTTTCCTGGCGTATTCCCTGTTCCAGATACCGGCGGGCTGGCTCAATGACCGCTTTGGCTTTAAGAAAGTGCTGTGCAGTTCGTTACTGCTGCTGGGGGGATTCGCCCTGTGCTTCGGCATTCTGGGGTTCGGCCTGGGCCTGCTGGTGACGTTCCGCTTCCTGTCCGGCATTGGCCACTCCGGCTATCCGTGTTCCTGCGCCAAGGCGGTGGTGGCGAATTTCCCACTGGAACAGCGCACCTTCGCGCAGTCCATTCTGCTGTCCTCCGCCGGGTTGGCGATGACCGTCGGGCCGCTGGTCGCGGTCTATTGCCTGGATCACATCGGCTGGCGTGGGTCGTTCTCTGCGCTTGGCCTGTTGGCATTCGTGATTGCCGCCTGCATCTTGTGGCTGGTGCCCAATCCGCCACAGGTGGCGCCCGCCAAAGCTGGGGTAGCCGTAGCCAACTATAAGGCTCTACTGAAAAACCCAATCGTGCTGCTGCTGTTTGTGGCGATTTTCTGTATCAACATCCCGTCGTACGGCCTGATGGCCTGGCTGCCGAAATTCCTGGTACAGCAGCGCGGAATGCCGCTTGACGTCTCCAGCATGGTGGTGGCCGCCGGCGGTCTGGGGATCTGGATCTCCTCACTCGGCACCGGCTGGCTGGTCGGGCGCTACCTGCAAGGGCATGAGCCGTGGGTGATCTTCTTCAGTTCCCTGCTCAGCGCCTTGTGCATCTGGCTGGTGTTTACCAGCGAATCGGCTCTGACGGCCAGCCTGTTCTTGTTCCTGGGTTATATCTTCCTGATGGCCTCGTTCGTCACGGTGTTTACCCTGCCTATGAAGCGCTTGCCTACGGAAGTGATGGGGGCTGCGATGGGGCTGATTAACACCGGTGGCACCTTGGGTGGCTTTGTGGCCCCTATCGCCATGGGGTATCTGATCACTATCAGCCACAACTACATGACGACGTTTATCTTTTTGGCACTGGCGATGGTGGTTTCCGGGCTGGTGATCCTGCCATTGGCGGGCAGAGCACGCCAACCGGCACTGAATTAAGGAGTATGAACATGAACATTGAACAGCTGATTGACGGTGTGGAACAACAGGTATTGCAGTGGCGTCGCCACCTGCATGCCAATCCAGAGTTGTCATTTCAAGAGGCGCAGACGGCAGATTACATAGCCGGACAACTGGCTAGCCTTGGTCCGTTGAAGATCACCCGTCCTACGCCGAATAGCGTGGTTGCCGAATTGCAGGGCGCAGCGCCGGGGCCATGCTATGCATTGCGCGCCGATATTGATGCCTTGCCGATCCAGGAGGAAAGCGACGAGCCTTTCTGCTCGACCCGGCCAGGGGTGATGCATGCCTGCGGCCATGATGCTCACAGCGCGATGTTGCTGGGCGCGGCCAGCGTGCTGTGCCAGTTGCAGGCGCAGCTGCAAGGTTCGGTGCGTTTTATCTTCCAGCATGCCGAAGAAGTGCCACCGGGCGGAGCCCAACAGCTGGTAGACCTGGGTGTTCTGGATGGCGTGAAGATGATCTTCGGCCTGCATGTCATGCCCAACTTCCCGACCGGTGAGGTGGGCTTGAAGCAGGGCGTGTTCAGTGGCTCCAGCGATAACTTCGACATCGTGCTGCAGGGTAAGGGTGGACATGGCTCGATGCCGCATCTGTGTATCGATCCGGTGCCGATTGGTGCGGAGATCGTTAGCGCATTACAGCAGATCGTGGCACGGAAGCTGGATCCGTTAAATGCCCCGGTGTTGACGGTGGCAACCTTCCAGGCAGGAGACAGCTATAACGTCATTCCAGACACTGCCCGGTTGGCAGGAACGTTACGTACTCATAATCAGGAAGTCCGTGATCGGGTGCCGCTGTTGGTAGAGCAAACCGTTGCTGGGATCAGCCAGGCGCACGGTGCCAGCTACAAGGTTGACTGGACGCGTGGCTATACCATCGGTAATAACCACCCTGATGCCTGCGTTATTGCGCGCGAGGTGGTGGCCGAAGCCGTGGGGCCACAGGCGTTGCGGGAATTGACCAGCGCGATGTTTGGCAGCGAAGATTTCTCCTCCTATCAGGAGAAAGTGCCGGGGTGCTTCCTGTTTATCGGCAGCGGTAACGAGGCGATCGGTGCCACCTACGGCGTGCATAATCCCCGTTTTAAACTGGACGAGGCGGCGATGCAGATTGGCGTGAAACTGCACGTCGGTTTTATCCGCCACCTGTTGATGCGCTAACGACGGCGGGCGCGGAAATTAGCCGCGCCCGATAACTTATTCGATCTTCTTGCCTTCCATCAACCGCTGCACCAGCGGTGCCATAATCAGTTCCATTGCCAGCCCCATCTTGCCACCCGGTACCACCAGCGTATTGATATGCGAGATAAACGATCCTTGCAGCATTGCCAGCAGGTAGGGGAAATCGATCTGATCCAGGCCCCGGAAGTGGATCACCACCAAGCTTTCGTCGAGTGAGGGGATTGCCTTGGCGGCAAACGGGTTGGAGGTATCTACCGTCGGGACGCGTTGGAAGTTGATATGGGTGCGCGAGAACTGTGGCGTGATGTAGCTGATGTAATCCTCCATCGAACGGACTACCGAGTCCATCACCGCTTCACGAGAATGACCACGCTCGCCGGTATCGCGGATCAGCTTCTGGATCCACTCCAGGTTGACGATCGGCACCACGCCGACCAGCAGATCGACATGTTTGGCTACGTCGATCTGATCGGCCACTACGCCGCCGTGCAGCCCTTCGTAGAACAGGACATCCGTGGGGGCGGGCAGTGGCTCCCAAGGCGTGAACGTGCCAGGAACCTGGTTGTAAGGCACCGCCTCGTCGTAGGTATGCAGATATTTACGTGAGCGGCCGGTGCCGTTCTTGCCGTATTCGATAAAGCTTTGCTCAAGCAGGCCAAAGTCGTTGGCTTCCGGGCCGAAGTAGCTGATATGGCGCCCCATATCGCGGGCTTTACGAATTGCCGCATCCATTTCCGGCCGGGTGTAACGGTGGAAGCTGTCGCCTTCCAGCTGGGCGGCGCGCAGGTTTAGCTGCTGAAAAATCTTGCGGAACGCCAGGCTGGTGGTGGTGGTGCCGGCTCCGCTGGAACCGGTCACCGCGATAACGGGATGTTTGGCAGACATGGTCGAGGGTCACTCCGTATTAAATGCGCAGGCTCAGAATGAGATTTTTAGTATGGCTGATAGCCTTTCGCCCAAGGCGAAATTGTGCGCGTTGGTTTGCAATACTGCATTGTTACCTGATTTTTTCCCTCAGTCATAGCGCGCAATAAGACTAAATTTCCTCCTGCCCGGCGCGGATCTGCCCGCGAGGCATGATGTTGACGGTTTCATGTAGTTCTGACCACACCAGCACCACTTCGCCGCTTTTCAACTGGCGGCGCACGTCGTCGACCTTCTGTTCCAGCGAACGTTCGTGCTCGCCGTAGTCGGTTCCTTCGCGTAATACAAAGGATTCGATCAGGCTGTTGAGAGTCTCTTGTTCAATTTCTTGCCAGGGAATAATCACTTGGTGGGTTCCAAAAAAGAAGAAAGCCAGGCCGGGATTCGTTGCTCCAGCCACATTTGTGGTTTTTTCAAGGTGCCGCCGACAAAACCGACGTGGCCACCGCACTCCGTCAGCTGATATTCGATATTAGGCGGCAGGCTGGCGAGATCGGGTATCACCGCATCGGTCATAAACGGATCGTCTTTAGCGTGAATGATCAGCAGTGGCGTGGTGATCTGCGGCAACAGCGGTAGGGCGCTGCAACGGCGATAGTAATCGACCGCGTCGCTGAAGCCGTGAATGCGCGAGGTGATCACATCATCAAACTCACGAATGCGCCGCAGCTTGTTCAGTTGCGACAGATCCAACGGCAAGGTGCCTGGATAGTGCAGCAGCTTGCGGGTGGCATTTTGCTTGAGTTGGCCCAATAGGTAGCGCTGATAAACGCGGGAGAATCCCTGCTCCATGCGGATTGAGCATGGCTCCAGCATCAGCGGGGCAGAAACGACCACTGCCGCTTGTAGCAGGCT
Organism: Serratia sp. N21D137; assembly: GCF_047530005.1. Classification (NCBI taxonomy): domain Bacteria; kingdom Pseudomonadati; phylum Pseudomonadota; class Gammaproteobacteria; order Enterobacterales; family Yersiniaceae; genus Serratia; species Serratia sp. N21D137. Next base: position 198,912 of record NZ_JBLJAJ010000006.1, read on the forward strand.
GTCATTGCCCTGCTGGGCCAGATAATAGGCCAGCATATTGCCGCCAAGGGAAATCCCAACCGCTGCCGTTGGCACTTCGCCAAAGCTGTCACGCAACCAGCGCAGGAAGAAGCGGGCATCTTCCGTTTCGCCGGAATGATAGATGCGTTGCTTACGGTTAGGCACGCCGCTGCAACCACGGAAATGCATCACCACGCCCAACCAACCTTGCTCGCGCCAGGCATTAAGCAGCCCATGTGCGTAAGGGCTGTAGAAATTACCCTCTAACCCATGGAACAGCACCACGCGCGGTTTATCGCGCGCCAGTTGCGGATCTTCACTCCAGGCCAGATCGACGAAATCGCCGTCCGGCAACTCCAGCCGCTGCCAATGGGGTTGTAGCCGTATGCGGCGGCGCACCAGCCGTGGCAGCAGGGTTTGCAGGTGTGGATTACTGGCCCCGGTCAGGGGGCGAAAGGATTCATACATAATGAATAAAATTCTTGTTGGCGGCTATTGTGTGATCCGAACCGCACTGTTAGCTTCAAACACATGTATTAGCAATCATACTGCAAAAAAGTCATTTGGGTGAGGAGCACCCGCTTCATGGAACTGAGTTTATTTCTTTCGATGCTAGGCTTCCTGTGGGTGGCCGCGATCACCCCTGGCCCCAATAATATGTTGCTCACCACCTCAGGGGCCAATTTCGGCTTTATGCGTTCATTATGGCTGATGATCGGCATCATGCTGGGTATGCAAAGTATCTTGGTGCTGGTGGCATTTGGCGTTGGTGGGTTGATCCTGATTTATCCTTCTTTGCACCTGATCCTGAAAATCCTCGGTAGCCTTTATCTGTTGTGGCTGGCGTGGAAAGTGGCGACGGCGGCCTATGAAAAGCTGGAAACCGACGCGCCGCCACCAAAGCCGGTGCGCCTGTACCAAGGCTGGCTGTTGCAATTCCTCAACCCCAAGGCCTGGCTGATGGCGCTTGGGGCAGTGGCGAGCTTTAGCCTGGCGGGAGATAAATACAACCACTCCATTCTGGCCATCGCCTTCGGTATCTTTGCTGTCAATATCGTTGCCGGGATCATCTGGCTGGGTTTTGGTACGGTGATTGGCCGCCTGCTGCGCAGTAAGAAAGCCTGGATAATCTTTAACGTGTCGATGGGGCTGTTAACCGCCGCCTGTGTATTACTGATTTGGCATTGAGGGAACGCTGATGAACGAAAACTATTTCCATGTGGATGCCTTTATCGGCGAGGGACTGCGGGGCAACCCGGCCGGTGTCTGCCTGCTGCCACAACCGCTGGAGGCAGCGCAGATGCAGGCCATCGCCAATGAATTGAACCTGCCGGAAACCAGCTTTGTCTGGCAGGATGGCGACATGTATGCGATCCGCTGGTTCACGCCGACGCGGGAAGTGGATCTGTGCGGGCATGCTACTTTGGCTACGGCGCACGTGTTGTTAAACGTGGTCAACCCGGGGTTGAGCGATATCCGTTTCCGTTCCGCCAGCGGTGAACTGTATGTCAAACGTGATGCGGCCGACGGTGAACGGCTGATCCTGGATTTCCCTTCTCGCCCACCACAGAAAATTGCTGAACCGCCACAGTTGGCTGCTTTGCTCGGTGTGCAACCGCAGGAAGTGTGGCGAGCCCAGTCGCTGATGGCGGTATTGGCCGATGAATCGCAAGTCAGGGCGGTGCAGCCTGCGATCGCCGAGCTGATCGACCACCTCGGTTGCGGCGTGATCGTCACGGCTCCGGGTGATAAGGTGGATTTTGTCTCGCGCTATTTCTCAATGGATCGCAGCGAAGATCCGGTCACCGGCTCCGCCCATTGCATACTGATGCCTTACTGGACGGCGCGCCTTGGCCGCCACGTATTGCATGCCAAGCAACTCTCATCACGCGGCGGCGAGTTGTTCTGCGAGCAGCAAGGAGAGCGTACGTTGCTGGGTGGCTACGCGCGCATCTTCTTGCGTGGTTCTCTTTCAGGTTGAACTCCGTTCCAGCAGTTGCCAATCCAGCACGTCGTGGCAAGGGGGCAACTGCTGGCCCTGAATTTTCTCCAGCAGCAACTGCACGCTACGCACGCCGAACTGATGCATTGGCTGTACGATGGTGGTTAGCGGCGGAGTGGTGATACTGCCAAACGGTACACCGTCAAATCCCATCACCGCGATATCTTCTGGAATACGCAAGCCCTGCTGGTGCAAGGCACTCATCGCGCCTCCGGCAATCACATCCGAAATGGCAAATACCGCATCTGGCCGTGGCCCGTCTGCCAGCAAATCACTCATCGCCTTGGCTCCAGCGGCATAATCCAGCCCTTCGACGTATTCCACCCGGCAATAGTCCAGCCCCAGCTCGGCCAACGCCTGCCGGTAGCCCTGTTCCCGTTGTTGTGAATACAGATAACGCATATCGCCGTTGAGCAACGCGATCCGTTGGCGGCCTTTGGCTGCCAGGTGCTGCACACCGGCCATGGCGGCCTGGTGGTTATCGATGGTAACGGAGGAGGCGCGGAATTGGGTATCCCCTTCGCCGCATTGCACCCAGGGGAAATCACCGATCATGGCGGTCAGCCCCGGCAAACAGCTGATGGCATCCATGGTGATCACGCCGTCGACTACCTTGCCACTTAGCAGGCTGAGGTAAGCGGATTCACGGGTGGGGTTGGATTCCGAGTTACACAGCAGAATATGGTAACCGTGGCGTTCGGCTTCTTCTTCGATACCACGCACCACCAGGGAGCAAAATGGGTTGGTGATGTTGGACACCAGCACCAGCAGCATCCCGCTGCGGGCAGTGCGCAGCTGGCGTGCCAGCAGGTTGGGTTGATAGTCACATGCGCTGATCGCCGCCAGGACCTTATCGCGAGTGGCTGGCTTGACGATTTGTTGGCCGTTCAACACCCTTGAGACGGTGGCCGCTGAGACGCCAGCGATTTTCGCCACCTTTGCTATCGACATGGTTTGCTTTTCCTTCTGCCCGTTTGCCTCGCACAGTATGCGGCAAAAAGTACGATCACTACGAAGAGTTTGTGACAGCGATTACAAATTCATCTTCTCCCTACTTTTAATCATATCAATCCGGTTGCTGAAAAAAAGAAATCGATTACATTTTATTTATCGCAAAATGAAATCGATTACATTTAAAGTTTAGACCAAAATTACCCCGAATGGCGACGCAATAGGAGGTGGCAGATGGAGATACAGCTTCAGCTAGCGCAAGCAGAGGAACGCAGCGAGATTGCTGCTCTGATCCATTGCTCGACCAATGCCTGGTATCAGCGCCACGGATTGGGCGACATCTTCTCTGCCGGGGCGGAAAGTTGCGGCCTGTTTGTTGATGTTTACCAGCAGTTGGATGAGGGCCACCACTGGATTGCGCGCGATCAACAAGGGGCAATCTGTGGCTCCTGCTTTTTCCACCCGCGTGAAACTCATTTGGGGTTGGGTATCATGAATGTTCATCCCGATTATTTTGGCCGCAGGATTGCCAGCCGTTTGTTGGCCAAGGCCGATGAATTGGCGGGTGGCTTACCGGTTCGTTTGCTTTCCAGCGCGCTGAACCTGGATTCCTATTCGCTCTACCAGCGTGGGGGATTTACCCCGTATGCCCTCTATCAGGATATGGCGATCCCGGTGCCGAGCCAGGGATTTGCTTACCCACGCCTGACTCGCGGCCAGGTACGGGCAGCCCGGCTTGACGACCTACCCGCCATCCTGGAGTTGGAGCGCGAAATACTGGGCATCGAACGTCAGCGCGATATCGATTATTTCCTCAATGACACCAGTGGACTGTGGCGGGTTGCCGTCTGGGAGTTGGACGATCGCATCGGCGGTTATCTGGCCTCGGTGGCGCATCCGGCCTCCCGTATGTTGGGGCCGGGGTGCTGCCATAGCGAAGAGATCGCCCTGGAGTTACTTGGCTGGATGCTCGATCGCCATCATCGCGGTACGACACCGGTGGTATTGGTACCCGCAGAGCGTTCCGCGCTTAGCCAGGTTTTGCTTCGCTGGGGAGGGCGAATTTGTGAATTACATGTCGCGCAGGTGAAAGGCCAGGCGCAACAACCCGGCGGCGTGGTGATGCCGTCCTTTTTGCCGGAAAGCGGTTAGCACCGGCGTCGTTGCTGTATTAACCAACCAACACCGATGGGGGAGTTATGCAAACAGATAGCCAGGCCTTGGGGGCCAAAGGCGCCACGTTCAAATGGGTGGTGCCACGGCTGGCACTGATGATGTTCCTGCAATTTTTTGTCTGGGGGGCTTGGTACGTCACGCTCGGCGTGGTGATGGGCAAATATGGCCTGGCCGCGATCATAGGCGATGCCTATTCCACCGGGCCAATTGCCTCCATCCTGTCGCCTTTTGTGCTGGGCATGGTGGTCGATCGTTTCTTTGCCTCGCAAAAAGTATTGGCTGTGTTGCACCTGATTGGGGCAGGCCTGCTGTGGATGATGCCTGGCTTCTTTGCCGAGGGGCAGGGCAGCGGGCTGTTGTGGATCATCTTCGGCTATATGCTGTGCTACATGCCCACCATTGCCCTGAGCAATAACGTGGCGTTTTACAGCCTGAGTAACAGCGAGAAAGCCTTCCCGGTAGTGCGGGCGTTTGGCACCTTTGGCTGGATTGTTGCCGGGCTGATCGTCGGCAGCAGCGGCCTGTCGGACAGTACCGATATCTTTACGCTGGCTGCCGTAGCCTCGTTGGTATTGGCGATTTACAGCTTTACGCTGCCGCATACCCCTGCACCGGAGCGCGGCAAGCCAGTAAAAATGCGCGATCTGCTGTGTGCGGATGCTTTCGCAATGCTCAAGCAGCGCCATTTCCTGGTATTTATCATCTGTGCCACGCTGATCTCCATCCCGTTGGCGGCGTATTACGCCTATGCCGCGCCGTTCGTTGCCGCGGCCGGTTTCACCAACGTGGGTGGCGTGATGTCGCTGGGGCAAATGTCTGAGCTGTTCTTCATGCTGCTGATCCCGTTCCTGTTTGCCCGGTTGGGGATCAAGTACATGCTGATGATCGGCATGCTTTCCTGGTTCCTGCGCTATGTGATGTTTGCACTGGGCATTACCGAAGAAATGCGCTGGATGATCTACCTCGGCATCATCCTGCATGGCATGTGCTATGACTTCTTCTTCGTTATCGGCTTTATCTATACCGATAAAGTGGCGGGCGACAAAGTGAAAGGCCAGGCACAAAGCCTGCTGGTGCTGTTCACCTACGGCATCGGTATGTTGATTGGTTCGCAGATCAGCGGTGCGCTGTTTAACCATATGGTGACGGCGGACGGCGCTGCGGCGTTGCCGCAATGGCAGCACTTCTGGTGGTACCCGGCCTTCGGCGCATTAGCGATCGCCGCGCTGTTCTTCTTCACCTTCAACTACCGGGATGTTCCAGCAGGGGAGAAACGTGATGGCTGATTTGCGGGTGCTGGTGGTGGGCTGCGGCAATATGGGGGCATCCCATGCCGAGGCTTACCACGCTATGGAAGGGGTGACAATCTGCGGGCTGGTGGCACGGGGTGAATCGCGTGAGCTGCTCAATCAACGTTTGGGGGGCGGTTATCCCACTTTTAGTGACTTTGAGTTGGCGCTGGCGCAAACCCGGCCTGATGCCGTGTGCCTGACCACTTATCCGGACACCCACGAAGCCTACGCCTTGGCGGCGCTGGCGGCGGGATGTCATCTGTTTATCGAAAAGCCGCTCGCCACCACGGTAGCAGGGGCCGAAAGGGTGATTGCTGCTGCTCATCAGGCACAACGACAGGTGGTGGTGGGCTATATCCTGCGCCATCACCCCTCCTGGCAGCAGTTTGTGGAGCTCGCTCGGGGTTTGGGTAAGCCCTTGGTGATGCGGATGAACCTCAACCAGCAAAGCCACGGGCAGATGTGGAATGTGCATCGCAACCTGATGCAGTCACTGTCGCCAATTGTCGATTGCGGCGTACATTATCTGGACGTGATGTGCCAGATGGCCCAGGCCGAACCGATCAGCGTGAGCGCTATCGGCGCCCGGCTGAGCGATGACCTGCCGCAGGGGATGTATAACTACGGCCAGCTACAGGTGCGTTTTGCCGATGGCTCGGTCGGTTGGTACGAAGCTGGCTGGGGGCCGATGGTCAGTGAAACGGCCTACTTTGTGAAAGACGTCATTGGGCCGCGTGGCGCGGTTTCGATCGTAGCCCGTCATCAGGAAAGGGCTTCTGACGATGTGGGGGGGCATACCAAAACCGAATCATTGCGGGTGCATTACGCCGAATTAGACGATGAGAACCGCTTTAAGCAGCCGGATCGCTGGATCGACTGCCAGGATGAGCCAGATCATTTGGCGCTCTGCCTGAGTGAACAGCGTTACTTTTTACGGGCAATTCGTGAGGGCCTGGATCTCGATCAGCATCTTCAGGATGCATTGAACAGCTTACGGGTGGTGCTGGCGGCGGACGAAGCGGTTCGCAGCCAACGTACGGTGATATTAGGGAGAGAAGCATGAAGACGATGCAGGGACCTGGGCTGTTTCTGGCGCAGTTTATCGCCGAGCAGGCTCCGTTTAATACGCTGGATGGCTTGGCGGAGTGGGCTGCCGGGCTGGGCTTCACCAATATCCAGATCCCCACGTTGGAGCCAGCCATTTTCGATTTGGCGCTGGCGGCGCGTAGCCAGGATTATTGCGATGAGATCGTCGCCCGGCTTGGGCGGCACGGTATCCGTATCAGTGAGCTGTCGACGCATTTGCAAGGGCAACTGGTCGCCGTCCATCCAGCCTACGATCTGGCCTTTGACGGCTTTGCTCCGTCAGAAATCCGGGGCAAACCTCAGCAGCGGCAGGCCTGGGCAACGGAACAGTTATTGCTGGCGGCGCAGGCTTCGCAGCGCTTGGGGCTAACGGCCCATGCGACCTTCTCTGGTGCGCTGGCGTGGCCCTATTTCTATCCGTGGCCGCCGCATAATGCGTTATTACTGGAGGAGGCCTTCGAACAGTTGGCCAAGTGCTGGCTGCCGATCCTGGACGCCTTCGATCGGGCTGGTGTAGATGTGTGCTATGAGCTGCATCCGGGGGAGGATTTACATGACGGCGTGACCTTTGAACGCTTTCTGGCCAAGGTCGGCAACCATCCCCGCTGCCATATTCTCTATGATCCGAGCCATCTGCATTTGCAGCAGATGGACTATCTGGGCTTTATCGATTGTTATCACCCACGTATCCGCGCGTTTCACGTCAAAGATGCCGAGTATCGCCCCAGCGCCCGCAGTGGCGTGTATGGGGGTTACCAGCCATGGTTGGAAAGACCTGGGCGCTTCCGTTCTCTGGGGGACGGGCAGATCGACTTCCCGGCCATTTTCAGCAAGCTGACGCAGTACGGCTTCCCAGGCGTCGCTACGTTGGAATGGGAGTGCTGCCTTAAGTCGCCGGAGGCCGGAGCACGAGAAGGTGCCGCCTTTATCGCCCGCCATATTATTCCGGTAGCGGAACGGGCCTTTGATGATTTTGCAGCGGTGGATACTGACCGGGGGCGAGTCAGAGCCATGCTGGGCGTGGAGGATGCATCATGAGATTAAAGCTGGGAATGGTAGGTGGCGGTGAAGGCGCGTTTATTGGCGCGGTGCATCGGTTGGCGGCGCGGATGGATGATGAGTTTGAACTGGTCGCCGGGGCTTTCTCCTCCGATAGGCAAAACTGTCTGCGCACCGGGGAGTTACTACATCTGCAACCGGATCGCTGCTATGCCGATTTTAACCAGATGGCGCAGGCAGAAGCGGCACGAGAGGATGGGATTGATGTTATCGCGATCGTGACCCCGAATCATTTGCACGCTCCAGTCGCCAGCGCTTTTCTCAACGCCGGGATTGATGTGATCTGCGATAAGCCACTATGCACCTCTTACTCCGAGGCTCTGCAACTGGCACAAACGGTCCGCCTAAGCGGCAGACAACTGATCCTGACCCATAACTACAGCGCCTACCCGCTGGTGCGTGAGGCACGTAGCCGCGTGTTGGCGGGGGAGTTGGGCGAGATCCGCTTCGTCGAGGTGGAATATCTGCAACAGTGGCTGGCGAAACCGCTGGAGCTGACCGACAACAAGCAGGCCGGTTGGCGTGCGCAGCCGGAAAAAGCCGGATCCGGCTGCATTGGTGACGTAGGTACCCACGCCTGGCAGTTGGCTGAGTTTGTCAGCGGCATGTTGCCTGAAGCGATCAGCGCGGAGCTGACGTCATTCATCGCGGGGCGCAAGCTGGACGATGATGTGCGGGTGCAGATGCGTTATGCCAACGGTGCCAAAGGTCGGCTCTGGGCCAGCCAGGTGGCCTGTGGTCATGAGAATGGGCTGAAGTTACGAGTTTACGGCAGTGAGGGCAGCCTCGAGTTTTGCCAGGAAAACCCGAACCAGCTGTACATAAGGCCTTTTGACGCACCCGCCTATTGCATCACCCGTGCTTCGGCATTTCAGCATGCAGAAAACCGCCTGCTGGCCCGCGTACCCGCAGGGCATCCTGAAGGCTATTTAGAAGGGTTTGGCCAGATTTACCGTGAAGCGGCCCGGTGTTTGCGTGATGGCCCTTCGGCGGCACCGTTGTTACCAGGGATTGAAACCGGCGTGCAAGGGATGGCGTTTATTGATGCCGCTCAGCGCAGTAGCCGTGCCGAGGGAGAGTGGGTGAAATTGATATCGCCATAAGTAATAAAGAAGATTTTTTTATTCTTTTATTGCCGAGCGTCGCTCAGATAAAACTGTTGGTCACAGCACAGAATCTTATCAACGGAGCGGATCATGGCGAGCAAACTTTTCTCATTACGCAGTGCAGTATTGTTGGCTTTATCGCTCGGTGCGGCCAGTGCCCAGGCAGTGGACGTCACCGTGGCGTACCAGACCTCCGCCGAACCCGCCAAGGTGGCGCAGGCGGAAAACAGCTTTGCCAAACAGTCTGGCGCGACCGTTGACTGGCGCAAGTTCGACAGCGGCTCCAGCGTGTTGCGTGCGCTGGCCTCTGGCGACGTGCAGATTGGCAATATCGGCTCCAGCCCACTGGCCGTGGCCGCCAGCCAGAAGCTCCCTATCGAAGTGTTCCTGATCGCCTCGCAGTTGGGTAGTTCCGAAGCGCTGGTGGTGAAAAAGGACATTAAATCTCCCCAGGATCTGATCGGTAAGCGCATTGCGGTACCGTTCATTTCCACCACTCACTACAGCCTGCTGGCCTCCCTGAAACACTGGGGCATCAAACCTGACCAGGTGCAAATTCTCAACCTGCAACCGCCAGCCATTGCGGCGGCCTGGCAGCGTGGGGATATCGACGGGGCTTACGTATGGGCTCCGGTGGTCAATGAACTCGCGAAACAAGGCAAGGTGCTGACCGATTCCGAGCAGGTTGGCCAGTGGGGCTCACCAACGCTGGACGTGTGGGTAGTGCGTAAAGACTTTGCCAAGCAGCATCCTGAGGTCGTCACCGCGTTTGCTGCCAGCGCCCTGCAAGCACAGAAGGCCTACCTGGCACAGCCGGAGCAGTGGCTGAAAGACCCAAGTAACCTGAGTACGCTAGCTCGCCTGAGTGGAGTGCCGGCAGAGCAGGTACCGGAACTGGTGAAGGGTAACCGTTACCTGCCGGTCGCCGATCAGATCACTCAACTGGGCCAGCCGGTAGATAAAGCTATTCGCGATACCGCCGAGTTCCTTAAGCAACAAGGCAAGATCCCGCAGGTGGACAGTGATTACAGCGCCTATGTGACCGACCGTTTTGTCAAACAACTGCAGGCTGCGCCGCAGTCGTAAGGGGTCCGCCATGCTAAACGTTAACCATCTTTCGGCCGATTATCAGGGGCGTGCGGCGCTGCGCGATGTATCTTTCCAGATAGCCAGAGGGCAACTGGTGGTGGTGTTAGGGCCTTCTGGCTGCGGCAAGACCACGCTGCTGAATTTGATCGCCGGGTTTATTGAGCCAACGGCAGGCAGCATTACGCTGGATGATGTCCCCATCAAAGGCCCAGGTGCCGAGCGGGGCGTGGTCTTCCAGCACGAAGGCTTACTGCCGTGGCGCAACGTGGTGGATAACGTGGAGTTTGGCTTGCAACTGGCCGGTGTGGCCAAGCCACAACGTCGCAAGGTAGCGCAGCAGATGTTGCAACGCGTTGGGCTGACCGGCTATGAACAACACTTCATCTGGCAACTGTCCGGTGGGATGCGTCAGCGGGTGGGCATTGCCCGCGCCTTGGCTGCCGACCCTCGGCTGTTGCTGCTGGATGAGCCTTTCGGGGCACTGGACGCATTCACTCGCGAACAGATGCAGGAACTGCTGTTAAATATTTGGCGTGATACCGGCAAGCAGGTGCTGTTGATCACCCATGACATCGAAGAAGCGGTATTCCTGGCCAGCGAGTTGTTACTGCTTTCTCCTGGTCCTGGGCAGGTGGTGGAGCGTTTATCGCTGAATTTTGGCCAGCGCTATGCCGCCGGAGAGGCTTGCCGCGCCATCAAGTCCGATCCTGAGTTTATCGCCCTGCGTGAATACGTGCTGGGCCGGGTGTTCCAACAGCGCGAGGCCTTGCTATGAGCCTGCATTCTGTTCTTAAAGCCGCAGTACCGACAGCGGTGCGCCAATCTCGTTTCACGCTGCCGCGCAGCCTCAAGCTGAGCACGGCAACCTTGCTGGTGGTGTTGGCGGTTTGGTGGGCAGTAACTACCTTGCAGCTGATCAGCCCGTTATTTCTGCCCGCACCGCAGCAGGTATTGCATCAGTTGGTGGTCATTGCCAGCCCACAAGGCTTTATGGATGCCACGCTATGGCAGCACCTGGCCGCGAGTCTTGGGCGGATCCTGGTGGCATTACTGGCTGCTGTGGTCATCGGCGTCCCGGTGGGCATTGCGATGGGGCTGAGTGAGACCGTGCGCGGCCTGCTTGATCCCCTGATTGAAATTTATCGTCCGGTGCCGCCGCTGGCCTATCTGCCGCTGATGGTGATCTGGTTTGGCATCGGTGAAATCTCGAAAATCCTGCTGATCTACCTAGCGATTTTTGCCCCGGTGACGCTTTCGACCGTGGCAGGTGTACGCAGCGTAGCGCAGGTGCGCATTCGTGCTGCACAAGCTTTGGGGGCCAACCGCTGGCAACTGCTGCGCTTTGTGGTGTTGCCCAGCGCGCTTGCGGAAATTCTGACCGGCATCCGTATTGGCCTGGGCGTCGGCTGGTCTACGCTGGTGGCCGCTGAACTGATTGCTGCCACGCGCGGTCTGGGATTTATGGTGCAGTCCGCCGGTGAGTTTTTGGCGACCGACGTGGTCATCGCCGGTATCAGCGTGATTGCGATAATTGCATTTGGTCTGGAGCTGGGGCTGCGTGCCTTACAGCGCCGTTTGACCCCCTGGCATGGAGTACAGCAATGAACGAACGTTTAGCAATTACCCCGTTGGGGCCTTATATCGGCGCGCTGGTGGAAAACGTCAATCTGGCGCGGCCATTGGGCGACGGCCAGTTTGAACAGCTTTACCATGCTTTGCTCAAGCATCAGGTGCTGTTCCTGCGCGATCAGCCCATTACGCCATTACAACAGCGCGAGCTGGCTGGGCGTTTCGGCGATCTGCATATTCACCCGGTGTATCCGCATGCTCCCGATGTGGAGGAGATCATCGTGCTGGATACCCATGACGATAATCCGCCGGATAACGACAACTGGCATACCGACGTCACCTTTATCGAAAACCCGCCGCAGGGGGCGATTTTAGCCGCCAAGCAGCTGCCGACTACCGGTGGCGACACGCTGTGGGCCAGCGGGATTGCCGCGTATGAGGCGTTGTCCTCACCGCTGAAAAAGTTGTTGGTCGGGTTGCAGGCAGAGCATGACTTCACCAAGTCGTTCCCCGAATATAAACATCGTGGCAGCGAGGAAGAGCATCAGCGCTGGCAGTTGGCCGTGCAGAAAAGCCCACCGTTATTGCATCCGGTGATCCGCACCCATCCGGTGACCGGCAAGCAGGCGCTGTTCGTTAATGAAGGATTTACTACGCGGATTGTCGATCTGGCGGCGAAGGAGAGTGATGCTCTGCTGAACTTCCTGTTTGCGCATATCACCAAGCCGGAGTTTCAGGTGCGCTGGCGCTGGCAGGCCAATGATATTGCCATCTGGGATAACCGGGTGACGCAGCATTACGCCAATGCGGATTACCTGCCGCAGCGGCGCATTATGCACCGTGCGACCATTTTGGGGGATAAGCCGTTCTATCGCGCCTGAGGATCACTCCACCATCAGGTTTCTGGAAAAGTTTCTCATATCTACCCCCGCTTTCCTGCGGTACAGGCGTGCCTTGCGTGCGCCTGTTGCCACTCTCTCGCCGGTTTCCTCAAACATTTCCGAAGCGTCAAAACGCCGCATCAGGCTTTTGCGCTGCACCGTATGCGACAAAATGATCTCAATCACTTCCTGCAATTGGGAAAGCGTGAACTCCGCTGGCAGGCAATAGACCGGCAGCATGGAGTAAGCCGTTTTTTGCCGTAGCCGCTGAAGTGCCGCTTCCACGATCGTTTGATGGTCGAAAGCTAACTGCTGTGTTTGCAGGTTGTCCAATGGCACCCAGGCGACGTCATTCACGTCGGCGATATGCGGCTGGCAATCGGCATGGGCGATCAGAGCAAAGTAGACCGTGGTCAGGCTCCAGCCACGCGGATCCCTTTCCGGGCCAGAAAAACTGGCCAACTGCGCCAGATAGGGCGGTACCACACCGGTTTTTTCCCTCAGTTTACGTTCGGCCGTCGCTTGCGTTGAGGTGTCGCGCTGCAAATCGATAAACCCTCCGGGCAATCCCCATTGATTGAGGAAAGGGTGATTAGCGCGCTTGGCCAACAGCACGCACAGTTTCCCGCCGTGCACGGTAAACAGCACGCTGTCGACGGTGACAAGCGGTGAGGGGAAGAGGCGCGGATCGTAGTTTTTCAGGTACTCGGCTTGGGTGGTCATGCTGGCGCTCGGCTAAAAAGGTCTTTGGGACAATATAACAATAGCTGCCGGCTAATGATAATTATTAAAAGCTCAAATAAACAAATGGTTAAGCGAATTTGCTGCGATTAAGACATTTTTTTGCTTGCCAATAAGTGTCTCTTGGACAATTATATAAGTGTCCCAGGGACAATAATTGATGGAGGGAAGAATATGAGCGCACAACTGCAGTTGTTTTTGAACGACATTGAAGTGAAGGTGACAACCGGACAGTTTCCCGATGGGGCGGTGTATGTCCGGTTTGCACAGCCTGAAACAACGGGGACTTCGCAGATGCGTATTCGTGCCAGCGCAATGCGCAGCATGGATGACTTCATGCTGTTGGCACAGTTGACGCAGGCGGTACGCCACCAGTTTCTGATCAAAGAAAGCCTGCTTGAGCTGCCTTATCTGCCCTACGCCCGCCAGGATCGCCATATGGCCTCCGGCGATAGCTTTGCGCTCAAGGTTTTCGGCCAATTACTCAACACCTTGGCGTTTGACCGTGTGACGGTGCTGGATCCACACAGTGAAGTAGCTGCCGCTGTGATCGACAACATGCACATCATCACTCAGCAACAGTGCATGCAGCACAGCAGCAGACTGACCAGTTTACTGACCCAGCAGCAGCTGTTCCTGGTGGCACCGGATGCCGGAGCGCTGAAAAAAATTCACGCGGTAGCGGCCCACTTTGGCATCGCGCAATACGGCATCCTGACCAAACACCGGAACGTGTTCAGTGGCGAACTGACGGGCTTTGAACTGCTGGCTGGTGATGTGCAGGGCAAAGATGTGCTGATTGTGGATGACCTGTGCGACGGTGGCGGCACCTTTATCGGCTCGGCCCAGGTGTTACGCCAGGCGGGGGCACGTACGGTCAGCCTATATGTCACCCACGGGGTATTTTCCAAAGGTACCGCGGCTTTGCTGAATCAAGGCATTGATAACATCTATACCACCACTTCCTATGCTGCGGCGGAACTCGCTGAGCAACGTGTTGAACTGATTGATATTGCGCGTATCTACGCTCACTAAGGAACCGACTATGTTAACCAATCCTATTCTGGCGATTGATGGCTACAAAGTGTCACACCGTGAGCAATATCCGCTGGGTACTACGCGGATCTATTCCAACTTTACGCCGCGCAGCGATCGGTTCTTTGCCTCCCCGCTGCCAGACGGCCAACTGGTGTTCTTTGGTTTACAGGGGTTTTTGCAGTGGTTCATGGTGGATTTATTTAATCAGCAATTCTTTGCCCAACCGGAGGAGCAGGTAGTGGGGGAATATAAAACGCTGATGGATAGCTACATTGGTCAGGACCGGGTCTGCGTGGAGCATATTCGCGCCCTGCATCGGTTGGGTTATCTACCGCTGCATATCAAAGGGTTGGACGAAGGCAGCAAGGTGAGGATGAAGGTACCAGTGCTGACCATTACCAATACGCGTGAGGAGTTCTTCTGGCTGGTCAACTACCTGGAAACGGTGATCTCGGCCGAACTGTGGAAGGCTTCCACCAATGCCACCATTGCCCATCATTATCGCAAGATCTGCCAGATGTGGGCGGATAAAACCTGCGATGACCTGGCGCATCTGGATTTCCAATGCCACGATTTTTCCTTCCGCGGCATGTCAGGGATGCATGATGTCGCGCAGGCCGGTACCGGGCATTTGCTCAGCTTCAAGGGCACCGACAACATTCCGGCGGTGCTGTACGCACAGAGGTATTATCCAACCGTAGAAGATTACTTCGTGGCTGGCAGCATCCCCGCCACCGAACATAGCGTGATGTGCATGGGAGAGCAGGCAACGGAGATCGAAACGTTCCGCCGTTTGATTGAAGATCTCTACCCAAATGGATTGGTTTCCATCGTGTCGGATACCTGGGATTACTGGCAGGTGCTAACGGAGTTTACCCGTGAGTTGCACAGCAAAATCATGGCGCGCGATGGCAGGGTGGTCTTCCGCCCAGACAGTGGCGATCCGGTGGCTATTCTTTGTGGAACCGGTAACGACAGCGATCGCAGTGCGCAACGCAGCGCCGAAGAGAAAGGCTCGGTGGAAGTGTTGTGGGAAATCTTTGGTGGCACGGTTAACAGCAAGGGCTACAAAGTGTTGGATCCCCATGTCGGGCTGATTTATGGCGACTCCATTACTCTGGAACGCGCCCAGGAAATCCTGCAACGCCTGGAAGCGAAAGGTTTTGCCAGCTCTAACGTAGTGTTTGGCGTGGGTTCCTTTACTTATCAGTATAATACCCGCGATACCTTTGGTTTCGCGATGAAGGCCACCTACGGTGAGGTGAACGGGGTGGGGCGTCCCATCTTCAAACAACCGAAGACCGACAGCGGCCTGAAACAATCTGCACGCGGTTTGTTGCGGGTGATCCGCGATGGGGAAGGAGAATATCAACTGCTGGATAATCAGGACTGGCAGCAGGAGCAGCAGGGTGAACTGAAAACGCGCTTCCTGGATGGCAAACTCTATAACCAGGACTCACTGGAACAGATCCGCCAGCGCATTGCCTGCTACAGATAAAGGTTGCCCCCTCTCAGTAGAAAAGGGGCAACTATGATTAACTCTCCGACTCAAACGCCTGGGTCAGATTTTCCAGCTGTTCCTGGGCATCCAGCCAGGTCATTTCCGTTTCTTCCAGAGCGGACTTGGCCTGGCTTTGCTTTTGCAGGCAGGCGGTCAGATCGGCTTTACGGCTGATGTCGTACAGCGCCGAGTCTGCCAGCTGTTCTTCCACCGCGGCCAATTCTGCACCCAGCTTATCCATCTGTTGTTCCAGCTTGGCGATCTGCTTACGCAGTGGTTGGGTTTGCGTACGGAATTCGGCTTCACGGCGCTTTTGGTCTTTACGCGCCTGGGCGCTGTTGCCGTTATCCTGCTTTGGTGCGGCATCCTGCTGTGCCTGCTGCTTTTGCAGATCGCTAAGCCACTGCTGGTAATCGTCCAGATCGCCCTCGAACTGTTCCACCTGGCCGTCGTGCACCAGATACAGATCGTCGGTGGTAGAACGCAAAAGGTGACGGTCGTGCGAAACCACCACCAACGCCCCCTCGAAATCGATCAGCGCTTCAGTCAACGCCTGGCGCATATCCAGATCCAGGTGGTTGGTCGGTTCATCGAGCAGCAGCAGGTTAGGGCGCTGCCAGACGATCAGCGCCAGCACCAGCCGTGCCTTTTCACCGCCGGAGAAACGTTCGGTGATTTCGGTGACCTTATCGCCCTGGAAGCCGAAGCCGCCAAGATAATCGCGTAACTGCTGTTCTAACACGCGAGGGGCGATGCGGCTCAGATGCTGCAGTGGCGACTCATCGGCGCGCAGGAACTCCAACTGATGCTGGGCGAAGTAACCCAGTTTGATGCCCTTTGCCAGCCCGATCTCTCCGCTGAGCGGCTCCAGTGTACCGGCCAGCATTTTGATCAGCGTTGATTTACCGGCACCGTTACGCCCCAACAGGCCAATACGTGAGCCGGGCACCAGGTTGAGCTTGATTGACTGCAAGATCACTTTGTCGCCATAGCCTGCGCTGACTTTTTCCATCCGCAGCAATGGATTCGGCAGGCTTTCGGGTTGGCGGAAGCTAAACGTGAACGGGTTATCGACGTGCGCAGGGGCAATCAGCTCCATCCGCTCCAGCATCTTGATGCGGCTCTGTGCCTGTTTGGCCTTGGTGGCCTGAGCACGGAAACGGTCAATATAACTTTGCAGATGCGCCACTTTTTCCTGTTGGCTCTGATACAGAGATTGCTGCTGCGCCAGTTTGGTGACGCGCTGGCGTTCGAAGGAGGAATAGTTGCCAGTGTATTCGTTGATGGTCTCATTTTCGATATGCAGGATCTTGTCGACGATAGGGTCGAGGAAATCACGGTCATGCGAAATCAGCACCAGGGTACCCTGATAGCTTTTCAGCCAGCGTTCCAGCCAGATCACCGCGTCCAAATCCAAGTGGTTGGTGGGTTCGTCCAGCAACAGCAGATCGGAACGGCAAACCAAAGCCTGAGCCAGGTTGAGGCGCATGCGCCATCCGCCGGAGAAGGCACGCACCGGGCTTTGCAGCTGTTCGTTGGAAAAGCCTAAGCCGTGCAACAGGCTGGCGGCACGGGAACGGATGGTCCAGGCATCCAGAGCATCGAGCTTGCCGTGCAGCGTGGCGATGGCGTGGCCGTCGTTGTTATCGTTTGCCACCTGTAATTCGGCTTCCAACTGGCGGAATTCCCGATCGCCATCGATAACATACTCAATGGCAGGCACTTCCAGTGCCGGTGTTTCCTGATTCACCCAGGCCAGCGCCCAGTTGTTTGGAAAGGTGTAGCTACCACCGTCTGCGGCGATCTCACCTTTCAACAGGGCCAGCAGCGTGGATTTCCCACAGCCGTTCTTACCCACCAGGCCGACCTTCTGACCTGGATTAACCGTCGCCGTGGCGTTGTCCAACAGGACGCGGGTGCCGCGTCGGATTTGTAGCGAGGAGAAAACAATCATAAAGCGCCGTTTGTTCAGAGTATGTTAAATTGAATTGAGTTTACGTTAACAGGACGCGTAGCAGTCCTATTATTAGTCTTTGCGTTGCATGGTAACGGAAATCCGCCACCCTGACGACGCTTTGGAGGGGAATGATGTCACAGCCGCCGAAGGTTTTGCTGCTGTATGCCCATCCGGAATCCCAGGACTCGGTAGCGAACCGGGTTTTGTTACAACCGGCACAGCAGTTGGAACATGTTACCGTGCACGATTTATACGCGAACTATCCGGATTTCTTTATTGATATCCATCACGAACAACAACTGCTCCGCGACCATCAGGTCATCGTTTTCCAACACCCCTTATATACCTATAGCTGCCCGGCGTTGCTGAAAGAATGGCTGGACCGTGTGCTGTCCCGCGGGTTTGCCAGTGGTATCGGCGGTAATGCGCTGGCGGGCAAATACTGGCGTTCGGTGATCACCACTGGGGAACCGGAAGGTGCCTATCGCACTGGCGGTTACAATCGTTATGCGATCGAGGATATTCTGCGCCCTTTTGAGCTGACCGCGGCCATGTGCCATATGCACTGGCTGACGCCGATGATCGTTTACTGGGCGCGCCGTCAGAAACCGGAAGTGCTGAGCAGTCACGCCAGCGCTTATGGCGACTGGCTGCGTAACCCGTTGCCGCACACCGGGAGGCACTGATGGAAGGTTCCTCGCTATTAACCGCCATATTGCTGTTCCTGTTTGCTGCGGTGTTGACGGTGCCGATCGCCCGCCGTCTTGGGATCGGAGCTGTTTTAGGCTATCTGATCGCCGGTATTGCCATTGGCCCGTGGGGATTGGGATTCATCCGGGATGTGGATGAAATTCTGCACTTCTCCGAGTTGGGCGTGGTGTTCCTGATGTTTATCATCGGGCTGGAACTGAACCCGGCCAAACTGTGGGAACTGCGTCGCTCGATCTTTGGTGTCGGTGCCGGGCAGGTATTGGTCACGGCGGCCGTGCTCGGTGCGCTGCTTTACTTCAGCCATTTTGCCTGGCAGGCGGCGGTGATAGGTGGCATTGGTCTAGCCATGTCATCGACAGCCATGGCGCTGCAACTGATGCGTGAAAAAGGCATGAACCGCAACGAAGGGGGGCAGTTAGGCTTCTCAGTGCTGCTGTTTCAGGATATGGCGGTGATCCCGGCGCTGGCGTTGATCCCGATCCTGGCCGGGGGCGCAGGTACCAGCGACGATTGGGCGAAAATCGCCATGAAGGTCGCGGCCTTCGGCGGCATGCTGATCGGGGGGCGCTTCCTGTTACGCCCGTTATTCCGTTATATCGCCTCATCTGGGGTGCGTGAAATATTTACCGCCGCCGCGCTGTTGGTGGTGCTGGGGGCTGCGCTGTTTATGGATGCCCTTGGCCTGTCGATGGCATTGGGGACCTTTATCGCCGGGGTGCTGCTGGCAGAGAGCGAATATCGCCATGAACTGGAAATCGCCATAGAGCCTTTCAAAGGGCTGCTGCTTGGGTTGTTCTTCATCTCGGTAGGCATGGCGCTGAATATGGGGGTGTTGTATACCCATCTGCTGGAAGTACTGCTGGGCGTGGTGATCCTGGTGGCGGTGAAATCGGGTGTGTTGTACTCGCTGGCGCGTATCTTTGGCCTGCGGCGCTCGGTACGTCTGCAATTTTCCGGGGTGCTGAGCCAAGGCGGTGAGTTTGCCTTCGTGCTGTTCTCGGCGGCTTCGACGCAGCATATTTTCGACGACGATCAACTGGCCTTGCTGTTGGTCGTGGTGACGCTCTCAATGATGACCACGCCGCTGCTGATGCAGATTATCGATCGCATTCTGGCCCGCCGCTATAACGCCAAAGATGAGGATGAAGAGGCGCCCTACGTGGCAGATGACGATCCGCAGGTCATTATCGTCGGTTTCGGCCGCTTCGGGCAGGTGATTGGCCGCTTACTGATGGCTAATAAGAAGCGTATCACCGTGCTTGAGCGGGACGTTAGCGCGGTTGGCGTATTGCGCCGATACGGTTACAAGGTTTACTACGGAGATGCCACGGAACTGGAGTTGCTGCGGGCAGCCGGTGCGGCAAAGGCCAAATCTATCGTCATTACCTGTAATGAGCCGGAAGATACCATGGCCATCGTCCATCTGTGCCAGCAGCACTTCCCCAACCTGTCCATTTTGGCGCGGGCGCGGGGGCGTGTGGAGGCGCACGAGTTGTTGCAGGCTGGCGTAAAACAGTTTAGTCGTGAAACCTTCTCCAGCGCCCTGGAGCTAGGGCGCAAGGCGTTAACGGAGTTGGGGATGCACCCGCATCAGGCTTATCGCGCTCAGCAGCATTTTCGCCGTCTGGATATGCGCATGCTGCGTGAATTGATGCCACCGCATCTGGGGGACGTGGCTCAGATTTCCCGCGTGAAAGAAGCCCGGCGCGAGCTGGAAGAACTTTTCCACCGCGAAATGCAAAAAGAAAAACGGCAGTTCGACGGCTGGGATGATGAATACGAATAATTCGGAGCACAATGATGTCTGCAACTCGTAAAAGATTTATCGCCGGGGCGGTTTGCCCAAGCTGTAACGCTATGGATACGCTGGCGGTTTGGCGTGAAGACCAGGTTGAAGTAGTGGAGTGTGTCAAGTGTGGCCACCATCAGCGCCAGACCGAGCAACAGGTGGAAAAACACGTTCGCCCGCAGGAGCAGGTGATCGGTATTTTTCACCCAGAGTAGCGTTATCTGCCGTGATTTTTTATGCTGAAGGGTACAGCGCTGGAGATTTCCGCTACAATCTCCACCGATTTAGTTTCCAACGGTAGGAGATATCATGAAAGTAACAAAAGACTTGGTGGTCAGCCTGGCTTACCAAGTACGTACAGAAGACGGTGTTTTGGTTGATGAGTCTCCGGTGAGTGCACCGTTGGACTATCTGCACGGGCATGGCTCTCTGATCGCAGGTCTGGAAAAAGCACTCGAAGGTCACGAAGCTGGTGATCGTTTCGACGTTCATGTCGCCGCTAACGAAGCTTACGGCAACTACGATGAAAACCTGGTGCAGCGCGTTCCTAAAGACGTCTTTATGGGCGTTGATGAACTGCAGGTAGGCATGCGCTTCCTGGCTGATACCGATCAGGGCCCGGTTCCGGTTGAAATCACCGAAGTTGATGGTGACCACGTAGTGGTTGATGGTAACCACATGCTGGCTGGCCAAGACCTGAACTTCCACGTAGAAGTTGTGGCGCTGCGTGAAGCGACCGAAGAAGAACTGGCCCACGGCCACGTTCACGGTGAGCACGATCATCACCATGAACACGGTGACGGCTGCTGTGGCGGTCATGGCCACGATCACGACCACGATCATGACCACGGCAAGAAAGGCGGCTGTGGTGGCAACGGTGGTTGCGGCTGCCACTAATCCTGGTGCTGTAACTGCAACAAAAGGTCGCTTCGGCGGCCTTTTTTAGTAATGCGGGGGAGGTGTCTCTTCCGCCTGCGAGGCGATCATCGAAGGTTGGCTGGCACGCAGTTTGTCGGTCAGCAGCCGCAGATGTTCTTGTATCTTCAGCATTTCAAGCTGATGCTGTACCACGGTTTGATTGAGTTCCTCAATCGTCACTTCCTGAAAGGCCTGGCGGCTTTCCATCTCTTCCAACCGCTGCAGCAGGCTGTCGTAGTTTTTCTCGTGCATGATATTACCTCTGGCACTGTTAAATCCGGGATTCTGGCACTATGTTATCAGTAGCGCTCGGCTTTGTGCCTGCCAATTTCGGCAAGCGGTTTATCACTGCTGCAAGGCGGGCAATTCAACTCGCAAGGCCGTCAAATAAAGGTGTTAATTATCAATGCGATAATTATTTTTCTTGAACTTTGCTACCAATATGAGGTCACATCTTGACTCGATTGGTTACCTGTGTGACTGTTTTGTTTTGTTTCAGGCAGCTATAGTAGCCCGGTTAACTTACTTAATGATGGTTTGAGGCACCGCTTCAGACACTGGAGAAATGGATGAAATCTTTGTTTAAAGTCACGCTTCTGGCAACCACTATGGCGCTTGCTCTGAATGCGACCCAAGTTATGGCAGCCGATGCGGCCAAACCTGCTGATGCTGCTACCGTTACCACTACCGGTGAGGTTGCGCCTGCTGCTGAAGCGGCTAAACCTGCAGAAGCACCAAGCACTGGCAAGTTCAAGAATGACGATGAGCAGGTTGCTTACGCACTGGGTGTTCAACTCGGCCGCTACATGGAAAACTCGCTGGATGAACAGGAAAAGCTGGGCATCAAGCTGGACAAAGACGTGATGCTCGGGGCTGTTAAGGACGCGTTTGCCAAGCAGAGCAAGCTGAATGACTCTGACATCGAAAAAACCCTGCAAGGTTTTGAAGTGCGCGTGAAGGCTTCCGCTCAGGCGAAGATGGAGCAGGACGCGAAAGAAAACGAAGCGAAAGGCGTTAAATACGCTGAAACCTTCGCCAAAGAAAAAGGCGCGAAGAAAACCGAATCTGGTCTGCTGTACAAAGTAGAGAAAGAAGGGACCGGTGAAGCACCGAAAGACAGCGATACCGTAGTGGTAAACTACAAAGGTACCCTGACCGACGGCACCGTATTTGACAACTCCTACGATCGCGGCGAGCCATTGTCATTCCGTCTGGACGGCGTGATCCCAGGCTGGACCGAAGGCCTGAAGCACATCAAGAAAGGCGGCAAGATCAAACTGGTTATCCCACCGGCACTGGCCTATGGTAAAAATGGCGTTCCAGGGATCCCTGCCAACTCCACGCTGGTGTTTGACGTTGAACTGCTGGATGTGAAACCAGCAGCCAAGGCTGATGACAAAACAGAAAAAGCGGCTGACGAAGCTGCTGCAGACGCTAAAGCCAAATAAGTCTGAGATTTCCCAACCGCCGCGAATGTCCTTCGCGGCGGTTTTCATTTCTGCGTACCAAGAATGCAAAATATCCTGCAACTTTACCCCCTGTTTTTACTGATCGCTTGACGCCTGCCGGGCATCGGGCTTAACGTCAATATCACGCGCAAATGTAAGAACCAGCATCTGACCGTTTTGCTAGACTCTGGGTCTGAACTTATGAATCATGCGCCTGCCCCTTAGGGCGTGTACCTAAAACTGCTCCCGGCAGCGATTGTCTCCTGCACGAGCCGTTTTAGTTGCGTCCCCTGGCACAGGCGATCTATGTAGGTGGTATCTTCGATGTCAAATTCGCTTTTATCCAGCGAAGCCAGCGAACTTGATTTGCTGAATGAGCGTCCGTTTAGTCAGACGGACCATGAAATCCTGAAGTCGTATGAAGCCGTGGTCGATGGGCTGGCGATGCTGATTGGTGGGCACTGCGAAATCGTGCTGCACTCCCTGGAGGATCTGAAATGCTCCGCCGTGCGTATTGCCAATGGTGAACACACCGGGCGTAAAATCGGTTCGCCGATCACCGATCTGGCACTGCGTATGCTGCATGATATGGCGGGCGATGACAGCAGCGTCTCCAAAGCCTATTTCACCCGGGCCAAAAGTGGCGTGTTGATGAAGTCGGTAACGATTGCCATCCGCAATCGCGAACAGCGGGTGATCGGCCTGCTGTGTATCAACATGAATCTCGATGTGCCGTTCTCGCAGATTATCCAGACCTTTATGCCGCCGGAAACGCAGGAGGTGGCTTCCTCGGTCAACTTCGCCTCCTCGGTTGACGATCTGGTGGCGCAGACGTTGGAGTTCACCATCGAAGAGGTGAATGCCGATCGCAACGTGTCCAATAACGCCAAAAATCGCCAGATCGTACTCAACCTGTACGAGAAAGGCATTTTTGATATCAAAGACGCGATCAATCAGGTTGCCGATCGCCTGAATATCTCCAAGCATACCGTCTACCTGTATATCCGCCAGTTCAAGAGTGGCGATTTGCTGGGCAATGAGCGCTGATGCTTAACTACTGCCTATTGGTCACCGGCCCGGCTTATGGTACTCAGCAAGCGAGCAGCGCCTGGCAATTCGCCCAGGCCCTGTTGGCGGCAGGCCACCGCATTACCAGCGTTTTTTTCTATCGTGAAGGGGTGCTGAATGCCAACCAACTGACCTCTCCGGCCAGCGATGAATTCGATCTGGTGCGGGCGTGGGTGGCTCTGGCGCAGCAACATGGCGTGGAGCTTAATGTCTGTGTGGCGGCAGCTTTGCGCCGTGGCGTGACCGATGAGCAAGAAGCCGCACAGTTGGCGTTGGTGGCTGCCAACCTGCAGCCGGGGTTTACCCTCAGCGGTTTGGGCTCATTGGCCGAAGCGGCGCTGAGCAACGATCGCCTGGTACAGTTTTAAGTGAGCAGAATGAAGCGAGTTGCGTTTGTATTTACCCAAGGGCCACATGGCAGTGCGGCTGGCAGAGAAGGGCTGGATGCGGTACTGGCGACGTCGGCACTGAGCGAGGATATCGGCGTATTTTTTGTCGGCGATGGCGTGTTGCAACTGCTGCCGGGCCAACAACCCGAAAAGATCCTGGCCCGCAATTACATCGCCACCTTTGGCGTATTGCCGCTGTATGACGTTGAAAACTGCTATCTCTGCGCAACGGCCGTCCAGGAGCGTGGTCTGCAACAGGTCACCGACTGGGTGCTGAAGGCCGAAACTCTGCCGCCAGATACTCTGTGCCAGAAACTGGCTGCTTACGATGTGGTCATGACTTTCTAGGATACTTTGATGCTGTATACCCTCAGCCATTCCCCAACGCGTTGCGACCTGCCTGCGTTGTTAAGGCTCACCAGAGAAGGTGATGCTCTGCTGTTGTTGCAAGACGGCGTACTGGCCGGCCTGGCCGGTAGCGCCAGCCTTGATTTATTGCTCAATGCCCCCATATCCCTTTATGCGCTGCAGGACGATCTGGAAGCCAGAGGCCTGTCTGTTCATTTTTCACCCAAAATCACGCTAATCGGTTATACTGACTTCGTTGTGTTAACCGAGAAACACCACAGCCAAATGGCATGGTAATGCGGGTGATGTTGTATATTTCTTGACACCTCTACCAGTCAGCCATAAAATTCTGCGTCCTCGTACTGTGCCAAAAGTGCATACGGGGGATTTATCACATGTTTACGAAGCAAAAAACGAAGCAAAACCCAGGAGCTTTTTTTAATGACTACGATTAATCAGCTGGTTCGCAAACCACGCTCTGTGAAGGCTGCTAAAAGCAACGTTCCAGCGCTGGAAGCCTGCCCGCAGAAACGTGGTGTATGTACTCGCGTATATACCACCACCCCGAAAAAACCAAACTCCGCACTGCGTAAAGTTTGCCGTGTGCGTTTGACTAACGGTTTCGAAGTGAGTTCTTACATCGGTGGCGAAGGCCACAACCTGCAGGAACACTCCGTAATCCTGATCCGTGGCGGTCGTGTTAAAGACTTGCCAGGTGTGCGTTACCACACCGTTCGTGGTGCACTTGACTGCTCCGGCGTTAAAGACCGTAAGCAAGCTCGTTCCAAGTACGGCGTGAAGAAGCCAAAGGCTTAATGGTTCTCCGTTAAGTAAGGCCAAACATTTTAATGTCAAAATAAACTCGTAGAGTTTTGGACAATCCTGAAATTTTCAACGGAGTATTTCCATGCCACGTCGTCGCGTAATAGGCCAACGTAAAATCCTGCCAGATCCTAAGTTCGGATCCGAGCTGTTGGCTAAATTTGTAAACATTCTGATGGTAGATGGTAAGAAATCTACTGCAGAAGCAATCGTCTATACCGCGCTGGAGACCCTGGCTCAGCGTTCTGGTAAAGGTCACCTGGAAGCTTTCGAAGTCGCTCTCGACAACGTGCGCCCGACTGTAGAAGTTAAGTCTCGCCGCGTTGGTGGTTCTACTTACCAGGTACCAGTTGAAGTTCGTCCGGTTCGTCGTAATGCCCTGGCAATGCGTTGGATCGTTGATGCAGCTCGTAAACGTGGTGATAAATCCATGGCTCTGCGCCTGGCGAACGAACTGTCTGATGCAGCAGAGAACAAAGGTTCTGCTGTTAAGAAGCGTGAAGACGTTCACCGTATGGCAGAAGCCAACAAGGCGTTCGCCCACTACCGCTGGTAATCCACGCAGTAGTTATGCTAACCAAGTGGGCGCTTCAAGAAGCCAACCCGCTTGGTTTCACCGAACCGCCTAAGGCAATAGAGGAATCAAATGGCTCGTACAACACCCATTGAGCGCTACCGTAATATCGGTATCAGTGCTCACATCGACGCCGGTAAGACCACAACTACCGAACGTATCCTGTTCTACACCGGTGTAAACCACAAAATCGGTGAAGTTCATGACGGCGCCGCCACCATGGACTGGATGGAACAAGAGCAGGAGCGTGGTATTACCATTACTTCTGCAGCGACAACTGCTTTCTGGTCTGGTATGGCCAAGCAGTTTGAGCCGCACCGTGTAAACATCATCGACACCCCAGGGCACGTTGACTTCACCATCGAAGTAGAACGTTCCATGCGTGTGCTTGATGGCGCGGTAATGGTTTACTGTGCTGTTGGTGGTGTTCAGCCACAGTCTGAGACCGTATGGCGTCAGGCTAACAAATATAAAGTGCCACGCATCGCGTTCGTTAACAAAATGGACCGTATGGGTGCCAACTTCTTGAAAGTTGTTGGTCAGCTTAAATCTCGTCTGGGCGCAAACCCGGTTCCATTGCAGCTGGCAATTGGCGCAGAAGAGAAATTCACCGGTGTTGTTGACCTGGTGAAAATGAAAGCCATCAACTGGAACGAAGCTGATGCAGGCGTGACCTTCGAATACGAAGAGATCCCAGCTGACATGCAAGAACTGGCTGCTGAATGGCACCAGAATCTGGTTGAGTCTGCTGCTGAAGCCTCAGATGAGCTGATGGACAAATACCTGGGCGGCGAAGAGCTGACCGAGGAAGAAATCAAGAAAGCTCTGCGTCAGCGCGTGCTGAACAACGAAGTGATTCTGGTAACCTGTGGTTCTGCCTTTAAAAACAAAGGCGTACAGGCAATGCTGGATGCGGTTATCGAATACCTGCCAGCGCCAAATGACGTTGAAGCTATCAACGGTATTCTGGACGACGGTAAAGATACCCCGGCTGTGCGTCATTCTGACGACTCAGAGCCGTTCTCTGCACTGGCGTTCAAAATCGCTACCGATCCATTCGTGGGTAACCTGACGTTCTTCCGTGTGTACTCTGGCGTTGTTAACTCCGGTGACACAGTTCTGAACTCCGTTAAGGCCGCGCGTGAGCGTCTGGGCCGTATCGTTCAGATGCACGCTAACAAGCGTGAAGAGATTAAAGAAGTTCGTGCAGGCGACATCGCTGCAGCAATCGGTCTGAAAGACGTAACTACCGGTGATACGCTGTGTGATCCTGCTAGCCCGATCATTCTTGAGCGTATGGAGTTCCCTGAGCCGGTAATCTCCGTAGCGGTAGAACCAAAAACCAAAGCTGACCAGGAAAAAATGGGTCTGGCTCTGGGCCGTCTGGCGAAGGAAGACCCATCATTCCGCGTATGGACTGACGAAGAATCAGGTCAGACCATCATCGCAGGTATGGGTGAACTTCACCTGGATATCCTGGTTGACCGTATGCGTCGTGAATTTAACGTTGAAGCGAACGTGGGTAAACCACAGGTTGCTTACCGTGAAGCGATTCGCGCGAAAGTTACTGACATCGAAGGTAAACACGCCAAGCAGTCTGGTGGTCGTGGTCAGTATGGTCATGTTGTTATCGACATGTACCCACTGGAGCCGGGCTCAAATCCGAAAGGTTACGAGTTCATCAATGACATTAAAGGCGGTGTGATCCCAACGGAATACATCCCTGCCATTGATAAAGGCCTCCAGGAGCAACTTAAGTCTGGTCCACTGGCCGGTTATCCGGTAGTTGATCTCGGTGTGCGTCTGCATTTCGGTTCTTTCCACGATGTTGACTCCTCCGAATTGGCGTTTAAACTGGCCGCGTCTATCGCCTTTAAAGATGGCTTTAAGAAAGCAAAACCTGTTTTGCTTGAGCCTATCATGAAGGTCGAAGTTGAAACGCCGGAAGAGAACACTGGTGACGTCATCGGTGACCTTAGCCGTCGTCGTGGTCAACTGAAAGGTCAGGAATCCAACGCTACTGGCGTTCAGATTCACGCTGAAGTTCCGTTGTCCGAGATGTTTGGATACGCAACTCAACTGCGTTCTCTGACCAAAGGCCGTGCTTCTTACTCCATGGAGTTCCTGAAGTACGATGATGCGCCGAACAACGTCGCTCAGGCCGTTATTGAAGCCCGTGGTAAATAAGCTTTCGGGTTTAACACATTGATCAGTGCTCCCTCCATGAGGGGGGAGCAAAAGAGTTAAGGAATATAGCCGTGTCTAAAGAAAAATTTGAACGTTCCAAACCGCACGTTAACGTTGGTACTATCGGCCACGTTGACCACGGTAAAACTACCCTGACCGCTGCAATCACTACCGTTCTGGCTAAAACCTACGGTGGTTCTGCACGTGCTTTCGACCAGATCGATAACGCGCCAGAAGAAAAAGCTCGTGGTATCACCATCAACACTTCTC
>NZ_JBLJAJ010000060.1:0-8380 GCF_047530005.1 Serratia sp. N21D137
TACAATAACCATCGTATCAAACAGAAGCTCAAAGGCCTGAGCCCTGTGGAGTACAGAACGCAGGCTTTGATGGTTGCTTAATTTTAAACCGTCCAACTTCTTGGGGTCAGTTCACATGCTGCGCCCATTTACTTACGCGGCTTGTTAACCTTGTGAAATTCGTGTCATTCTTGCCTTAATCAAAGTAAGCGGATGATTTAGCAATGATGACACCTCCCAAGGCAGAAAAACGTCCTTATCCCATCACTATCCATGGCGACACGCGTGTGGATGACTACTACTGGCTGCGCGATGACGAACGTACCGATCCTCAGGTATTGGAGTATTTGCGGGCTGAAAATGCCTACACCGACGCTCAGCTAAAACCGCAACGGGCGCTGCGTGAAACTCTGTATCAGGAGATGGTCGCGCGCATCCCACAGCAGGAACATTCCGTGCCTTACGTCAGGCGTGGTTTCCGCTATCAGACCCGCTATGAGCCGGGTAATGAATATGCGCTGTATGTGCGCCAGCCTGCAGCGGCTACCGAGCTTTGGGACACCTTGCTCGATGGCAACCAGCGTGCGGAAGGGCACGAATTCTATACGCTGGGCGGGTTGGACGTCAGCCCGGACAACCAGCGCCTGGCCGTGGCGGAGGACTTCCTGTCACGCCGCCAATACGATATCCGTTTCAAGGACCTACGCGACGATAGCTGGGCCGATGAGGTGCTGGAAAATACCTCTGGCAACTTCGAGTGGGCGAATGACTCCGCCACCGTCTACTACGTACGTAAACACGCCAAGACATTGCTGCCGTATCAGGTCTATCGCCACGTGGTGGGTAGCGATCCGCAGCAGGACGTGCTGATCTACGAGGAACAGGATGACACTTTCTACGTCAGCCTGGAAAAAACTACCTCCGAGCGCTTTATTCTGATCCACCTCAGCAGCACCACCACCTCGGAGATCCTGCTGCTGGATGCGAACAGTGCAGACAGCAAGCCGCAGATGTTCGCGCCGCGCCGCAAAGATCACGAATATGCCATCGATCACTACCGTGAGCATTTCTACATTCGTTCTAACAGAAACGGCAAGAACTTTGGCCTGTATCAGAGCGAGCAGGCTGAGGAAAGCCAATGGCAGGAACTGATTGCCCCGCGCACCGATGTCATGCTCGAAGGGTTCAGCCTGTTCCGTGACTGGCTGGTGGTGGAGGAGCGCATCGCCGGGCTGACCCAGCTGCGCCAAATCCACTGGCAGAGCGGTGAAGACAAGCGCATCGCTTTTGACGATCCGACCTATGTCACCTGGCTGGCTTACAATCCAGACCCGGAAACCGAGCTGCTGCGTTACGGCTATTCTTCCATGACGACTCCAACTACGCTGTATGAGCTGAATCTGGACAGCGGCGAGCGAGAGTTGCTCAAGCAGCAGGAAGTGAAAAACTTCACGGCGGAAGATTACCGTAGCGAGCGCGTGTGGGTGAAAGCCCGTGACGGCGTTGAGGTACCGGTATCTTTGGTTTACCGTGCTGACCGCTTCGCACATGGGACGAACCCGCTGATGGTCTATGCCTACGGCTCCTATGGCAGCAGCATGGATCCTGCATTCAGTGCCAGCCGCCTCAGCCTGCTGGATCGCGGTTTTGTCTTCGCGCTGGCGCATATTCGCGGCGGTGCCGAGCTGGGGCAGCTCTGGTATGAAGACGGTAAGCTGTTCAACAAGCAAAATACCTTTAACGACTTTATCGACGTCACCAAGGCACTGGTAGAGCAGGGTTATGGCGATGCTGAGCGAGTGTTCGCCATGGGGGGCAGCGCCGGCGGCTTGCTGATGGGCGCGGTAGTCAACCAGGCTCCTGAGCTGTTCAATGGCGTAGTGGCTCAGGTGCCGTTTGTGGACGTGGTCACCACCATGCTGGATGAGTCCATCCCGCTCACCACCGGTGAATATGACGAGTGGGGCAACCCAAACGACAAGGCGTATTACGATTACATCTTGCAGTACAGCCCTTACGACCAGGTGAAAGCGCAGGATTATCCGCATATGCTGGTCACCACCGGGCTGCATGATTCACAGGTGCAATATTGGGAGCCTGCCAAGTGGGTAGCGAAACTGCGTGAGTTGAAAACCGACGATCGCCAACTGCTGCTGTATACCGATATGGATGCCGGCCACGGCGGCAAGTCTGGGCGCTTTAAGGCTTACGAAGATATTGCGCTGGAATATGCGTTTATTCTGGCGCTGGCGGAATAAATCATCGCGGGCAGGAGACTGCCCGCCTGATTAACCCAACAGATAGTATTTCAACGTGTGTTTCATATCCGGGCTGAGATCGTCGATGGATTTCAGCATCCAACGCAGATAGCCAGGATCGTCCAGCGCAACCTGCTCAATAGATTGCCCACGATATTTGCCAAACTTGAATTTTTTCAACAATACCGGCTGCTCGGTGATTTCCAGCATCTGTTCTGGCGTCCAGCCGGAGTCTTGCACAATGCGTTGCAGCAGTGCGGCGGTGACGTAGCAGTCGTACAGTGCGCGGTGTGGATAAAGCGCGGTATCCTGCGGCAGTTGTACATCCAGATTCAGCGCATAGCGCAGGTATTGATTACCATATTTAATGTCTGGGTACAGCGTACGTGCCAGCTTGAGGGTACAAATCCAGGCACCGTTCATTTCCGGCAGCATGGCCCGATCAAAGGCGGCGTTGTGCGCAACATAATATTGGCTGCCCTGATAACGCCCAATGGCGACGGCGATACGCGGCTTGCCCTCAACCATCTGCTCGGTGATGTGGTGAATGGTCATGGCGTCCAGGCCGATAGGCCGGTCTGGGCTGATCAGGTCGCTCATCGGATTAGTGATTTGCCCGTCGATCACGTCAACGGAAGCGACTTCCACTACGCCGCCGTCTAGCCCACAGGTTTCAGTATCGATTACACGTAACATCATGATGTTCCCAGCTAAAGTCTACTGCCTAGCTTAACGATATGGGGTTGCGATGCCAACCTGTCTTTTCGCAGGCAACAAAAAACCCGCCTCGGCGGGTTTAACTACGGTCAGAAACTGATTTACTCACCAGATGTAGACGCCTGTCCTTTTTTGGAACGTTTCTCCGCTTTTTTCTCGGCAGGGGTTTTCAACGGCTTCTTCTTCGCATTTTTCTTGCTGTCCATTCCCTTACTCATGATGGCCTCTTGGTTAACCTATGGTTGGGTGGCTTGCCGGACCATTAACCCCCTAGCGACCATCATATGCAAGCAGCAAAGGGTATGGAAACGTCAACGCCTTGTTTATCCAATGATTATTTATTATTAACCTTTATGTGTTAATAATGTTATAATATAACAAACTTATGTACACGGAGTGTGCCATGACAGTCATGACATTATTAAGCGAGCAACAACTGCTGGCGATGCCAGAATCTGATTACATGAATGCGGAGCAGCGGGCGTTTTTCCGCCAACGCCTATTGGACGAGCAACAAAAACTCTGGCAGCACATCGACGTGCTGAAACGTGATATCGACAGCGGCGATATTAGCGGTGACGAAGCGGATAAAGCCGCGCGCGAAGAAGATCTGCGCCTGCTGTTCCGTCAATTGGATCGGGAAACCCGCCTGCTGCCCAAGATGGCCGCCGCCCTGCAGCGCCTGGAAACCGGTGATTTTGGTTATTGTCTTGAAACGGGTGAGCCTATCGGCCTGCCACGCCTGTTATTGCGCCCCACGGCAGAGCTGAGTATTGAAGCCAAAACCGCACAAGAAATGCGCGAACCCCATATGCGTAAAAGCAAGTCGACTTCATTTTAAGCAAACGCGCTCTAACATGTTGGTATAGGTGGAGGTTTTAGCGTTTTACCGTTGACCTGATGAGCGGCTTCGGCTTTGATGAAGGTATCACTCACAGAGAGACGCATGCGCCATGGAACAATTACGAGGTTTGTACCCGCCATTAGCCGCCTATGACAGCGGTTGGCTGGATACTGGAGATGGGCACCGGATCTACTGGGAGCTGAGCGGCAATCCAAACGGGAAGCCAGCGGTATTTATTCACGGAGGGCCTGGCGGTGGTAGCGCACCTTATCATCGCCAGCTGTTCGACCCGCAGCGCTATAAGGTTTTGCTGTTCGATCAGCGCGGCTGTGGCCGTTCCAAACCGCATGCCAGCCTGGACAATAACACCACCTGGCACTTGGTCGACGATCTCGAAAGACTGCGTGTCATGGCCGGAGTGGACCAATGGCTGGTTTTTGGTGGCTCCTGGGGTTCCACGCTGGCGCTGGCCTATGCGCAAACGCATCCGCAACGCGTCAGCGAGATGGTGCTGCGGGGGATCTTCACGCTGCGTAAGCAGGAACTGAGTTGGTATTATCAAGACGGCGCTTCCCGCTTCTTCCCGGATAAATGGGAGCGGGTGCTCTCTATCCTTTCGGAGGAAGAGCGCAAGGACGTGATTACTGCCTACCGTCAACGCCTGACTTCACCGGATCTGCAAGTGCAGCTTGAGGCTGCCAAACTGTGGAGCGTGTGGGAAGGGGAAACGGTAACGCTGTTACCAAGCGGTGCTTCCGCCTCCTTTGGCGAAGATGATTTCGCGCTGGCCTTTGCCCGTATTGAGAACCACTACTTTAGCCATCAGGGCTTTCTCGACAGCGATGACCAACTGCTGAGCAACGTCCCGCTGATCCGTCATATTCCTGCAGTGATCGTCCATGGCCGTTATGATATGGCCTGCCAGGTGCAAAACGCCTGGGATCTGGCCAAGGCTTGGCCTGAGGCTGAACTGCATATTGTCGAAGGGGCAGGGCATTCCACGGATGAACCGGGTATTTTGCACCAGCTGATGCTGGCTACCGACCGTTTTGCGGGCAAGTGATGTTATTTATGGTAGGGGCGTAGCATGCTGCGCCCGTCCAACTACTTCATTTTAGGTTCGTAAGGCAGACGAGAGAATTTATGTGATTCGACGCGATAGTGCATCACACGCTCGCGGAAGTAGTCCTGCAGATGCTTTGGCTGCTCACGCTCCACCATCTCAGGGATCACCGGCATATTGTAGCGTTCCTTGAATGCCACTCCAGACGCGGCCAGATCAACGTTCACCTTGTCCATCTCGTCTTTGGAAAGTTCGGCCAGATTGTACCCCATGGGATCCTCCTTCTAGTGTGTAACGGCAAGTCAGCGCAGAAGGTAATCTACCGTGCCGCGCTTGGCAAGCTTCTCAAGCCAACCTATCCCTGTCATCTTCAGACTCTGAGTATAGAGTCATTACAAAAAGCAGGGTGATATAATGTTTAAGCCTAATGACGTTGTTTTATTTTGTTAAATAAGAATGATTCGTCTTCCTGCAAATATAAAGATGAAAATGATTATCATAATAATTTAATGTAAAATTGAGTTTTTTATAACGCATTGAATTTATAGGTAAATTCACTTTTAAATAAATGAATGTAAATCAAGTGTTTTTATTTTGTGTTAATCAAGGCATAATGCGGTCAATTAAGTTTATGACCTGCAAAGATAATAGGGAACCTCATGCTAACGCAAGCAATGATCACGAAACTGAATGAGCAACTGAACCTGGAATTCTATTCCGCCAATTTGTATTTGCAAATGAGCGCCTGGTGCAGTGATAAAGGCTTCGAAGGGGCTGCCGCATTCCTTAAAGAACATTCACGCGAAGAGATGCAGCACATGCAGCGTCTGTTCGATTACCTCAGTGATACCGGGGCTTTGCCGCTGATCGGCAGCATTTCTGCACCCCCGGTAGAGTTTGAATCACTGGCGGACGTTTTCCAGCAGACTTACGAGCATGAGCAACTGATCACTCGTCAAATCAATGAGCTGGCGCACGTGGCTATGACCACACAAGACTACTCAACCTTCAACTTCCTGCAATGGTACGTTGCCGAACAGCACGAAGAAGAGAAGCTGTTCAAATCCGTGCTGGACAAGTTGGCGCTGGTAGGCAACAGCGGCAAGGCATTGTTCTTCATTGATAAAGATCTGAAGAGAATGGGTGCTGAGGCAGTAAACGGTAACGGCCAGGCCTGATAACCCGCTTTTGTCATCAATTTGAAAACCGCGTACTTTTCACCGTACGCGGTTTTTTTTGCCCTGTGTTTATCGAACTGCTATAGCGATACGTGCTGCCAGATCGCAAAATATCAGTGATGTGCTCGACTTGCCGATTCACCGTCGTTATGATTTAACGCGATACGCTACCGGGAGGTAGAGAGTTATAACAGTGAGTTACCCACTCCTTCTGCTGTTTACCCGTGGCGCAATCACAGTGGTGGGTTGAGGCTGCGGAAACATCGCTCCGCGTAACCGGTCTTGGCCCTTATCACCTACATAATTGATAAAGGACTCCTCCGTGATCGCTAAAATTCGTTCATCCTATCGCCTGCTTTCCACCATTTTTGTACTGTTTGTCGGCTTGTCTTCTCAGCAGGCGCTGGCGCATGCCCACCTGAAAGTACAGACTCCGGCGGCAGACGGCACCGTCAGCTCCGCGCCAAGAGTGCTGACGCTGAATTTCTCCGAAGGTATTGAGCCTAACTTCAGCGGTGTGAAAGTGACCGGCCCAGATAACGCCGTGGTTAAAACCGGCAAGCTGGATCTGGATCCAAGCAACAACACCCTGGTTAACGTACCGATTGAAGCTGAACTGGCTGCGGGGAAATACCAGGTCAGCTGGCACGTGGTTTCTGTTGACGGTCATAAAACCAAAGGTCAGTACAGCTTTACCGTTAACTAAGCTATGACTCTGGCGACCCTGTTTGTGCTGTGTCGCTTTGTGCACTTTACGGCGGTGATGCTGATGTTTGGCGTCAGCCTGTTCACCGCCGTCCTGTCGTCACAGCGCCTCTCCCCGCTCATCACCCGCGATTTGCGCCCGCTGCTGCTCGCCGCGACCTGGATCTCCGCATTAACCGCCTTGCTGATGCTGGCCATTCAGGCCGGATTGATGGGTGATGGCTGGGCGGATACCTGGCAATTGAGCATTTGGTGGGCGGTGTTGGGCACCACCTTTGGTGAGGCCTGGCGCTGGCATCTGGGGTTTTCCCTGCTGGCCTTGTTAGCCTTGCTGTTGCCTGCGGCAAAGCGGGGGCAAGCGCTAGCGCTGTGCTCGGCACTGCTACTGATCAGCATGGCGTTTATCGGCCATGCGGCGATGCATGCGGGAATATTGGGAATTGCACACCGAGTTAACCACGCCTTGCACCTGTTAGCGGCAGGCTACTGGTTCGGCAGCCTATTACCGTTGTTGCTTTGCCTGCGCTACTTGCCACAACCGCAGTGGCGTATTGATGCTATCGCCACCCTGATCCGTTTCTCCCGCTGGGGCCATGTTGCCGTGGTGCTGGTGATCGTCACGGGCATAATCAACAGCCTGATCATCCTTGGTCGCTGGCCAGTCGATCTCGATTCCGCCTATCAACGCTTGTTGTTAGTTAAAGCCGGGCTGGTGGCATTGATGGTGATGGTGGCATTGGCAAACCGTTACGTTATCGTCCCCGCAATGCGCACCTCCCCCAATCTGGCACAGCGCGGGTTGGTGATCGCCTGTTGGCTTGAGGTGGCGTTGGGCGCAGCGGTGCTGCTGTTGGTGAGTTTATTTGCAACCTATGCACCGGTATGACATTGCGCCTTGCCGGATGCCCCCAAACTGCGGGAAAATCGATTTAAATCGCAACTTAAGGCCAAAAACATGAAATCTGTAATTCTTGGTATTGCGCTGCTGGCAACGGCGTCGAGCGCGCTGGCGGCAGATAAGCTGGTTAACGTCACTAAGCTGGAGTACGGCAAACAGTGGGCGTTCACCAAAGAGGAAGTCACGCTGCAATGTCGCAAAGGGGCTGCCTTGTTCGTGCTCAACAACAGCACCCTGATGCAGTATCCGCTCAATGAAGCAGCAGAAGCACAGGTGAAAGCGGGGCAACAGCGTGCTCAATCGCTGGATGTGATCCTGCTGGATGACGCCAGCCACCCCGGCCAGAAAATGAGCGTGCAACCTTTCCGCGAAAGAGCAGAAAAATTGTGTGCTGACTAATCAGCTAACCACTCGATACTTATGCAAAAGTTTACGGGTGGTGACGAGATGTCCGTAATTAATTTCTGTTTGTAACTATCACTTGTGTGCGCTGGGCTGGCAAAACTGGCACCTTGGACTATTCTTAGAATGCACGGTTGAACAAACCTTGCATAAATGCCAACTTTTAGCGCACGGCTCTCTCCCAAGAGCCCTTTCCCTAGACCGAGTATAGGAATCGTACTCGGTCTTTTTTTATTCTATTGATTTATAAGGATAAAAAATCAATTCCACGAAAATACACGAAATTTCCACGAATTCCTATACTCGGCCTTTTACAACATCACGTATTCTTTTCCC
>NZ_JBLJAJ010000061.1:0-8258 GCF_047530005.1 Serratia sp. N21D137
ATATAGAGATTGACCTGCTTGTCGTTAAGCGCCACAACCTCTCCATTAGTTGGGAAATCGGACGCTTAGCTTACAAATCGGCCAAAGTAATTGACGCGACAGAGGTCAGAGTAATTGTCGCCTAATACGCGTAGTTAACATGTGGCTGGACTTTGCCGAAGATCAGGCCCGTCGTCGCCAGCAGGTGTTCCTGCGGGACTGGCAGGAAAAGCTGGATCAGTTCCTGCAATTTAATGACCGAGAGGTTCTACAAGGCGCTGGTACCGTCAGTAAAAAAACGGCAGATGAAAAAGCACAGGCTGAATACATCCAATTTGCTGAGCAGCAACGCCGCTTAAAAGAAGCTGAAGGAGAAAAGGATATTGCCGGTTTACTGCGGTGGAAAACCGACACCAAAAAATAGCCTTTAATGCCCCTAGTTTCCACAAGCAAAATCATTTGGGGGCACAATAGGGGGCACCAACCAAAATCCAACACGATAAAAATAAGTAAATTCAATAGAGATAGTTGTCACATGCGACTCCTGTGATCGCCGAAAAAGCACACTAGGAAAAGATAACAACAGTGACAATGAGCGCATCAGACACCGCTGTATACCGGGATGGGGCGGAGGGTAGCTGTGAGACTGTCCCATGCCTGAACCTCTGAGGTCGCAATACGCATCCCCTTTTTTCTGAGTATCGCCACGTCGGCTGCGATCCGCTGCATACCGAACCAAAACAGACCATCCAGCGCCGTTACCGCGAGTCCGTTCTCAAGTGCCTTTTTAAGCCGCTCGCGCGGCATTTTTATTTCCCTGGCAATCTCCCGGTAAGGCTCTGCGGTTTCGCCTGACGATACTTCCCTGCGAATGCGGGTTGACAGACGGTATTGAAATTCATCCGGTACCTTACTCAAATCAGACTTTACGCTGTAAACACAGCCAAAACGCTTGCCGTTGAACACTGCGCTTTTCTGACTGAGTTGCAGTTCATCCCGTAGCTCGGCAATCAGTTGTGGGGTACGCACCAACAGCAAACGAAAAGGCAGTTCAAAGCTGGTGACATAATCCACATTCAGCAATGCGATGCGCAGACGCTCGATACTTCCAGCCCGCACCTGACGGCATTCTTTGAGGACTTCAGCCCATTGCTGCGCAATACGCGGCGTTTCATTAACTTCCGCGAAGCTATATTTTTCAATCTGGTAATCAATACGTTCGACCATGCTGGTTTCCCTTCGCCTACCCGTCGGTCACTTTATCAACGGTCTACGATAATCGGAAGCCAATTTGTTGTTGGTATTGAGGTGGCGCACAAGCGCCTGACACATTTCCGGGTTCCAGCCGAAACTAGCAGGAAGCAAATCGGTGTGTTCGGATACAGTATCAGGTCTAGCCGCAAATCGTTGCGGTGGAACGCGCCTTCCGGGGCGACCTTTTTGATGAAGCGGCGGAATCGGATGTCATGTTGCTAGGTCTCCCGTGAAACCGTCCTGGTGGACCACGGTGCCGGTTTCGGGTTGGTTATCTTACAGAAAACGCTACTCAAGGTTCGGCAGGTTGCTCCAGTGGCGCGCCGTGCGGGCCTGTTTGCCTTCCCTCTGTCATTCCCCGTAAAACTCAGCCCCAAGCCCCCCATGTTAGAATTAATAAGTACAGGGGGGGAGGTAATTTAAAAATTAATGAACGGGAAAGTATCCCTGAAACACTGCTCAATCTCAGGGTGTTTTTCTAATGCTTGCAATGCAGCTTAGGGGGACATTCCTCTCCCAGATCTTTACCACGTTTTAATGCTATACCGCACAAATTTTTTTTGAGAAGCTGAACCTTTCCAATAACAAACCCAATGACACCATGGTCGTCTTTGGTTAGTCCATGTAACATAGTTAACTACCTCCCCTTACTCATTTTATCACCACCAATATTTCCAGTCGCCAAAAAATCATCCATTGATGATGATGGTATTTTAGGTATAGCACAAAATCTACTTTCTTCTTAAATTATGCATTTCCCTTTCAATCTCTTCTGGAGTTCTTTTACGCTTTTCAAAGCCAACCACACCAATAACATTATGATTTAGATCCATAAAAACTTTTAATACATGATTTTCATTGTGGCAATTTATAATTAATATTTTCTCATCTGAAATCCTCATCAGCATATCTATTAGCTCATTAATTCCAAAGTATTTAACGCCAGCCTTGTCAAGGTATTTATTGTGTATTTTAAATTCATTAATGGCTATGCTTTTATCATATTCGACCTCGATCAATTTTATCGAGGTCGAAAGTAAATCAATTGTCTCTTTAGACAATTTTTTATTATCAAAAAATCCGAGCCTGCTTATCAAGTAATCAATAGTTATCATGGTTTAAATACCTCAATGCCGCTATCACGAATCCCTTGCATAAGAACTTCTTGTTCAAAATACTTATCATCAGAAAACTCCCATGACCATTTTTCGTTACCCTTTGGAGCTTCAGCTTTAACTCTCAAAATTATACCATCAGTCTGAGCATAGAAACGAGCTATAGCAGGGTCTCGCGTCCAAGAAGTATATGGACTAATACCAGAAACATTTCCTTCGTTATGAAGTTCCGGAGTAATATCAGAATTTATATCACCAGGCTCAATCCGCCCATTAAAATTATTATCAGCATCAGGATGTCCTCGATGTACACCGCGATAGTTATAAGTACCAACCTCCGCCTCTGGTAGCACAGGGATATTCACTCAGCCACAAATGCAGCTGTTGCCCGGTATGCAGGTCTTCCCCCAGAAATATCCGCAGGCCGTTCAGGGTTGTGAGATCCAGGGGCCGATCCGCCGTGGTGACCAGTTGTAGATACAGGCTGTCATGGCCGTGCCGTTGCTCGCGGCTTACCGCCTGCATCTGTAACGGCCACAGCCGGGTATCACGGCAGGTGCGGAAATGGCACCGCAGCGTTTCCTTACCGGTTGTCACTGGCAGCGGGATACTGACCACCGTGGCCCCCTTGGCAATCTGGGGGCAAGCCTGCGCGGGATCCGACAGGTAATCCTGCTGCCATTCCAGCACGGTCATGCTGGGAGTGGGCCGCAGAAAATAGGGCCACAGCAGGGCCAGCATATGGTGGGTGAGGTTCGGTAGCTGGTCTGCCAACTGCCCCTCTAACTGCCCGGTCATCCAGGCCATTCCCTCCAATTGCCGCTCCACATCGGGATCGTGGTTGGGTGCGGTCAGGAAGGAAACCAGCGGGGCATGTGTTTGTTGCAGCACCTCGGCAGCCTGGTGTAGCGCTTTGCGCCGACGGGCTGGAGGGAATTGCCGATGTTTGTTCTGGTTCATGCGCAAGACTTCCTGTCTTGGAGGTTATTTATCCAGACGCCCGGTCAAGGCGAGGACGAAGTTGGAGCCCATGTGTTTGAAATGCGGCTGCACATGCAACTGTGTCAGATACCAGCCGGGATCATTCGCGACTTCCTGCACCTCAATGCGTGCAGCGCGTAACGGGCGGCGGCTGCGAACGCTGGCTGGTGGGTTCTCCTGATCGGAGACAAAGCGTTTTAACCAGTTGTTGAGCTGATGCTGCAGGTCTCCCCGATTGCGCCAGCTACCCAGCCGCTCACGCTGCAGCACTTTGATGGTGTGCGCCAGCCGGGTAATGATAAACAGGTAAGGCAGTTGAGCCCCCAACTGGTCATTGACCCGAGCGTTCATCCCTTCAGGCGTGAGGTCGGTATATTGCGGCGACTGGATTGAGTTGGCCGAATAAAACACCACGTCCTGCCCTTGTTTGCGCACCCCAAGTGGAATAAACCCGGCCATCGACAAGCGGTACTGCCACTGGTCCGACAGCAGCGTCTCGGTTGGGATCTTTTCTTGCCAACGCCCCAGCGCCGCATAGTAGCGAGCGGGCAGGTTACGGAACGCTCCGCCGCTCTCCGCCCCGATAATATTCGGGCACCAGCGATAACGGGCAAAGCTGCCCGCCAGGCAGACCGCCAGTAAAAAGGCGCTGTTGCCCCACAGCAGGTGCTGATGGGTTCCGATCTGTTCCTGATAGACAAACTGCCGGACCTGTTGTGACGCCGGGGTATAAGGCTCGCGCTGCAAGAATCGGCACACGGTCAGCCCCAGATAGCGGGCGTCAGGGGTAGCCCGGAGCGCTTGCCAGCGGATATGTGTCGGTGCAGCCATGACCGCATCCAAATCAAGAATGGCGGGCAGGTCGGCTAATGAATCAACGCCGAAGAAGGTGGCGTCTGCCGCCGACAGAAACGGTGCATGCGCCATGGCGCTGACCACGCTCAGGTAGTGCAGCAGTTTGATATCGGCGGCACCGGGGGTAAAATCATAGCAGCCAATCACCGCCGCTACCGGCACTCCACCAAACTGGCCGTAGCCTGCCGAATAGACATGCTGGTAATAGCCCGAGGAGGTAATGTCTGGGGAGAATTCGAAATCCGCCAGCAGCTCTTCCTGAGTGGCATGGAGCAGCGTCAGTTGAATGTTTTCATGAAACGGGATGTTATCGACCAGCAGGGCCAGCCCGCGCCAGGTAGATTCCAGGCGCTGAAACGCCGGAGCATGCAGGATGGCATCCATCTGGGCGCTCAGGCGCCGATCCAGTTCCCGCAGCAGGCGATCAATCAGCAGAATGGTGAGGGGGACGCCACGGCCTTGTTCCGGCAGGGCGCGCAGCAACAGCGCGATATCCGCGTGGCTCACCGCATATTCACTGCCGTTCAGCGTCGCAAGCAGCCCGGCGGCAAGTGAGGTGCGCGGTGGGAAAATGTCTGAATCGGTCTGTAGCGTATCTAACGTAGCCACGGCATCCTTGCTCCCTGGTAAAGCGTCTTGTCCATTATTTTGCGACTCTGCCGGTTCTGGCGGAGTGATTAGCGCTGAACGACGTTGCCGTCAGGCATTACATTCATGTTGTGAAGCAATCAGAGCGGCCCCGCAGGCGGTTTTCATGCCTTCCAGCGCCACAGGCACCCCGCCGACCAGCGCGGTTTCTGCACCAGTGACAATCGGAAAGACCCCTTTGCATTGCGGGCAGGAAACCAAATGCCCCACCAGCGCTACGTTCGTCCCGCAGAACTGCATCACTGACGATCCCTGTAACACGACCCCACCATGAGAGGTTTTGTCGCCTTGTAAAATCACGGCCTTCCCTGCCATACGCCCACCATAGTTAGTATTTTCTTATCAGATTACAGGATGTTTAGAATGGAAAAAAGTTGAAATATAACGGTGAGTAATGAATCTGTGAGCAGCATAGGAATAAAGGGGATCTTTTAGCATCAATCTGGGGGCATTGATGAAGCGTTTATTTGTTTCTGCGTGACTGCCCGCAAAATAAACGCCATTCGCGTAATGAGCCTCCATCTGTATATCTGGCATACTAAGCGAATGGCCGTAGTGTCAGTCAGATAAAAACGGAGGCTGCATGACAAATGAACATTTACCTCTGGCTCCTGTCGGGGAATTTCTGCTGTTTAAAAGTGCAGATGGGAGTACCCGGGTTGAATGTCG
Organism: Serratia sp. N21D137; assembly: GCF_047530005.1. Taxonomy (NCBI): domain Bacteria; kingdom Pseudomonadati; phylum Pseudomonadota; class Gammaproteobacteria; order Enterobacterales; family Yersiniaceae; genus Serratia; species Serratia sp. N21D137. The sequence continues at coordinate 5,502 of NZ_JBLJAJ010000061.1, forward strand.
GTTTGAAGCGGAAACCCTCTGGCTATCCCAAGCGTCGATGGCCGAGCTGTATGATAAAGACGTTCGAACCATCAATGAACACCTTATTAATATCTACAAAGAAGGCGAGCTTGAGCAAAATGCAACCATCCGGAAATTCCGGATAGTTCGTCAGGAGGGTACTCGCCAGGTCTCCAGGGAGATCGAACACTACAACCTTGAGGCCATACTCGCCGTTGGCTACCGCGTCCGTTCAGCCCGAGGCACTCAATTCCGCCAGTGGGCCACCCAAACCCTCCAGCAATACCTGATCAAAGGCTTCGTGATGGACGACGAGCGGCTAAAAAATCCGCCTGTTGGCACATCGGCTGTACCTGACTATTTCGACGAGATGCTGGAACGCATCCGCGATATCCGCGCCAGCGAGCGCCGAGTTTATTTGCGGGTGCGGGAGATCTTTGCGCTAGCCGCCGACTACCAGCCCTCACTCAAAGAGACCACGCAGTTTTTTCAAACCATCCAGAACAAGCTGCATTTTGCCTGTACCGGCCATACCGCTGCCGAACTTATCCATCAGCGTGCCGATGCCAGCCAGCCTCATATGGGGTTGAGCAGCTATAAAGGCGAAGAGGTGCGTAAAAGCGATGTGACGGTGGCGAAAAACTACCTCAATCAGGATGAAGTTGGTGAGCTCAACCGCGTGGTCAACATGTGGCTGGATTTTGCCGAAGACCAGGCACGGCGTCGCCAGCAGGTATTCCTGCGGGACTGGCAGGAAAAGCTGGATCAGTTCCTACAATTTAACGACCGCGATGTGTTACAGGGCGCAGGTACGGTCAGCAAGAAAGCGGCAGATGAAAAAGCACAGGCCGAGTACGTCCAGTTTGCCGAGCAGCAGCGCCGCTTAAAAGAGGCCGAAGGGGAAAAGGATATTGATGGTTTACTGCAGTGGAAAATCGACGCTAAAAAGTAGTCTTGAATGCCCTGGAATTTTGCGAAATTTGAATATTCGACCTTGTTAACCCCAAACCGCTGGACGGCTGGAAAGCTACCCAACCGTCAGCAGCGCCAAATGCGGCTCAGTTAAACGTTACCAGCATTTCCGTAGAGGCCGTGACTGCACCAATGGGCACATTGCTGCCTCCTGAACACAGTCGCCAGGTGAGCTGATTGGTCAAGGTTTTGCTGCTTTCCGCATTGGTGATCCTGCCCAGTTTTATGAGGGAGTTATCAAAGCGCAAGCCGGTTGTGGCCTTGCAGTCGCCACTGCCGGTCACCCCGTTATCAATTTCCCCGGTGATGTAGCCTCCCCCCTGGTTTAATGCCAGACGTGAGGCTGCACTGTTGTACAGGCCGCTGATGGCGCGGAACTGCAGATTGATATTGGCATTTATCTGGTCAGTAGGCTGCCCGCAGGTGGCCACCAGTTGCACGGGCTTCACCGCCAGTTCTGCATTGGCCTGGGTATTGCGAATGACCGATCCGAAGTTGATGACCGTCGGGGTATTCACACTACATTCCAGCGTGGAGATGCGCAGGGAAATATTGGTGGGCAGTATAGAGGTCGTTCTATCCCCTGAGCCAGTGGCGGAAAAGCTACCAAAATACATGGGGGGAACTGAACCCTCTCCAGCTTTTTGGCTGCCGTCCGCCACCAGTACCCAGGTGCCTGAGAGCGTTGCTGTACGAGGACCTGAACTCGAGTAAAATGTACCATTCGACGACGTGGCAGGGGGCAGGCACCATGTATAGTCTGGCGGCGAGGTGATATTCCCTTGTGACGTTGAGGAGCCTCTGGTTTCTGGCTGGCCAATGGTCCCAGTCAACTTCCCCTGTGAATTATTATTTAGGGTATAAGTGGCGCTACCCGAAGCCCGAGGCATCAATCCGACTCCAGGTACCCCGGTCAGCGGGAAGGCCAAATAGCCACCAATGTTTTTCAATTCATTTGAGGCCATACACCGCGTCGATGACTTAGAGACCGACAAAAGTCCGTATACGGGATTAAGTTGCGGATGATCGAGAGGACCACTCAATGTCGCGTTAAACCGCATGCCTTCCCATAGGATCCCTGTGCCCTTGCCGATGGTGATGGTTTCCGCCAGAGCGGGGGCCGCAAGGGGCATCATTAACGCCATGCTGGCGATACCGTATGATGCTGTCTTTATCAAACGTTGTTTAATCACTGTCCTTCCTCACATTGCACATTCAGCATGCGCACCGGATTATTTGCTGATACTGCTGCCTTGCTCAGGCTGAAGTGGGCCAGGCACTGCTGTGCAGCCCCACGGCCCCACGCCGCGCGCAATTTTCCCTGTTCCGGCAACCCGCTCAGGTAGACCTGGCCTGCATCACCCACGATACCGCTGTTGATCTCCGCCCCTTCCCCGGCCAGTGTCACCAGCGTGCCGAAGGGTACCGGTATGCCAGCCTGGGTCAGGGTTATCAGCGCCTGATAGCCGGTGCGTGGCGTAAACGTGGCCGCTACCACCGCCCCTTTGGTGGGATAGACATTGGTGCTGCTCTGCGGCAGGTCGACATCTTCTGGCAGCGTCGACGGGTTCAGGCTCACCGTGTTGTTCTGGTAAGGCGATAGGTACGGCACCACCGCATACCCGCGGCTGTCGGTGCGGATCCCGCCGTTCATTACGCTCACCCCGGCAGCGCCCGGTGCGCGGACCACGGCCACCGAGGTGCCCAGTTGCTGACTCAGCGTCACCCCGTTGGGGTGTACCACCAGCCCCCCGTTACCACTCACATTCAGTGAGTTATAGCGGC
>NZ_JBLJAJ010000062.1:0-8089 GCF_047530005.1 Serratia sp. N21D137
AATGCCATGGCCGAAAGTATTAACGGGCAGTATAAAGCGGAGGTGATACACCGGCAGAGCTGGAAAAACCGACAGGAAGTGGAGCTGGCCACACTGGCATGGGTGGACTGGTACAACAATCGTCGGCTGCTTCAGCGGTTTGGCCATATCCCACCTGCTGAAGCAGAATAAGCCTATTACGCTTCCATCGGGAAAAAGGATCTGGCAGCCTGAGTTCCCGGACTTAACTCTCTCCCACAAAACCGGTACGGTTCATACTGCAGGCCAGACAATCGACTTTTTGCTGACTGCCAAACAGGACTCTGCAGCTGCATTGTGCTTCTTCCGCAAGGCCATACGTCATCATGGCGAACCTGAGGAGGTCACTATCGATAAAGTGTGGCCAACACAGCGGGTTTGTCCACACTCCACACCGACACACCTGATGAGGAAACGATTATGGTAAGGCAGAGTAAGTACCTGAACAATCTGGTTGAACAAGTTCACCGGAATATCAAACGCCGGATAGGGCCGATGCTGGGATTCAAATCGTGTTGACGGGCACAGGCGCTTTTGGCTGGCATCGAATAGATGCTACATAATACACAAAGGACAATATCAGCATCCGGAAAGTGAGGGGTTGTCACCTGCGGAAAAATTCTATTTGTTGGCTGCATAAATATATCCGTAACACCAACTTTGGCTGGCCCGAGACGTTAATGCGATAGAGCCAATAAACAGTATGTCTGAAGATCTCTAAAAGTTAATGGCACGATGATGCAGAATATTCATCCTTGAGCGCAACCTTGTTGTTTTATATTGTTTTTTACAATTCGGCAGTAGTCAGTTTGTGATCTATCTTGCTCCATCTTGCGTCATTTACTAAAAATTAAAACACAATTAGTCAGGCTTCAAAAAATTGATATCTCACCATAAATTTTAGCTCTAAAAATAAGATTAATAGGTTTGGTTGAAATAAATACATACGTATTTCTTTCTATGTTTGATTTTTTAATATAAAAAATCCTGAAAGTCTGCTCCCTGTAAACTTCATCTGCATAAACATCTTTAGCCATATAGTCACCCATTATCTTGCTATTTACCTTTATAAAATACATATAATCACCTCGGCTTGCAAATATAAAAACTTGCTTTATCAATGCACCGGTTTCTTTCTCTTTTTGCACTAAAGTGAACCTTCCTAAATGGCATACTCCTTTCAAAGAAATTGAAGGCGATTCAGAAATAAATTTAAAATTACACCCAAGGCCATTAATAAATGGATAAAGAACATACATGAATAGAATGAAAATTAAAACAACAATGGAAGGCTTTATTCTTTTGTTTATGAGTTTCATTAAGTAAGTGATTATTTTTGTCATCTTTTTAGTTTCCGTAAAAGGAATTAGTTAAGCTTTGTTAAAGTTTTACATCTATGACACAAAGTGTATAATAAAATAAGTTTACTAAAAAAATACACTCGTGTCATTTTGTAAGTGTAGGTGTAAGTGTAGGTGTAAGTGTAGGTGTAAGTGTAGGTGTAAGTGTAAGTGTAAGTGTAAGTGTAAGTGTAAGTGTAAGTGTAAGTGTAAGTGTAAGTGTAAGTGTAAGTGTAAGTGTAAGTGTAAGTGTAAGTGTAAGTGTCCTGCTCCCTGTTGTTTAACTGAATCGCCACGGGTTTAACAGACACCTCAGAGTCATTTAAAATGGCCTAAAGAGAGGTGCACATCAGCAGTAAGCGTTATTCTGAAGAGTTTAAAATTGAAGCGGTCAAACAGGTTGTTGATCGTGGTCATTCTGTTTCCAGCGTTGCAACACGTCTCGACATCACCACCCACAGCCTTTACGCCTGGATAAAGAAGTACGGGCCTGACTCTTCCACCAACAAAGAACAGTCAGATGCTCAGGCCGAGATCCGCCGACTCCAAAAAGAGCTGAAACGAGTTACTGACGAACGGGACATATTAAAAAAAGCCGCGGCGTACTTCGCAAAGCTGTCCGACTGAGGTACGCCTTTATCCGTGATAACACCTGTTGTTGGCCTGTTCGTCTGCTCTGTCGGGTGCTGGATGTTCATCCAAGTGGGTTTTACACCTGGCTTCAGCAGCCACATTCACCACGGCATCAGACAGATATGAGGCTGACAGGACAAATCAAACAGTTCTGGTTGGAGTCCGGTTGCGTTTATGGCTATCGTAAGATCCATCTCGACCTGCGAGATAGCGGGCAACAGTGCGGGATTAACCGGGTCTGGCGGCTGATGAAGCGTGCCGGGATAAAGGCTCAGGTCGGATACCGAAGCCCAAGAGCTTGTAAAGGGGAGGCCAGTATCGTGACACCCAACAGGCTCCAGCGGCAGTTCAACTCGGAAGCACCGGATGAACGTTGGGTAACGTACATAACTTACATCCGAACCCACGAGGGCTGGCTGTATCTGGCCGTGGTTGTTGACCTGTTTTCGCGCAAAGTTATCGGCTGGTCAATGCAACCCCGGATGACAAAAGATATTGTCCTGAATGCGCTTCTGATGGCAGTGTGGCGGCGTAATCCTCAAAAACAGGTGCTGGTTCATTCTGATCAAGGTAGTCAGTATACAAGCCATGAATGGCAGTCATTCCTGAAATCACATGGACTGGAGGGCAGTATGAGCCGTCGTGGTAACTGTCACGATAACGCAGTTGCAGAAAGTTTTTTCCAGCTACTGAAGCGTGAACGGATAAAGAAAAAGATCTACGGAACGCGGGAAGAAGCCCGCAGTGATATTTTTGATTACATCGAAATGTTTTATAACAGTAAGCGTCGGCATGGTTCGAGTGATCATATGTCACCGACGGAATATGAAAATCAATATTATCAACGGCTCAGAAGTGTCTAGATTATCCGTGGCGATTCAAATGGAACTGAAAGGGATTGGCCCTACAACAGCCTGTTCTCTGGTCGCCAGTATCGGTAATGCGCACGATTTTAAAAATGGACGACAACTGGCCGCCTGGCTGGGACTAACGCCATCGCAATATAGTAGCGGCGGAAAATCAAAGCTTGGCAGGATAACGAAGGCGGGCGATTTGTATCTACGAACGCTGTTGGTCCAAGGCGCTCGTTCAGTTCTGATTGGTGCCGAGAAAAAGACAGACTCATTCAGTCGATGCGCTTGCTCGCTAGTTGAGCACAGAGGATACTGGCGTGCCGTTATGGCCATAGCGGCAAAAAATGCAAGACTGTGCTGGGCATCGCTACATTATGGTGATCATTTCAGGTTGTACTCAGTAAGCTAAAGCACGAAGCTGATTAACCATCTTAACTACAACTCATTGATGATAAAGGGTTAGACCCCGTGAGACATATCTGACTATTGTACAGGATATACGTATCCGTTAAACGAACAAGAATCTCACGAGCGTCTTTCATCAGGGTCCGAATCGATAACGATTCCTCATAACCGTTTATAGTACTGCAGTCTCTCCCCTTTATTTTTACTGACGAGCAGACAGAAACCGAAAAAACCGGCGTTGACATGCCGGGGAAGCCCGTATAGTACAATAATTTTCGATATCCAAACTGACCCCAACTACACTTTAAAGTGTATAAAAATTTTAATGTGAGGCACACATGACTTTAAATCAGAAATTATGGTTAGGTATATTTATTTTTTGTACATTATTTTGGGTGGGGATTATAAATCTAGTTTTCTATTTGTTCCCCTAAGTGTCAGGATAGTCGTTACCCCCTCTGAAAATGAATTCAGAGGGCAACGGAGTGACAAATAAAACGTATTTTTTCAGAACATAAAGCCAGCGTGTTGGCAAAACTGCCTCACCGGATTGTTCGTTTCGGGTCTACTTATATAATACTATTTTATGCTACAGCAAATTTGCTGGCAGAGTTGTAATCAGCCAGAAGAGTCCACAGAGAGGAAATGCATGTTCCAGTTTACCAATTTTGAAAGAACCTTGAGAACCGACAATCCCACCTATGAGCGTATCCTGCGTAGTGACCTGCATGTTGTTATCAATCTGGTCCGGCACGGTTGGGGGACCTTCCGAGTAGAGCAATTGGCATCGGAGATGAAGAAAATATCAGCCATCAAATGGCAGAAATACAGGAATACAAAGGAATACTTGATCCGTGAATGTTCGGGGTTGCATGAACAACTGCGTCCCCAGTTGTGCAACTTCCGAACATTTAGCCTGACAAAAGGTGCCGCCGGTGCTATTGACCATACACTTACCTGGCAGAGCGACACAGGTATACTGGGAGATCTCGCCCACATTCGCGTGCGCGAGAAGGTTTGCTGGCAAACTCCTGAACACATGGTACGGCCCTATGTGATCAATGAGTACCGTCAGGAAGGGGGCCACTTTGGTATAGGCAATGCTGTCTATACGCCCGGCAATATAGGCAAAGGTAAAGACACCCACGCGGCGCTGGGGCCATTTTCACCCGAGGTGTTGAATTTTGTCGGTCCCGGCGAGCTCAAGTTCGTGATAACCCAGACCTACCAGCAAAGCAACAATGGGGGCATATCCTGGACCGACATTCCTGACAGCACCTACCGGATTCGACGAGTGGTAATACGCGTAGGTACCAAACTCCGGCTCACAATTCATAAAGAGAAATTGAGCAACCGGAGGGAAACAATAAGTAATATGACTGAAGTGTAATATAAGCGTTCTTCAGCAATCAGTTCGCTCCTGACGGCAGAGTGGCGTGACAGGATATTGGCGGTGACGGGGTTCATTTGCAGTTATTGTGGGTCCGTTGCAATGGAAGCTGTCAACGCCACGATCTTTGACTGTTATTTGCCATTTTCATGCCCGCTAGATGTTTTCTTTACTGATACTGCCCGCTTTCCGCCATTTCATCGTCACTGATTGGCGTTGCGTTTTTGGCTAGCACTCCAGCTTTGCGTTTCTCCTTTAACCGGTAGCTTTCTCCTTTGATATTCTGAACCGTACCGGGTTTTCGGGAGACTAAACTCTCAGTGAAAGGAGACCCGAAATGACATCCAAACGAGCAAACCGTTACCCACCAGAGCTGCGTGAGCGGGCTGTCCGAATGCTGCTGGAACAGCGCAGTGAATATCACTCTGAACATGCCGCCATCAACTCCATCGCGCCAAATATAGCAAATTCGCCAGAGAGCTTAATCTGGAAGCCTGCCCAACAGCAGTGAGCAGTCCACAAAGTAACGGCATGGCGGCACGGTTCGTGAAAACGATGAAGGAAGACTACATTGCGGTCATGCCAAAACCGAATGTGTGAACAGCGCTGCATAACCTGGCGGCAGTGTTCAACCATTACAATGAAAACCATCCGCATAGAGCGCTGGGATATCCCTCCCCGAGGGAATACCTGCGCCTGCAGGCATCGTTAACTTAAGATACAAAAGCTGTCTGGAGATGGAGGGTCAAGATCACATTTCCTGACATTATTTACGTCATAACACAGGTATATTAACAGACCATGAAAAACACTGTCGTCCGGAGAACCGCGCTGGCCACGCTTGTCGTGCAGGTGCTTTCCCCGCTCTTACTTGCCTTCACGCCTGCCTCTGCCGCCCAGCCCCCGCGCGACACCACCGCGCCCGCTGATGTGAGCGATAGTCAGGCTGCGCAGCGTCTTGCCCAGGCCGCATCCCGGGCAGGTACCTTCCTCAGCAACTCCCCGGACAGTGATGCCGCCGCATCCCTCGCCCGCGGAGCTGCAGCCGGCCATGCAAGCGCCGAAGTCCAGCAGTGGCTCAGCCGGTTCGGCACGGCACGTACCACCATTGATGTTGATAAGGACTTCTCACTGAAGGGCTCCTCTCTCGACCTCCTGGTGCCCCTGTACGACTCCCCTGACCTGCTCACCTTTGCCCAGGGAGGCATCCGCCGCGCGGACGACCGCACACAGTCCTCCCTCGGCCTCGGCGTTCGCAGCTTCGGGGCTGACAGCATGCTTGGCGCTAGCGCCTTTATCGACCACGACCTCTCCCGCAGCCACACCCGTGCAGGTCTCGGTCTTGAGTACTGGCGCGACAACCTGCGCCTTGGCGCAAACAGCTACATGCGCCTGTCAGGGTGGAGGGACTCTCCGGACGTTACCGACTACCTTGAGCGCCCGGCAAACGGCTGGGATATCATCGCCCGTGGTTGGCTCCCTTCCCTGCCACAGCTCGGCGCCTCGCTGGGGTTCGAGCGCTACTACGGTGAAGAGGTGGGCCTGTTCAGGCACAACAATCGTCAGAAGGACCCGTATGCCGCCACTGCAGGTCTGAACTGGACGCTGTTCCCGCTGCTCACCCTGAACGCTGAGCAGCGCCATGGCAAGGGCTCCGCCAGCGACTCCCGCCTGGGACTTGAGCTGCGTTACACGCCGGGCGTGCCCTGGTTACAGCAGACCAGCCCGGATGCGGTGCAGGCCATGCGCAGCCTTGCCGGCGGTCGCCAGGACCTGGTTGAGCGCAACAACAATATGGTCCTCGAGTATAAAAAGAAAGAGGTCATCACCCTGAAGGCTCAGGAGCAGGTGACAGGCTACGCCGGTGAGCAGAAGCCCCTGAGCGTGGAGCTGAAGAGTAAATACCCGGTGGTGCACATTGAGTGGAGCGCCCCGGAGCTGGAGGCAGCGGGCGGTATTATCATGTCTTCCGGCCCGCGCTCGCACAGCATGACGCTGCCTGCGTGGAAAGCAGGCGGCGAGTCTGCGAACACCTATACCGTGCGTGGGGTGGCGGTGGACAGCCGGGGCAACCGTTCGGGCGAGTCGCACACCCGGGTGACGGTGTCACAGGCAGCCATCAGCCCGGTGCTGTCTAGCGTGAGCCTGTCCTCGGTGCAGCTGGTACCGGACGGCACGGACGCGCAGACGGTAACCCTTACCCTGCGCGATGCCCTGGGCAATGCGGTTGACGTGGACGAGAGCGAGATAATCGTGGAGCGTGCTGACGCGGCTGGCAAGAAGGCGAAACGTGCGGGTGGAAGCTTGGCGCAGGTGACGCCGTTCGTGCACAGCGGTGCGGGTACGTATGACCTGACGGTGACGGCAGGCACGGAGGCGGAGCACTTCACGTTGACGCCGTACGTGCGTGGTTACTCGGCAGGTCCGATAGAAGTGTACATTCGCCAGCGGGTGAGCGAGACGAACTCGGTGATGACGGTGTCTTCTGCGACGACGGACACGGACACGCCGGTGAAGGTGACGCTGATGCTGCGTGACGATGCCAACCTGCCGCTCGGCGGCCACGGCGTGACTTTTAACACTACAGCAGAAGGTGCATCGATTGGTTCCACATTGCAGAGTGCTGAAGGAGTTTATGAGTCCCTTATCCAGTTTTCTGAAGAAGGTAATTATTTAATATATGCTTCCGTGCAAGGAGTTTTTTTTAAAGAAAAAATAAATATTCACAACAAAAAATGTGATTTTTTTTGTGATGTAAAAATAAGCAAAAGGCATATTTATGCTGATGGGAATGATTTTGCCACTCTAGATTTTAAAATAATTTCAGATGAGCAGCTTATTGACAATATAGAAGTTAGCTCAACGCTTGAAGGTAGTGTTTTTTATGACTTTGTAAAAAAAGAGACGGGCGAGTATAGTGCAAAAATAAAAAGTAACTCAGAAGGCTCATCAACCTTGGTTATAAAGGCTGGTAATCAAAAAATATATTCAGCTTCTGTGTTTTTTTTCAAGGCGAATAATTATATCGATACTGACCGCTCTGCTTTTTTTTCAAAAAAAAATATAATCATTGCAGATAATAATGACAATTCAGACTTGATCTTACAATTGAAAGATATTGCAGGTGCTGTTGTTAAAGGTGCTTCAGTTGAATTTGTAACTTCTCACCCTGGCATAACTCTTTCTGCTGTGTCTGAGAACGCCGGGGTCTACACGGCGCGGATGAGCGGGACCACCGCCGGCAGCGCTGCGGTCTCGGTGACGGTGAACGGCGCCCCCCTGGCGGTGAAGCCGGTGACGGTGCTCCTGACGGCGGACAGCGGCCGGCTCTCGGGGGCGTCGGTGCTGTCGGCGTCAAGGGGGACGATCACGGCAAACGGGGTGGACGCGTCGGAGCTGACCCTCGCCCTGACGGACGTGAACGGCAACCCGGTGACGGGGGCGGCGGT
>NZ_JBLJAJ010000063.1:0-8066 GCF_047530005.1 Serratia sp. N21D137
AACACATACTCAACACACGAGGGAGAAAATCTCTGGGCTATCGCTCCCCCAATGAGGTATTTTTAACACACTTACAGGCGGCATAAGCCCCCTGGGTTTTGTTGCGTTTCGAGTGGGAATGGGGCTTGTACATGGAATTAAATCATGTACAACAAAAAGAATACAGACAAAAAAACATTGTACATAGATGATATGTTTGCCACGAAAACCATAAGGACAAGCAACCAAGGAAAGCCAAATGTAACATTAGGGTACACCCTTGTGAGAGCTAGGGTGATTTGCCCAAACCAAGTATCACAGAACTTGATTTAGTAAATTTGATACGTAAAAATCTCATTATCTAATATCTATTGAGATTAAATCGTATGGCGCTCGTAGGTTATGCTCGTGTATCCACGACAGATCAGGATCTGACAAACCAGATAGCGGTGCTGACTTCTGCCGGCTGCCGTAAAATTTTCTCAGAGAAAATGACCGGAACCAGGAAAGAAGGGCGCCAGGCACTCGATGACTGCCTCGACTACCTGCGGGAAGGTGATACGTTGGTGATCACCCGTATCGACCGTCTGTCACGCAGCCTGCGCGACTTACAAAATCTGGTTCATGAGCTTGAAGGGCAAAACATCAAGCTCAGGGCGACAGAGCAGGCCATCGATACCTCTTCCGCTTCCGGCAAAGCTTTCCTGGATATGTTGGGCGTCTTTGCCGAGTTCGAGACACGCCTGCGCCAGGAACGCCAGCGGGAAGGCATTGTCCGGGCAAAAGCCAAGGGTGCATATAAAGGAAGAAAACCTACCGCTCAGGCGAAAGCGCAGCAGGTCATTGAATTGACGCTGGCCGGAGTCACCCGCGAAGCGGTTGCCGACCGGCTGGGTATTGGCAGAGCCAGCGTCTACCGAATATTAAAAACCTGGCGGCAGCAACATCCCGACGCTATTCTGCCCGGAGAGCGGGTGAAGCCTTCGCTCAGCCATAGTGAGCCGGCAACCGAACATGTTACGATAGCCCCATGAAAAAAAATCCAACGCCTCATGATGCAACTTTCCGACAATTTCTGACGCAACCTGAAATTGCCCGCGACTTCATGGACATCCATCTGCCGGCCGAACTGCGGGCCATCTGTGACCTCAGCACGCTGAAACTGGAGTCCGGCTCCTATGTCGAAGATGACCTGCGCCAGTATTTCAGCGACGTGCTTTACAGCCTGAAAACCACTACAGGCGCTGACGGTTACGTGCACGTGCTTATCGAGCACCAGTCCAGCCCGGATAAGCATATGGCCTTTCGCCTCATCCGATATGCCGTTGCCGCTATGCAGCGTCACCTCGACGCCGGTCACAAGAAGCTGCCATTGGTCATTCCGGTGCTGTTCTATACAGGCAAACGCAGCCCCTATCCATACTCGACCAACTGGCTGCAGGAATTTGATGATCCGGCGTTGGCGGAGAAACTGTATACCGGTAATTTTCCGCTGGTTGATGTGACGGTCATCCCCGACGAGGAGATTATGGACCACCGCAGCATGGCCGCACTGACCCTGCTGCAGAAACATATTCGCCAGCGCGACCTCGCTGAGCTGACAGACCAGCTGTCCGCCATTCTGCTGGCCGGCTATCTCTCTTCGCCACAGGTCATTTCGCTGATACACTATATTATCCAGGCCGGTGAATCGGCGAATGCTCAGGCATTTGTTCGCGCACTGGCCCTGCGGGTTCCGCAACACGAGGAGGAACTGATGACCATCGCACAACAGCTTGAACAAAAAGGTATCGAGAAGGGTATCGAGCAAGGTATCCAGAAAGGTATCGAACAGGGTATCCAGAAAGGTATCCAGGTGGGTGAACAACGCGGTATTGAAAAAGGGCGCAATGAAGGCAAGCTCGAAGTTGCCCGCACCATGCTGGCCAACGGCCTCGATCGCGACTCGGTCATGAAAATGACCGGGCTGACCGCTGACGACCTGGCGCAGATCCGCCACTAATCCTTTGCATCAACGGGCAGGGTAGCCATTGTCAGATAAAACCGAATCCGTTAGCACAGAGAACACTACCTCAGCGCTCAGCCATCTGGCGTTCTGCGCCCTGGTGGCGTTGGGGCTGGCGCGCCAGGACGGCATCGCCGGCACGCCCTATGCCGAAAACCTGTTTCTGATCCGCTGGCTGGCCACCGCCCAAAAGCAAAAACGCTTCCCCAGGAGCGTTGCGATTGACATTCAGTGGTTACTCGAACGTGGCCGCAAACACGGCCCGGCTGGCAAACTGCGTCAGCATCTTGACTACCTCTGGCGCTCCTGCAGCGGCAACCTGGCCGCACAATCCGATCTGTTCCGGCTCACCTACGCCTCTGAAACCCTGAAAGACCAGGGCTGGGACAATTATGTGATGGACGCACACGAGTGGAAATCTGGCGTAACGCCGGTACCGTCACAGCACAACGGGTTCTACGTCGAAAAAGCGGCGCTGAATGCCGCCTTTGCCCAGGACGGTCGCCATCTGCACCCCGTAACCTTTCGGGTTGTCGGTGACGCCGACCGGTTTATGCACGTCATGGCGGAGTACGGACTGGGCACCCGCCAGCTTAACAGCACGGCGACCTGCCACACCATCGCGCTGGAGCCTGCGTAAACGACATCATCGCAGCCCGGTAAAAGGACAGAGATAGCGGCACCTGACCCACCGTCGCTGGCAGACACTCAGCGGCTGTGCTGAGGTCACGTTAACAGGGTGATACCATGACCGGACACAAAAACACACCTTCACGCGCTGACAGCGCGGAGACCGGGATTGCGCATCTGCCCATCCCTCTCACCGCCATCCTCTGCCAGCTCGCCCTGCATGACGATTTGGCAAAATCCGCCCTGCTGGATAACCTGCATCAGTTGGAGATAAGCCCGGTTGCCCACCGGCGCATGAATCCCGCGGATATGGCGGAAGCACTGAAAGTTCTGTTGGCACAGGGATGGCTGCAGGAGATGAACAACCGCTACCACCTGGCCGGTCACGATAACGTGATTTACCGCTACATGGTCACCCACCCCGCCGTCTGGGGTGCCTCCCCGCAACACCCTGGCTATTTACGCCTGCTAAGCGGGCTGCGTACGCGCAGAGCCCGCCTGTGGCATGCGCTTCTCGCTGGCGATGAGATAGCACTGCCGCAATACCTGGACGAATGGATGACCCAGCCCGGTTACGCACCGCAGGCACATCCGGCCTTTCAGCTGTTGACGGACGAGGCAGGTCGTCACACCTTTGCGCTGTTGAACGAGGCTATTCAGATAGCGCTGCTGGCCAGCTTTCTCGTTGATGCCGGCTACCGCCTCACTGAGTGTTCCTCACTCTATCGGTATGCCTGCACCTTCAGCGACGCGCGGAGCACGACACCGCCCGCGTTACGAGAACCCCTGGCGCTGCAGGCCCTGTGGCGAGGCGACCACAACCGCCTTGACCAAATTAAGGGGGAGGGTGAACTGCCCCCTACCGTCACTGGCTGGATTGCCCTGAGCCGTGGACAAAAAGACGCTGCGCTCGAAGCATACCGGCAGCTCGTCAGCCAGTACCGCAAGGCCACCCGCAAACGCAAGCTGCACCTGCCCCCCTTGCCGTCCATGATGGCCGCATTAACGCTGCTGGCCAATCATGAGCCTGCACATACCCCGACACTTCGGGAACTGGCCCACCATGCCATCGAAGAAGGTTTCGGCAGTGGTTGGGTTTTGCTGCAGGGTCTGCTGCATGAATGCGAAGGTAAGCCGCCGCAGGGCACCTCACCCGAACAAGCCACGACGCCACTCATCGGCATGGCCGGCGTCTGGCTGGCGCTGCTCCGGCACTGGCGAAGCGATACCGAAGACAGCGAGCGCGGGCAGCAACGTCTCGATATATTCAGAGAACAGTTGGCCACCCGCGGCTATCACTGGCTGGAGAAGGACATTGCCGACCTGCTCCATCAGCAATACCGTCAGCAGGCGCCCCAACTGCCTCATCCGCTGAGCGCCCTGTATCGGCGCAGGGCGTCATGGGAGTACGCCCTGGACGCCCTGAGCCAACTGACGGCGGCGGAAAACGCCAATACGTCCCGCATGGCCTGGTTCCTGACCCTGCATCGCTACGAGCTGACGCTGGAACCCCGGGAACAAAAATACAACCGGGACGGCTGGACCAAAGGGCGCCCGCTGTCCCTCAAACGCCTCAACGACGCGGCTGACACACTACCCTGGCTGCTGGCGCAGGACCGGCAGGCGTTGCGGCACATTCATTATTCCTCGGCGTACTCCTTTTACGGGCACAATGGCACCTACACCCTGGATGCCGAAGCCGCCTTGCCGGCGTTGGTTGGCCATCCGGCGGTGTTCTGGCAGGACGCCCCGGACGTACGCATCGATATCGAACCCGGGCAGGTGACGCTGGTGATAACGGAGGCGGGGGAACATCTCGCCCTCACGCTCCGCCCGCCGGGCATCAGCGACAGTTGCGGACTGCTATGGGAAAAAGAAACGCCGACCCGCCTGGTGGTGTATCCGGTCAGTGACGAACATCGCAAGATTGCCGGCATTCTCGGCCGGGAGCTGCGCATTCCGGTCAGCGCCCGCGATCGGGTCCTGCAGTCGGTGTCGTCCATCGCGCCTCTGCTGCCGGTCCAGGCCAATCTGCCCGAGCTGACGGCGCACATTCCGCATGTTCCGCCGGATGAAAAGCTGTATGCGCATCTGCTGCCGCTTGGCGAGGGGCTGCGTCTGCAACTTCGTGTTCACCCGTTGCCAAACGGCACCGCCTTCCCGCCAGGGCGGGGCGGCGACATCGTCAATGGCGAGCAGGACGGTCAGGCGATACAAACCCGCCGCTACCTGCCGGCAGAACAACAGCGGCTGAAGCAGGTGCTGGCGGCTTGCCCGGTGCTCGACGCATCGGCAACGGACACCACCGAATGGCAACTGACTGATACTCAGGACGCCCTGGAGGTACTGACGCAACTGCGCGCGATTGACCCGGCGCAGCTTGAATGCGTCTGGCCGGAAGGTGAACGCCTGCGTCTGGGTGGCCGCCGCGATATGCAGGCCCTGAAACTGCATGTCCGCCGGCAGGGCGAATGGTTTGCCCTGTCCGGCGAACTGGCGCTGGATGACGGCAAGGTGTTGCAGCTGCGCCAGGTACTGACACTCCTGCAGGAAAGCCGCGGCCGTTTCATCAGACTGGGCGAGCAAGACTGGCTGGCCCTGGATAACCAACTGCGCCTACGCTTGCAGCAGATAGCCCTGCTGGCCGGCGACGGTGACCCTCTCACGCTGAATACGCTGACGCTACCGCTGTTGAAAACGCTCGCCGATGAAGCCGGGCATCTTGACGGTGACGCCGACTGGCGCCGGCAGCTGCGCGGGCTTGAGGACAGGGAAAAACACCCACCTGTGGTGCCGTCCACGCTGAAGGCCGAACTGCGCGACTACCAGCAGGCCGGCTTCTGCTGGCTGTCGCGGTTGGCACAGTGGGGTGTTGGCGCCTGCCTGGCCGATGACATGGGGCTGGGGAAAACCCTGCAGGCACTGGCCCTGCTGCTCGAACGCGCCCCGGGCGGACCACAACTGGTGGTGGTGCCCACGTCCCTTGCCGGCAACTGGCTGAACGAAAGTGAACGGTTCGCCCCCACACTTCGGGTGCGGGACTACCGGCGCCGACGTGAGATAGCGGACGTGGGTGCATTCGATGTGGTGGTGGTCAGTTATGGTCTGCTGCTGCAGGATGCCCACACATTTGCCGGCCAGCAGTGGCACAGCGTGGTGCTGGATGAAGCACAGGCCATCAAGAACGCCCAGACCCAACGGGCCCGAGCCGTGATGGCACTGAAAGCAGATTTCCGCCTGGCGCTGAGCGGCACGCCAATCGAGAATCACCTGGGCGAACTGTGGAGCCTGTTCCGGTTCCTCAACCCGGGTCTGCTGGGAGGTCTGAAACCGTTCAATCAACGATTTGTGGGGCCGATTGAGCAGGGTGACCGGTTGGCCGGCACCACGCTGAAGCAGTTGCTTAAGCCGTTTATATTGCGCAGAACCAAATCGCAGGTACTGGACGAATTGCCACCTCGCACCGATATCCTTCACACCATTCCTCTGAGTGACGAGGAACGGCACTGGTATGAGGCCTTGCGCCAACAGGCCGTAGAGCGGCTGGACAGTGGCGGTGACGACATTAAACCGCTGCAGGTGCTGACGGAGATCACCCGGTTGCGCCGGTTCTGCTGCCACCCGTCACTGGTGCTGGATAACCTCCCGCTGGCGGGCAGCAAGCTGGCGGCCTGTCTGGACATCATCGACGAGCTGCGGGAAAACCACCACAAGGCCCTGGTATTCAGCCAGTTCGTTGACCATCTGACGCTGTTGCGCACGGCGCTGGATGAACGGGGCATCACCTACCAATACCTGGACGGTTCAACCCCGCCGACCGAACGGGAGAAGCGGGTGGCCGCGTTCCAGTCCGGCGAGGGCGACCTGTTCCTGATAAGCTTGAAGGCCGGCGGTACCGGACTCAACCTGACGGCCGCCGATTACGTCATTCATCTCGATCCCTGGTGGAACCCGGCCGTTGAAGACCAGGCGAGCGACCGCGCCCATCGAATAGGACAGGAGCGCCCGGTCACGGTATACCGTCTGGTGATGGAAGACACCATCGAGGAACAGATGGTCGCCCTGCACGGTCGAAAGCGCCAGCTGGCTGAGGATTTACTGGCCGGCAGCGACGGCGTGGGCCGGTTGGACACCCAGGCACTGCTGGCTGTACTGCGGGGAAGCCCGACGTGATGACCGTGACGACATGTTGGCAGAGCTCCGCGCTTTCTATATTACGACAAAAGGAATGAGCCGTGACCGAACAGGAACTGTATGATCATGCCGTCTCGTTGCTGGCAAAGAAAAATTACGCCTCTGGCGATATGCATCGCCAGCTGAGCCGACTGACCGAAAATACGGGTGATATCGCGCGCGTTTTACGTCGCCTGACCGATAACCACGCGCTCAATGATACTCAGTTACTTTCTTATCTTTTTGATAAACAGGTTAAAAAAATGCACGGCCCCACGAGAATAAAACAAGAGATGCGTCAGAAAGGATTTTCGCCGGCACTCATAGACCAAGAGATCGACAATAGGGATATTGACTGGTATCAGCTGGCCAAAGAAGCCCGGTTCAGAAAGTTCGGTGACGCGTTACCTTCTGAGCCAAAGGAAAAAAACAAACAAATCAGGCACCTTCAGTATAAAGGCTTCTCGATGGATATGATCTTTGAGGCGTTAGGTTAACCCTGATTTCAATTTTGACTTCGACAGAAGATAGGCCGAAACCCTATGCGCATTCCAGAAAACGCCATTTTATCAACCCTGAAAAACGGTGGATGTATCAAGAGCTTTTACCGGCGCTCGGCACAAAGTCCCCGTCAGGAAAAATCAGTGCTGGCCGACGGTTATGTGCTGAAGTCATCGGTTGACGGGGACGAAATTATTCTGAGTCATGCCGATTTTTTGTCAGTAAAAACAAAGTTGGCAGAAACAGAAGCCTGGGAGCAGGTAGTGGGGATCACACTTTTTGGTGGAAGCTCCTGGATGTTACGCTCCGATGTGGATGATTAATCAGCATACGATTAATTTTGTCGTCTTTTATACACAATGACAAAACTTTGGTGGATTCCAACTTAGGTGTGCCACGAATGCACCGTGTGGCAAATAAGGGTGCAATGCTGTGCGATAGATGAGGGTCGGCCCCTCGGAGACGGCGTCCAGACACAGCCTTCAAACTACCCTGAGCAGCTGCCGTTAAGAGCTGTGGTGGTGAGCGTCAGGGAAAAACCAACAAAGGCAGTGCCGGAATCGATGGCCAGTCGATTGAGGAATTTGATAAGAACCTCGTGGGGAACCTATACAAAATCTGGAATCGTATGGTCTCTGGCAGCGTAACCGTTGAGGTAGCCTGATTTTAACGGACACTCCTTCCTGAGTAGAATGGGATTAAAAGGAGTTCACTATGACCAGAAAAACTCAACGTTACTCGAAAGAATTTAGGGCCGAAGCCGTTAAAACCGTCTTGG
>NZ_JBLJAJ010000064.1:0-7586 GCF_047530005.1 Serratia sp. N21D137
GAAGAACAGCAATCTCCACTCTTAACTCCAATGTTAGCATCGGCAGCTCGCTTAAAACTGCCAGTTTTACCCATGGTGGGTCCATTTTACATTGGCATGTGGGTCATTTTTACATCGGCGCTAACAGGTGGGTAACGGTTTGCTCGTTTGGATGTCATTTCGGGTCTCCTTTCACTGAGAGTTTAGTCTCCCGAAAACCCGGTACGGTTTACTTTTTTATTTAGGTTATATTGGCCTGATGTCATTGAGATATATGTCGTAATGGGGAAGATGATTACGGGCGTGATTGCTGAATGCGCTGTTGCACCCACGCCTCCACCTCACTCTGTAGCCAACGAGAACTACGCCCCAATTTGATGGGCTTCGGGAATTCACCGAGTTGAATCAGTTTGTAGAACCACTTATCTGTAAGCTGAGTAAAGCCCGTAATAAACGCCATATCGACAAGCTGGTCGTTGAGCAGGGATGGTGTGTTGGTATTCATGATTAAATCTCCTTTAAGTCAATTGGTTAAAGGAGGAACGACTGTCTTTAGGTTTGTGTTGCAGCCTTCCTCAGTGGATGGAAGGCCGTGTAAAAAAGTACTGATAATCCTAATTTTCAGAATGGTGATGCGTCTGCATTACCCGAAATCTCGTCAGAGTGTTTTCCAACGGTTTTTAGTCCCCATCGAAAGTCCCTTGCGCAGAGACTGAACATCCCAATGTACGTACCTTATTGCTGTACTGCTTGGTTCGGTGTTTGGCCATGTAATCAATGCGCTGTAAAACCTCCTGGCAGTCATCAGTGGCCCCCAGCTCTCCTCTGAACAGGTGATAACAAGGATTTTCCGGAAACGAGACCAGAGAGTGGTATTTATTCCCCTTCAGCTTCAGAGCGCTTAGCCATGCCTGAGTAATCAGATCTGCCAAGTTTCCTTTTTTCTTATAATCCCCTAGGGTCCAAAAGGAGTCTTTGTTAAACATCAGTAGCGCATGATAGTGAATTTTCTCACCACACTGATTATTCTCCCTTACCCAGATGTAATGGAGGCCTGATTCATGTATCTGCTTGCCGGGGTTCTTTTTCTTCTTTCGCTTAAACAAGGCGATGAGTCGGGACTTAATGGCGGGAGTAAAAGACTCGATCGCTTTATTGTCATCAACGCAATAGCCTTCCGGTAAACGTAGATCAACACGGACGGCCAGCGTTCTTGGGTGTGTTATTAGAGCATTGTGGAGCGTGCTTCTGAATCGTGCGAGATAATATAGGTTGTGGGTATCAGGATTGCCTTTTTTCATAACGTTGTCTCGGGTTGATATTTTACAGATAATCATGGCCTCACTTGAAAGTTACTGAAGGCATGAGTGAGAATATATTCGGATATGCGTGGGGGAGAGGTTACTACGGTCGTGCTACAATCGATGTCATGCCCGATATTATTTCTGATAGTGGCTTTCTAAGATGGTTACAGTTAAAATTACAACTCACTCACCTATCAAGATTAATTTTTTTATGATATTGCATAGTATTGCTATGGGGTTGTTAACTATCAAACTTATAGGTTGAATATCAACTCTGCTTGTAGTCTTGGTTATTGTCTTATAAATCCATACTGTCATTCGTTATATATTTATTATATTAATATACTATCAATCCGATAAAAATATTACTTGTGTAAAAGTTATTAACCCTTGAGCAATAAGGAACAGTGGATACAATCCCGTGTTCCCCCCCCCTAAAGTTTACTCGGGGGTTAGCGCTTATTAAATCTATTAAAAGACTGTAGGGCTTTTCCGCCCTATAGTTTTACGAGAGGATTTCTGGGTTGTTGACGGAAGAGAAGTAGGTGTCGCATTCAATACGGTTAACCAGAGTTAACGGGACAGTCTGTAAGAACAACGACTGGGGGAAGGTTGCTAACGCAGTACTCGGCAAGAGAGGTTGTGAGCAGAGCGAAACGGCTAAGTCTTACATGCAATACAAAGCCCAGTAAAAAATTACATAAAACAGCTAGAGATTTGGACAGGCTGCCGTAAAGGAGTCAGAAGAGTTGAGTGTCGTTCTTGTTGTGTGAGTGGACAGGTGTGTTAATATATCAGTATGTTATGAAAAGTGCTGCACTATTTTGGATTGAAAAAGTGCAGCACCTAGAGAGGTAAACATGCCCAGCCAAAACCGGATTACCGTTAATTTCCCCTCCAAGTCACTCTACAGTGACCTGAAAAAACTAGCCCAAAAGAAAGAGCTCACCCTGTCAGGGCTTATCCAGAAAATCGTCATTGCGAGCCTCAGGTCTGATGTAACGGATACTTTTTTTCTGGAGGAATTACGTGCAGATATAAGCCCGGAAAGCGCGGATAAAAAGGACCGAAATTTAACACATATTCTCCACAGTACCGTTATGCAGAAAAGTAAAACCCCTCTATCTGACAATCTGGTGACGCTAAATGCCAAGTCATTTGTATTGGGTAATTATCAATATGAATCCCCTGTTCTGGATTTTGAAAGGTATAGTCGGGTTGGATCCTTGGGAGATAAAATTAGTAGTGCATTAAAAAAACTAGTTCGAGATTCATTGAGGGAATATGTTATCAGTAAGGTGCCAAACATCATTGGTCAGCTTGGTGGTGCGCCTGATATTATTCATTTGTTTGTCAGAAAATTAGAGGTTAAATATTATCGTGATGGTGACATTTCATGGCACTTCAATATCCTCCCAGAACTGCATGTATTACCACTTTTCATTAATGATGCTATGAACAGTAGGCTGGATTTTCTTCAGATCAGGTTTAAACAGTTCAAGGATGTAGCTGTAAATGGTTGGGATAAGAGTAAGTATGAACGGCTTATTTTAATAGATAACGCATCTACTTCCCGTTCGGGAGGGTACTTCGTTGGGGCTTCTTTGTACAAACTGGATTACATGACGGATGAGTATAAGGATTTTCATTGCATCTCTATAGACAACGATACTGGATTAAAATGTGTAAACTGCATGGTGCACATTCATCACAGAGATGTAAAATTCAAAAGGATCTTAAAGCCTTTAGCTCTATAAAGATTCAAACCTATATTATCGCTTTGTACCTTGCCTACAGTGTGTATTGAAAACCTGTCATGGAAAATGACAGGTTTTTATGCCTAATGAAAATTGCAGACTTCTGATAATAAAGGTGAACCATGACAAATAGCTCTCTCGATAAAACCTTGCTACCTAAGGAAATATTTTCGGTATTACCTGAGGATGTTTACCGCAACCTTTGTTTCCATCTTGGCGCGATGATTAATTATGAGCCTTTCATCGGAGTTATGGGCAAAACTGGTGCAGGCAAATCCAGCCTGTGCAATACGCTTTTTAGCTCTCCTTCTGCGAGCGTCGATGCAGTGAAAGGATGTACCCGTCTTGCTCAACAGTACAAAACCTCTGATGGTCTGCATGCTCTCAATATTATTGATTTCCCAGGGATCGGTGAAACACCCACGCTTGATAAGATGTATGCCCGCTTGTACCAACATTGGCTGAATAAGCTGGATCTGATTGTCTGGGTACTGAAAGCTGATGACCGTGCCTGGAATGATGATACCCGGTGTTATCGGCAGTTAGTTTCACAGGGCGCAAAACCCGCCCACTTTCTGTTCGTCCTCAGCCAAGCCGATAAAATAGAGCCTTGCCGAGAATGGAATACTACAACCCACCAACCTTCTCTGCTGCAGCAGAAGAACCTACAGGAAAAAGTGACCCAGGTGAATACCGTATTTTCTCCTGTTCATCCTGTCTTGGCGGTTTCTGCCTCTGAAGGTTTCAATATACCTCGGTGGGTCGAAACCCTAATCACCGTTTTACCCGACAAAGCCAGCAGTGCGGTTACCCGTCAACTTGAACCTGAGTATCGGACGGAAAAGGTGACCACCAAGGCACAGGAGGGCTTTAGCCGCGTTGTAGGTGACATCTTTGACGAAAGCGTGGAGGCTTTGCTGGAGTCACACACATTAAGAAAGTGGTTAAAACAGGTCCGCTCTCGACTGCTCTCTCTGACCAAATTGCTCTGGCATCGCTTCTTTTAACGCCTATATAAAAACTCGCCATGTGTTCGATCTGTTTCGCCGATCGAACATAGATTTATCATAGTTTTAAGCTATTAATTAAGCGATAACGATCGGCGTTGGCGATAGGTTTCAACGATCGGTTTCGGTTTATTGATCTTCACTAACGATTATCCCTCCTCTTTACATCCCGATACGATCCCCTCGCTGGGGAGGTCGTTTAATCCCACTGTTTTCTAATTAATTATTAATAAAGGAATATTTCTCTATGCTGAAACCTTACCCGTTTCTCAAGCAAGACACCTACGCCTGGTGTTTATCCATTGGCCTTCCTGTTGTCTGGGGGCTTTCCGCTATCTTCCTTCCACAGAAGGTGGCACTGGGTCTTTATATGCTTTGCTCTCTGGTCTGGGTACTACTCGACCGTCTGAGCCTGTTTAAACAGGAGATAGCAGCCCCTTCACTGGGATGGTTCCTGCTGCCGATGGTGTATCTGCGCCAACGTGACGAGCGTCAGGGGAAGCCCTGGCGCTTGTTACAGGTATGGCTGATTTGCACCGTGTTGTCAGCCGTGGCCGGTAATCATTTTAAAACGCAATCGGGTACCGAACGGCTGGCGCAAAGCGCTTGCCCGGTGGTCACTAAAATCCTGCAGCGTCAGGGTATCGAGGAGCACTGTATCCGTATCACAGATATCAAGGAGGAGGTGGCAGGGCGTTTTTATCAGGCTCAGGCTTTGCTGAATACCGGCTCAAAAGAGCCGCTGACGATAGAAGTGCGCTCAGGCGGGAATATTTACGTCACGCTCACAGATTCGGAATAAGTGATTTTTATCAAAGAGATTATGAACATGAAAAAAATGATAATGATGTTTACTCTGTTGGTCAGCGCTCTGTTGAGCCAGGCCGTATGCGCAGCGGCTTATGATCCTAAGCCAGTAGAATACCGGAATGTGGTGGCTGACAACGTACAGGTTGAGCATGACCGTATTATGGATGGCGTTGATGAATTTATCATCACGGGGAAGAAGGGGAAGGTCACTGAGAAATTCAGGCTCACCTGCAACGCTGATGAAGCGCGTTTGAATATCTTGTATTACTTGAAAGATATTTATGGTGATAAGGCTGATGGGGCAACGGGAATGACTCTGCAGTATTACCCGGCAGGGGCTCATCAAATGAATATCAGTATCGATCATCCCGATACGCTGATGGATAGTCTGCTGACAGCCAATTTGGCACAGGCTGTTTCAAAAATGCTGGATCACAAGAGTGGAACCTTTGTTTTTCACTTCTACCATAATGACAGCAGCTTCGATCATGTCCCTTTGGCGTACAGCTTCCAATACCCTGCGAAATTGCTGGCCCCTGCTCTGGGGAAGGCATTGGTTGATGCTAAGGCTACATCATGCGACATCAAATCAGGCAATAGCCAGTTATCACCACTCAAGCGCCTTGTTGATCACCAATAGCTAATTGAACGCCATCATTCTGCTACTCACTTCTAGCCCTGTCGCTGATCGCGATGGGGCTTTTTGTATTAAGGAGCCGAGATGACCTATTTCAAGCAGTTTCCTGCGCTACTGCTCAATGAGCCCTGAATACAGCGCCATCATGCATATGAACGACTGAAAACAACGGGAAAAACTTCATGAACTTAACCTTATCCCCGGCAGTCACTGAACTGCCATTAAGTACGCAACGTACAATCAAACGCGCCCTGTTCTTGCTGGAGACTCATCTGCGTGAACCAGGAACCTCATTCACGTCACTTGATACTGTCAGCGATTGGTTACGGTTGCGAATGGCGAGGCTGGAGCGCGAAGTGTTTATGGTGCTCTGGCTGGACAATCAGCATCGATTGTTGGCCCACGAAACGTTGTTCACCGGGAGTATCAACAGTACCGAGGTCCACCCCCGTGAAATCGTGAAGGCGGCACTGCAACACAATGCTGCTGCGGTGCTTCTGGCGCATTGCCATCCCTCCGGTCACGCTGAGCCCAGTGTTGCCGACCGGAAAATAACCGGCAAGATTAAAGATGCACTGGCACTGGTTGAGGTCAGGATGCTGGATCACTGTATTGTCGGCGGCATGACGGTGTATTCGTTCGCTGAGCACGGCTTGTTATAGGGGGAGACACTATGCCATCAATCACTACCCCAGCCTGGGGACTTAAACGCAACGTAACTCCGCAGTTTGGTGCCCGCCTGGTACAAGAAGGCGACCGGCTGCATTTTCTGGCCGACCGTGCCGATATCAGCGGGACATTCAGCGAAGCACAAGTACGTGATTTAAATAACGCCTTCCCGCAGTTTATCAACCACCTGGAACTGATGCTGCTCTCCGGTGAGCTCAACCCTCGCCACCAGCACTGTGTCACGTTGTATCGCAATGGCTTGACCTGTGAGGCCGATAGCCTGGGATCACACGGTTATGTGTATCTCGCCATTTATCCTACTCCCCAATCAACTGCATAAATCTTCGCCTTTTATATCTATCGATCATCTAGCTAACTACAAGATAACCCACATGCAGACCTTACCTGTCACCCCGAAACGGGCGGCTTACGCTTGCCCATCACCCGTTGTTGTCTGGCAATCCATGCTCACGTATCTGCTGGAACAGCATTACGGATTGGCGCTTAACGATACCGAGTTCAGTGATGACGCGGTGATCCACAAACATATTGATGCCGGTATCTCTCTGGCTGATGCGTTGAATTTCACGGTGGAAAAGTTCGACCTGGTTCGCATCGATCGCCGGGGGTTCTCCTGCCAGGAACAATCACCCTTCATCACGGCTATCGATATTCTCCGTGCCCGTCGAGCCACTGGCCTGATGGCCCGTATGGGTTACCAGACCATCACCTCAGTTATCCGGGGCGAAAAGCAGACATGAGCCTGTCCGGATTACTGCTGGCATGCTGATTACCGGCGTCCAGTGTAGTACAGCCCACAATGTTTTTAACACTATTACTACCAAACACCCGTCCTTAAACCGGCGGGTGTTTGCGTTTATGGAGAAAGAAATATGCAGACTGAACCCGAAGTTTTAACTGACCATACAGAGTTGATTTGTTCCACCAGCATCGAACGCATCGTATCTGGACGTAATGCCGCTCTGGCGCAGATCACAGCCCTAATCCGCCAATTGGATGAGATATCTGCTCTGACCAACCGTATCGGAGGGGGAACGGCAAAGGACTGGGCTATGCGTCAGGGACACAGTTACGACTCTTGGTTGACTGAAAAGGTTGATACGGCCATTCGGGCAATTACACGTACCATCGATCGCAGTGTCTGGCGGGACCTGATGCTTAAATCCGGAATGATTTCTCTTATGGACGCGCAGGCCCGTGATGAGTGGCATAAGAATCTGGAGGAGGGGGAGCTGCCGGAAATCAGTGAGGAAAATATTTTGGCAACCTTTGAACGTAAGCGTCAACTCAGCACCGTCTGGCTTAATGCGTCAGGCGCTGTAGTTTAGGTGTCCACTTATTCTTCCAGGTGGACACCTCCGTGAGTACTAAAGAACGACGTTCCCGTCAGCATTATTCCCCC
>NZ_JBLJAJ010000065.1:0-7438 GCF_047530005.1 Serratia sp. N21D137
GGGTAAATCAGGCGTGTGGCATTAATGCCAAACCCGGCGGACCAGCCTGCCAACGGCGTACCCAGCAGGGCCACTAGCAGCGAAAACAGGGAGATAAAGCGCGTCATATTGCGGATCCTGAAAAGGCAGGCCATCGGCCTGCTGGAACACATCAGTTGTAGGCAAAGCTGAACAGGATCGACGCGCTAACCATACCGATATCTGGCGTGAGAGACGTAGAGGCTAAACCAGCCTGCAGGCTCAGGGATTTCGTGTCGAAATCGGCTGCTGCCGGATTCTGACCTGCTTTGGCTACCAATAATTTCTGGCCGGCGCTAATGTAGGTGTTTTGTGAGGTCACTTCACTTAACATAACGCCGGTATTGGTGCCGGTGCTGTTAAAAATGTTCTGGTTGCCCCCTAGTGTCTGGCCGGTGACGATCAGGCTTGCTGTATCACCTGCTGCTGCCGGGGTTTCACAGTTGTCCAGACCCACGGTGAAGGTTTTTATACTGCTGGCAACCGGGGTGGCTACTGCGGTGAAGGCGGACTTGGAATAGTTACCCAGGTCCAGGCTAGGGTTGGAGAGAGAAACGTCACAGGTCGCCGCTACAACGTTGGCGGTAATGGTCATCTGGGCCTCAGATGCGGCCTGAGCCACGCCAGATCCTGCCAACAGAGCCGCAACCACCGGAGCCAGAGTAAAAATAGACTTACGCATAATGAATTCCTTATTTACGTATTAAAAAGGTGAATACAATCATTTCGTAGCTGATTATTAGCCACGAGCCCGCTGGGAACATCTGACCGAACTTTATCGCTACCTGAAATTATCCCCGTTTAGTCGGTCACTGCAAAAAGACTGTATCCGGCATCTGCACCCCTATGCCATGAGAACTGACAAAGGATTTATGCTGGCGGAGGAAATGCTCGCAATCATCTATGCTGAATTTTGGGAAGGCGTGTGTGAATACATAGTATCAACATAAAACGTCCATCCTTTGTTGCTCCTTTGTTGAGCAATCTGTGCTGACGTTTTCAGCCGTGCCAACCTACGTTCTAAATCTCGCTCTACCGCTTTCCGGCGATAGGTGGAAAGCTTGCGCCAGCAAGTTGCTTCATCACGGTTACGCCCACATCCCGTACACCATCCAGTTAAGGGGTCAAAAACACAGATATCAATACAAGGGGATTTCACCGCCATATGTACACTCCACGTAGCTAGAAGATCGTTTGACTAATATAGCATTATCTATCACTGGTATTAGCGCACTCAATGTTGTAATATTATAACATAACATAACATAACATAACATAACATAACATAACATAACATAACATAACATAACATAACAATGAGATTATTTGGATGGATACTTCACCAAAACCACTGATCTTACAAGGGGTTTCTCTTCATTCACAAAATGACGAATTGATACTTGATGACATCAACTTCATTGTAAATACAGGAGAAAGACTAGCTATCATTGGGCCAAACGGAAGTGGAAAGTCAAGTTTGTTACGTATAATTATCCAAGAAAATACTTACTATAAGGGCAATGTTTTATTTAACGGACGACCTATTAAGTCTATATCTGTGCGCGAACGTTCTAGACAAATCGCTTTCCTTTCACAAACTGATACGCCTGATTGGCGCTTGACTCTGGAAGAGTACGTCACTCTAGGGCGTCTGCCCTATGTAGGGTTGTTCTCATACGCCAAAGAACAACAAAAAATCAACAAAGCGTTAGAAAATACAGGACTCAAAAATCTTAGGCATCGCCAGCTGGGCTTGCTGTCTGGTGGGCAAAGGCAACGCGCGGCCTTTGCGCGTACTTTGGTACAGGAACCATCACTCTTGTTGTTAGATGAGCCAACAAATCATCTCGATCCGCAAGGACGAGCAGAATTGATGTCATTAGTAAAAAACCAAGGGATTACCGTTGTCGCTGTATTACATGATTTACAGTTAACAGCAACATTCGCAGATAAAGTACTCGTTTTATGTCAAGGGAAACAGGTTATTTACGATGTTCCAGATAGCGCTCTTCGAACAGAGATAATGCTGCCAGTTTTCGGTATGAAAAGCTTCGATGTTCTTCATCCTGAGAATGGCCACACACTAAAAATTTTTGAAGCCCCACTCTGTGCATGACTCAAGGTTGATCTTGTAATGAATAAGTTATTACTTTCATTGTTATTTACCATAGCCAGTTTTGCGGTTGAAGCTGCTAAGTTTCCCGTCACCATCCAGAGCTGTGGCCAACCCGTGACATTTAACCACCCTCCTAAGCGAGCTATTATTAACGATATCAATATGGCCGAGATGGTTTTTGCGCTCAAACTTCAGGAGAACATTGTCGGCCTCACGGGTATCACTGGTTGGTATAAAATGTCCCCTGAATTCCGTAAGCAGATGGGCAATATCCCAGAGCTGGCTCCCAAATATCCATCCCTTGAGACATTGCTCTCACATAAACCTGACTTTTTCTTTGCTGGCTGGAATTATGGCATGAAAATAGGTGGTGAAGTTACGCCTCAAAAACTCGCGCAATATGGAATTCCAACTTTTGTCTTAAGCGAAAGCTGCCTATTCACCGACTCCCAACAAAAAAAAGCCAGTATGGATTTGCTCTATAACGACCAGATAACATTAGGAAAAATATTTGGCAAAGAAAAAGACGCTCTGAGCCTCGTCGAACAGTGGAAGCATAAAATTACAACGCTACCCCAACGACCAAGTCATATCCGTCCAACTAAGGTGTTTGTTTATGATTCAGGTGAAGACAAACCTTTTACCAGTGGCAAATATGCGATGCCTACTGCCATCATTGAGACTGCTGGCGGTAGAAACATCATGGATGATATCGAAGCCAGTTGGACCAGCAGCACTTGGGAAACGGTCTCTATGGCAGAGCCTGAATTGATTATTTTATTGGATTATCAAACAGGCTCTGGGGCGGATGGTTTACGCAAGTTCCTTGAGTCACATCCATTAATGAAACAGACACCAGCGGTGAAGCAGGGCAGGTATCTAAAATTACAGTATTCAGAATTAACACCGAGTCCAGCAAACATAAATGCTATTGAAAAACTCGCTCATGCATTGTATGGAAGGAATGAGCCGTGAATATGTCTCGGAGACGTTATGCTTTTCTGGTCAGTTTATCGATCATCATTATGATTGGGTTGATGTTCTGTAGTCTCTTACAAGGATCGGTTTCGATCACTCCAGACCAAGTGCTATCTGCGCTGGGGTTTGATAATGAACCAGTATCAAGCCAAATTAGCACAATAGTGACTGAATTACGTTTTCCCAGAACTATTCTTGCAACGTTTACCGGCGCGGGGCTAGCAATAGTTGGCGTCCTATTGCAGACAGCCACAAAAAATGAATTAGCAGATCCTTTTCTTTTTGGACTTTCTTCTGGAGCGTCGGCAGGTGCAGTTCTTGTTATCACCCGCTTTGGTGATCAATTTGGTGAGATGACCCTGCCATTATCTGCTTTTATCGGGGGCATCGTATCGTCATTTAGTGTCCTGATACTTTTTTATAGTAGTCGGTCACGGCGAGCCGAACATCTTATAATTTTTGGTCTGTCCATCTCTTTTTTATTCAGCGCACTGACTAGTTATTTGGTTTTTTCAGGAGATCAAAGAGCCGCCAGCTCGGTCATGTTCTGGTCACTTGGGGGCTTGGGATTGGCTCGCTGGGATAATCTGTTCATTCCGTTAATGAGCCTGTGCATACTGTGTGGATTTGTTGCCTGGCGCTGGCGCTGGCTTGATGGATTATTGGCAGGTGAACAAACGGCAATATCACTCGGTATTAATGTATCTAGGCTTCGAGTTGAAACCTTTATTTGCAGCGCCCTCGCTACTTCATTTTTAGTTTCCCTGACGGGTGTTATTGGGTTTGTCGGTTTAATGGTGCCACATATGGCAAGGTATTTTGTAGGAGTAAGGCACCATTTACTCATTCCTTTTGCAGCGATATTAGGCGCTATTTTACTTTGTGCTGGTGATATTGTTAGTCGCATAATCATTAAGAATCAAGAGCTTCCTATCGGGATTATTACTTCAGGTCTAGGTGGTTTCTTTATTATTCTCTTATATATGAAACGTAACAATATTCGATGAAGAAGGCACGAATAAGTGACTAAGCACAAAAATATCAACTAATAACCGGCTGAAGCTAAAAGAATATGATTTTTAACATGAGATAACTTCTCTAAAATTATGGAGCCTAAATGATGTCTAATAAAATACCTGTTACTGTACTCACTGGTTTTCTAGGCAGTGGTAAAACGACGCTACTCAATCGAATTTTGTCAGAAGAGCATGGTTTTCGGATTGCTGTGATAGAAAATGAATTTGGCGAAATAGGCATTGACCAAGATCTGGTCATCAATGCTGATGAAGAAGTATTTGAAATGAATAACGGCTGTATTTGTTGCACAGTGCGTGGTGATTTAATTCGTATTTTAGGTGATTTGATCAAGCGAAAAGATAAATTTGATCGCGTCATACTGGAAACCACGGGCATGGCAGATCCAGGGCCTGTTGCACAAACTTTTTTTGTTGATGCTGATATTCAAGAGCATTTCGAACTAGATGGAATTATTACACTGGTAGATGCTAAGTATGTTAGCCAACATTTGGACGACAATACAGATGAAGTATTAGCTCAAGTGGCTTTTGCGGATCGTATTATTCTAAATAAAGTCGATTTAATTTCAGCAGCAGAGCAAAGCTCTCTTCAGCATAGGTTGCAATCTATCAATCATATGGCAACTATTTATTCAGCGACTATGGCCAACGCGCCAATCGCCGAATTACTAGATATTGGCGGTTTTAACATAGCAAGAGCTATGGAGATCAAACCCAACTTTCTTGAGCCTGAATATCCGTTTGAATGGGCCGGTATTTGGAATTTAGCTGCTGGAAACTATAGGATGAAAATGACAGCAGGCCCAGATCCAGAAATGTCTATTCTTATGTCAACAGTGAGTGAAGATGCAGATAGTCAGTTTCTGACATTGGCAGAACAGTTTTTCCCTCAATTTTCAACACCTCCACAAGTGCTTAATCATAGTGAATCTTTATCAGATTTATCAAAGCACTATGCGTTAATGCTGGATGGCAGAGACATCTACGAGTTTCATTTTTCATTAAACGATGCGCAAACTATAGTGATGTTTACTCAACATACTCCAGAAGAGTTTGACTTGAAATTAGTGTCTCATGATGAAACAGAAAACAAGCCAGTATCAGAACATTTTTTCAACGCAGGGCATTCGCACAATAGTGAGGTTTCTTCAGTATCCATTGAAATGCCAGGCCTTTTTGATTTAGATAAGCTCAACACATGGCTGAGTGTCTTTCTGCAAGTTCAAGGCGAAGATATATATCGCATGAAAGGGGTGCTTGGTATTCAGGGAGAACCTAATCGCATAGTCTTCCAGGGAGTACATATGATGTTTGGAAGTCAGCAAGGAACCTCTTGGGGCGATGACACACCCTTCAACCGCATGGTGTTTATCGGCAAAAATCTTGATGAACCTTATATCCGCACATTATTTGAAAGTTGCTTGGCTGAGGAGAACTAATATGCTGAGAAAAAACCCAACGGGCTATTACCCGAATGTTTCCGAAAAAGCGTTTATCGACCCAACGGCCATAGTATGTGGTCACGTTATCATCGAAGACAATGTTTTTGTTGGTCCTTACGCTGTGATTCGCGCCGATGAAGTGGATGAATCAGGCTCAATGCAGCCCATTATTATCCAGCAGGGATCCAATATTCAGGATAGTGTGGTTATACATTCAAAGGCTGGCGCCGCTGTTTCAATTGGTGCGCGAACATCGATTGCTCATCGTTCCATCGTGCATGGGCCATGTAATATCGGTCACGATGTGTTTATTGGCTTTAATACTGTGGTGTTTCGCACAACTATTGGTAATGGCTGCGTAATTCGGCATAACTGTGTGGTTGATGGAATCGATCTTCCAGAGTCCTATCATGTCCCACCGATGATGAATATGGGGCCAGGATTTGATCTTGATTCAATAGAAAAGGTTTCACCAGAATATGCTAGCTTTTCAGAGTCAGTCGTGTCAGCAAATCATACCCTAGTTGAAGGGTATAAGAGGTTAGCCAATGAACTGTAAGGGAAGTGTGAACAAGTGACGCCAGAAAAATGGTTTAAGATATTATCTTTTTATTTTCAATAAATTACGCAATAATTTTTTTGTAGAAAGTAATTTCTTGGGATTGTGTACCGAAACTGCAGGTGTAATACACTTAAGTGGACCAGCAAGGCACTATCCGATTTGGCGCGTTTGTACGAATTTCTGGTTCTGGCCAACAAATCCGCTGCGATACGTGTGGTACAGACACTGTACCCAGGCCCCGACTATTCTGCTCACCAATCCACGTATCGGTGAGCAACTGTTCCAATTCGAGCCTCGCTAGGCTAGGCGGATGTTGGTTGGCGAATACGAGGTTCGTTACGAGCTCCTTGATTCGAGCATCTACGTACTGCGGTTGTGGCATACCCGAGAAAATAGGTGAAATTATGTGTTTGGTCACTATGAATGTAAGTGTTCAGTACCCAGATAACCATCGAGCTAAACGGGGTTGTAGGGGTCTGAAGCCCAACCGTACGAAAACGTACGCTAAGTATGTTTTTTAACCAGCCAAGCACTTTATTGCCTTGATAACTAGATCGTCATAAAGGCCAATCATCCGCCTCGTCCGCCTGCTTAAGAGGTCTGAGCTGGCCCTTTGTTACCTGTTCTGCAAGCGTAAATGTATAGTGCCCCAGCATATTGATATGTGCATGCCGCAGTGGCGAAAGCCGGGCTTCATCTTCTTCATTCATGACTTCGCCCTCATCATGCAAATGTGCCAGGGCGGCCTGCATATAAATGGTATTCCAGAGCACGACGGCATTGGTCACCAGCCCCAATGCACCCAGTTGCTCCTCTTGCCCATCCTGATAGCGTTTTCTGATCTCGCCTTTCTGCCCGTGACAAATTGCTCTAGCGACAGCATGTCTGCTTTCTCCCCGGTTGAGTTGGGTCAGAATGCGACGTCGGTAATCCTCATCATCAATATAATTTAGCAGATACAGTGTTTTATTAATTTTCCCAGCTTCGATAATGGCCTGTGTTAACCCCCCCTCTGGCAGGATAGTTGTCACCCTCTAAAATTTAATCAGTTGGGGGTTAAGGCTTGAATGTGCCGAGTTACAGCGAAGAACGTAAGCAAGAGATATTAAGCAAGTTGTTAGCGCCGATGTAAAAATGACCCACATGCCAATGTAAAACGGACCCACCATGGGTAAAACTGGCAGTTTTAAGCGAGCTGCCGATGCTAACATTGGAGTTAAGAGTGGAGATTGCTGTTCTTCGTCGGCAAGGCATGTCCATCCGTGCTATTGCCCGTCATTTGGGG
>NZ_JBLJAJ010000066.1:0-6745 GCF_047530005.1 Serratia sp. N21D137
TACAACCGGCAGCGTCGTCATTCCCGGTTGGGTAATCTCTCACCGGCAGACTTCGAGAAGAACTATTATTGCATGGCTGCTTAATAAAAGAACAAATGACAGTGTCCGCTATTGCCAGTACACCTCAGACTATCAGACTCGGGATACAGCAAGCTGGCAAGGCGGGGCTCTGACATCCCCTCAGGTAGCGGCCAGGAGATCCCGGAGGCCTCAAGGCGTTTGAGCATTTTCTGGATGGCACCCGTGCTAACTTTGCGAAGCGCCTGAAATGAAGTATGTCTTTATCGAAAAACATCAGGCTGATTTCAGCATCAAAGCCATGTGCAGAGTGCTCCGTGTCGCCCGCAGTGGCTGGTATGCCTGGCGTCTGCGTCGTCATCAGATAACCCCGCGTCAGCAGTTCCGTCTTGTCTGCGATGATGTCGTTCGACAGGCATTCAATGACGCTAAACAGCGCTATGGTGCGCCGCGTCTTGCTGATGAGCTTCCGGCGTACAACGTCAAAACCATTGCAGCCAGCCTGCGGCGTCAGGGACTGCGCGCAAAGGCCTCATGCCGGTTCAGGCCAGTCAGTTACCGTGAACATGGCCTGCCGGTGTCGGAAAACCTGTTGAAGCAGGACTTTACCGCCTATGAGCCAAATCAGAAATGGTCGGGTGACATTACCTACTTACGTACAGACGAAGGTTGGCTTTATCTGGCGGTGGTGATTGACCTGTGGTCGCGGGCCGTCATCGGCTGGTCGATGTCTTCGCGGATGACGGCACAACTGGCCTGCGATGCGCTGCAAATGGCGTTGTGGCGGCGTAAATGCCCGGCAAATGTCATTGTTCATACAGACAGAGGCGGCCAGTACTGTTCGGTGGATTATCAGACCTTACTGAAACGCCATAATCTGCGTGGCAGTATGAGCGCCAAAGGCTGCTGTTACGACAATGCCTGTGCGGAAAGCTTCTTCCACTCACTAAAAGTGGAATGTATCCACGGCGAGCACTTTGCCAGTCGGGAAATGATGCGAACGACTGTGTTTAATTATATCGAGTGCGATTACAATCGCTGGCGTCGCCACA
Source organism: Serratia sp. N21D137 (assembly GCF_047530005.1). Lineage (NCBI taxonomy): Bacteria > Pseudomonadati > Pseudomonadota > Gammaproteobacteria > Enterobacterales > Yersiniaceae > Serratia > Serratia sp. N21D137. The sequence continues at coordinate 1,071 of NZ_JBLJAJ010000066.1, forward strand.
GTGCCTGTGGTGGTCTTAGCCCGGAACAATTTGAAAAACAGAACCTCGCTTAGGCCTGTGTCCACATTACGTGGGTAGGTTCAGCTGGCTTCGGAAATAGCGGCCTCGCGACACACATCTTTGACGGTGCGGCCTGCTTCGACGGACTTCAGAACGGCGATGATCTGGTGCTCGGTGAATCGGATCTTACGCATAGCTATCTCCACAGGTGACATAATCAGTATGTCGGAAGATCTCTAAAAGTGAATGGGCCGTTTTACCGGGATACTTACATGATTAAGTGGTACTTCAGTCGGGGTGCCTTGCAAAGTACTGCGCTGCCTTTTTTAGAATATCTTGTTCTTCCTCAGTACGTTTAAGCTGCACTTTCAGCTTGAGGAACTGTTCTTTTTCGGTAAACATCATTTATCTCCTGAGAGTCCAGGATATCATCCGCACTTCCATAATGATCAAAGGTCGTGGAGTTGAAAAACATTATTTAGGAAGATATTAAGTTTAGAAAGTTAGTGTCACAATAACAGTATCTTGGTAATGACCTGATCTAAAAGGAGATTTTTTATCTATAAAGACTTGACCATAAATAGGATATACATGCTTTCCTGCTGTTCGGTGTTCTAACTTTTCATTTCCACTATCAGACCATAGTAATGTTTTTGCTGAATCTCTGTATAGATGATAAGCTATCCTTTCATTATTTGATTTAATACTACTCGTCGGGCGCATATAAAATTGATTACTATTCACATCCACAGAGCGAAGAGAAATATTATATTGTGTATCACTAGTACAGCTAACAACAATTTCTCCTTTAGCACTTATGCTATCAGTATCAATTAAAGTAGATTGACCAAAGTCGATGTCTTCCGTCATTATTTTGCAAGAATTCGGTACGAACGCCGATACTATAAAATTTAGAGGGTGCATGATGGTTTGTTCATCACATGTGCTAGGAATATAATTGGTGCTTTCTGACCAAGTGATAAAAGAATTATCTAAAAAAAACCTTGAATAGTATATCCCTGATCTTGTCAACTGTTTTTTTTGTATACTTCCCCTTTAATTGGTATAACTCCACTAATTTCTGAATTTCCGGCTAAAAGCTGTACAATACGTATAGGAGATTGATAGTTTCCAGTCCCTAATTCTTCATCTGTAATAGAGCTTTTAAGACGAAAAAAAATATTATCACTGACACCAGAATGCATATTTGATAAAAATAAATCTTGTTTTACACCTCCAATATAAAAGCAAGCGTTAAGATAATGCATTACAGATGAATTATTAATGCAACGATAGTTAAGTGTACTTATATTAATTTTTGACATGTCGAAGTTTGTGAAATCGATACTTCCAAAGTCTATATCTGTCATGCTAGTGCTACAACTTATATTGGCCGAATGACTTTTATGTGTAAGTAATAAAAACAAAACCACAGTAACTATAAATATATTTTTTCCCATTTAATAAACCCTATTGCTAACGTAAGGAAAAATCAAGATCATATATATAAAAAAATCACTACTACTGAAAGCATACTGTTTTTGATAACGTACCAATGTTATTTTTATCAGCACTATAGGAGATTTCAGCACGACAAGCTTTACGATCACTAACGTTACTTTTTATTTTTGGTTGATAGGCTTCAATATTTATATTATTTGTCAGACCTTCTAGATAAACTACGCCATCAAATCCAACAATATAAGGCTCACTTTGTCCTTTTATAAAAACTTCCGTACCAACAGGCAGATATTCGTCATTTTCATCAACTAACACTACCATGGCAGCATAAGCTGGTTTGATAGGAAATTCGACATAGCTTCCTGTTCTATCTTTAGGAACTGTTACAATTTTGGTCTCTATAATACTATAGCCTGGTGGCAAATTTAGACTATCAATGCTAATCTGATTCTTCTGATAAGAGTACAAAGGTGATACAAGAAAATAACCTTCTTTATTTGTTTTTCCTATTAAACGGTTTTCAAGTAATACAGGTACATCTGGTACCCCGGTAGTTGATACAACAGCAAAAGCATCATCTAGCTGTCTTGCGATAAAGCTATTGTTCTTCATAATTACTATCGAACCGCTGCTACCTAAATAAAAGTTAGACTGGTTGTTACCTCCAGCAGTTAATCTTGCATGTTGTGTCAGATACTCAATATCTACCTGTTGAATCTCCTTATTTTTTTCTGCTGTGGTGCTAACTCTCCAACCTAATCCACCATCTGAAGGAGCATTACGATTGGCACTAAATGAGCTAACTGTTTCACGTTCACTATATGTAGTGCTGAGAGCGGTATTGATCTTGTTTTTTAGTGAAAAGTTCATCCCAACATATATAGAATAATCCTCGTAATTATTCAAATTTTGATTCATTAGCACACTAATAGATGTGTTTTCATTAAGATTTTTTAACCATGAAAAATTCATAAGTTGAGTTGTTGCATTTTGTTCCATATTAGTTCTTGTAAAATGATTTATGGAGATACTTCCAGCAGAACCTAAACTAAAACCCAAAAAAAACTGCTGGTTTTTAGCATTTATTGTTGCACCATAAAGTGATGAGATATCTCGATAATCCATGTCAGAGATAGATATTGAACCACCAAAATGAAAGTTGCCATTAATCCATTGGTAACCAACCCCTTTTTCTTCACCCTTAAAATCCCAATACTGACTTTGAGCATAGTAACCAGAAAACTCACCTAAATAAGCATTTGGTGTTGCAATAATACCGAACCCTTTTTTAAGTAACCCATCAGACGTTTCTATCTGACTCTCTAATGTAAGGTTTGAAGTTACACCATAACGTAACATACTACTTAGCATCATATTGTTACTGTAATCAAATGAACTTTTCCCATAGCCAAGACGCAACTTTCCCAAATCTACACTCCAATCAGCTAACCCTTTTCTCAATAAAGTCGGAGAAGAAAAAACAGGACGCTCTATAATTTTACTCTGCCCAAGAAAATCAGTTACTACAAATTGGGCAGTACCATAACCATTAACTTTAGGCTGCATATTGATAACAAATGGACCAGGAGGAACGGTAGTACTATACTGTTTAATCCCATCAACTAGCAAATCTACATTTGATTGGGTGACAGTACTCCCCACAAACTCAACCAGTGGGCTACTAACTAGATATGGGTTCAGATCGAAATTGCGTGATAACTGTAACCCAACAAAGCGATTACTCCTCGACCATGAGGTGCTTCCTGTAATTGAATCTCCAACTCGTAATGTTATCATACTATCCTGCCATGATGAACTCATTGTCGTATCTAAACGGGTAGTATCAATAGTTGGATTAACAGAATTATTGAATTGGCTTAATGCTGTGTTACTAATCGTCCCTAGAGAATTGAAAGCACGTAACTCACTAAAAAGATTAGCAGCTTTAACATTGTCATTGTAGGTTCCAGACGTTTCATAATTAAGCAATATTCCCTCACTACTAGTACCAGGGTAAATCTGCGAGTCAACATTAGTAAAAGAATTAATAGGCAACTGTGTGTTTTCATCGTTAGCTATCAACACAAGTTTCTGTATTTCAGCAAGATAATTCACTTTAACAGTGTCAAGAGACATTAGCTTGATGCTTGAATCTGTTGGCTTTGTAATTTTCAAACCTATTTCTTCTAATGTTAGTACTGAGGTCCAAAGTTGATCATCCCGTAATTCAAAAGGGAAAACCCCTCGATTTACTCCGTTTAGTTCAACATCTAGATAAACTGACTGGTTATCTGGTATCTGATATTTATCATAATAAGAAGGCAACGCAATTTTTTGGGCATAGCTATCTGATATATATACGCCCCCCATAATGGAGGCCGTATTCAAATTAAAAATTAAAAATAGAAGTCGTAATAATTTAACGCCTAAGTGGTATGTTTTTCTCAGAATATACATTTCCATTAACTAACAGTTCCACTGTTCCACCTTTTGAAAAAGTGCTAGGCGGTTTTTTTATTTCCCATTCCATTTCCTGATTGGGTAATATATATCCTATCAAACCTGGGTTTAATTTCAACCTTTCTCCGTTTATTGAGATGAAGTTTAGACCGTACAGTTTTGCATACCCTCCACCTTCATTGTTAACATGTAGCAATGTATTTTTTCCATCAGCTATAAAGCTTAATTTCAAGTTTTCCTTTAAATTTTCTTGACTTTTATTATATACAAAAACAGGAATTGAATACTCCATAACAAAATCAATACCAGTGTTTTTCGTAGAAGCTACAGGGAGTTCATTAACAACAATACGAAACGTAGTAAGATCTGATAAGTTTTCGTTATTTTTTGGTCGCATTACACGAACTAGTTGCCTTCCGTTAGCGGAAACTTTCGCAACTGGTGGACTAGCAATAAGATCAGATGTTGCAGTTAACACATCTTTTTTATTTTTTTGATCCCAGGCATATACTCTGACTTGAGCCTGTATGAATCTGCTACTATTATTAATTAGCCACAGCTCTGTAGCATTTAAATCTTGCGTCAAATCTATTGAAGTTGGTGATACTTGTAAGCCCATCGCCACAGCCGCTGTGCTGCCTATACTCAAGGAAGTAACAGCGACTGTTGAGACCAGGATTCTTACAAAATCTGTTCTCATTTTATGCATTAGATAGACTCTAGTAATTAACAGCCACAGAAATTACATCATTATAGTGACCTGATGGTTTATCGAACTCACTGCCAAGAACTTTTACATATACATTATGATTGACATTCTTACCTGTTCCTGTCCCTCCAAATGCATTAGCGTCGGAACCAGCTGGCACAGTTGCTTGAGGATCTTGATATAAACTATAATTTATTTTATGTAAACCATCACCAGAGGTCATCATGCCTTGACCATTAATACTATTATTCGATGGTTTTAAAGATATTAAATACGGTTGTTGGTCATTACACTTTACTGATAATTGGGTACGCTCAATTTTAGTAGCAGTGTTAGTGTCAACTGTACCAAAATCTACATCATCGATAGTTTTCAATGTACACATGCTAGAAATAGCGATTTTAACGTTGAATGAACTGTCTAATTGGGTGGCAGCAGAAGAACTCCCCATAACAAAACAAACAGAAGAAGCAAATAGTATAGCACCAGCAAATTTATTCAAACGCATAGTTAATTACCTTCTTGTTTAAGTAAAGTTTAACATTTTTGTGTAACCGTAGCACATTTAAATCCTAGCTGCGCACACCGAAAGTGCAATGTTTTTTTATTTTTTCAAAATAAATAATTATTTATTTATTTATTTATATCTTAAGTCACTGACTTAATTATGTTTAACCTGGTTTTGTAATTCCCAGATAGTTAAGACTTTTTTGCGTTTGGTTAGAGTACAGTACAAGACACAACAGAGAAGGATGATATGTCTGACCCTACCCCAAAATCCTGCTCCATTCAGAATGAACCGTACCGGTTTTGTGGGAGAGAGTTAAGTCCGGGAACTCAGGCTGCCAGATCCTTTTTCCCGATGGAAGCGTAATATGCTTTTTCTGCTTCAGCAGGTGGGATATGGCCGAGCCGCTCAAGCAGCCGACGATTGTTGTACCAGTCCACCCATGCCAGTGTGGCCAGCTCCACTTCCTGTCGGTTTTTCCAGCTCTGCCGGTGTATCACCTCCGCTTTATACTGCCCGTTAATACTTTCGGCCATG
>NZ_JBLJAJ010000067.1:0-6206 GCF_047530005.1 Serratia sp. N21D137
AGAACCGCTCTTTCTGAGTCAGATGTTTTCCCTGCATGCAACAGGCTCTCCAGTAGGGCCAGAGCGGTGATTTTATCCGGGTCTGGCCAGTGGGTCACTTTGTTGCGTTTCGAGTGGGAATGGGGCGGGTATCATGCTCAATGATTGCAGGGTTCCCTGCGCCTGGTACGTCCCGCTGGGAACGACGGGAAGTATGCTGGTCAGTCTCCCCTGAAACACCTGGCCAGGTAGCGCATTGAAGACGATCTCGGCTTGATCGCCCGATTTCAGGCGTAACAGCGAATTTTGTCTGAATTGCGCGACGATTTGTCGTTTTTGCTGCGGGATAAACACCATCACCGGGCGCAGTGGCAGCGCTGCCGCGTAGGTTCCTGGGCGGATAAGCACCTGGGTTACATAGCCATTACTGGGGGCGCGAACCACGGTTTGGTCGAGATTGTATTTGGCTTCTGTTAACTGGGCACGGAGGCTGACTATCTGCGACTGTTCTCCGTTGACGACGCTGCTTAACTGGCTTTTTATCTGTGCCTGTTCAGCCAATGAACTTTTCACCAGCGCATCCTGCGCCAGAAAATTTTGCCTGGCGTTATCAATGTCGCTTTCGGAGAACGGGTTTACCCTGGCCCGGCTTCCTCTAAGATAGCGCTGGTAGTCTTTATATAAACGATCGCGTTCGGCAATCACCCCCGAGGTATGGGCGACGGCTTCATCTAATTGCCCTTGGAGCACCTGGATGCTATGGATTGCCGTCATTAAATCGGCCTGTAATCTATCGACACGTGCCTGGTATCGGGTGGGCTCTATTTTAAAAAGTACGTCCCCTTTTTTTATAAAGGTATTCTGCTTATCAGTGACCTCACTGACAATGCCGGTAACTTGCGGAGTAATGGGAATGGAAACCACGGCCTTTTGTGCTTGAAAAGTATAAGGGTGGTTATAATTCATTAATAAAATCAGGGCACCCACTAAAACAACGCCACCCAATGCTGCGGTGGGGACCGTCCATTTGTTTACCGGGATTTTAAATATTTTGAATATGCCATAGGCCAACGCGACATAGGTAAGAATAATGAGCAAGTCCATGGAGTTACTCCGCAGAAGGTGTTTTGGTTTCGCTGATGCTCTGTTCCAGCTCGGTAATTCTTTGCTCTAAGCGGGCAAAGGGATCTTGCTGGCCTTGCATGCCCCAACCGCGCTCTGGGCGATACAACGTGGCCCATATCCATAAAAAAGGCCACATCACATGCAGAGTAAACAAACTGACCCAACCCGCAACATGGATCGCGTCTGCATGCGGATGATTGCGTGATTTTGCAATCAGATAAGGAATGTCATGGAGAATAATGATCCCGTAAAAAATAACGAGGAAAACAACAATGAGTACGCCTAACGCAAAGTAATTTAGGAACATGGTGGCCTCGGCTAAGTAAACTCACCCGACGGATTAGGTACGTGCGCTATGGGGTGCGCCACCTTGTCTGTTAGGCGTGTAGTAGTGGGTTATCATTGACTGTAGTGGATAATAATTTATGAATAGTGATATTTTTCATCTACTTTGGCAGTGCACGCCGACAATGACATGTCGGTAGATAAAACACCTAAGGCAATGCTAAAAGGATGTCTTTTCATATATCCTCTCGGTGGGGAGAGGTCAGTTCATAAAATATAGCACCATCCAAAAAATCTGGCGGTATGAGAACATTTTTGTTGGCGATTTATCAGCAACCTTGGTCGTTAACGGGGCTAAAATGGTAGTGTCTATGAACCCATTTCATAAGTTCTGTGCGAACTGGCAAGGTTTACGTCAACCAAGGAAATACGCATGCTGAAAGAAAACTTCAATGAGCTACAGGTTTTTCTCGCCGTGGCGAGGGAGAGAGTTTTTACCAAAGCGGCGGGCGAACATGCGGTGCGCAGCCTGCTATCACGGTGCCAGCCACGCTCAACGGCTGCGCGGATCAGTTCAACGGCCTGACGCGTATCCGTTGCCGAAGCTCAACCCCATGCAGCCCAGGCCGAGCGCTGACACTTCCAGCCCGGACTTACCGAGATAACGTGTTTGCATTCGGGAGTTCCTCCTATTTTATCGTTAAACGTCGAGTTTGCGGCTGGCTAGCTATTCCACCCTGGCCGGATCGCGATGCGAGAAGAAAGCGCTGGTCGCGGTATCGATCGGCCGATCTGTAGTGTGTGAAAAGTTTTACTCGGCGTGATTTAATTGATTAGAGGGAGTAATTCGCTAGGGTTAATTAGCAGGATTCATTAATAAGCGAATGAACCCTGCTGTTTGTGCTGGTACTGCGGATTTTTTGTGGCTGACCTGGTCGGCAATCTTAGCCTGGCAGGCGAATTGGCCCAAGCTCAACTGAGCAAGGCAAAGACTGCACACATAAGGTTAATCATAGTACAGCGTATAGTGCAGCAAGCGGCTAAATGACCCTGAATTAATCGGCCCCGTTTTAGCGATGTAAGCCGAGAAAAGCAGGGTGTTATCGCCTTTTTTAATTTTTTGGCCGCTATTCTTTTTGCCAAAATACAGCGGGCTGCCATCACTGTCCAGCAGCCCTAACGCGATACCACTCATGCCATCAACCGGAATCAAACTGCCAGATGCGCCGGTCCCCGTTCTGTCGAACGCAATCTTGACGTTCTTATTTTCTGTATCGCAGCCGTATAAATTGATGAGGAAGGGCACCGGTGTAGATTTCCCTTTGGCATCAAGCTCGGCGCTGGATATTTCGCCCATGTTGATCGTTTGATTATCATCACCGACCACGATATTGCAGGTGGCGACAGTAATCCTGCCCACAAACTGAGTGCTACTGCTCGCCTTGATTTCCGCATGAGCAGCGGTGGGCAACAGCGTTGCGGCAAATAGAAGTAAACATTTGCTGTTCATCATTGCTTTCCTTCCCAATAACATTCACGGCATGGCAACTTCGAAGGTCAGCACCTGGCTGTATTCACCATCCTTGATTTTTTTAAGATCCTTGGTGGTGGCGGATATTTCAGCCCGCATCCTTTTTGATTCGCTGATGCTGCTGATATCACTAATAAAGCTGGAGTATTTTTGGTTGAATTTCAAGTATGCACCTTTACCTAAATCAAACAGCTTGAGGCCGATACCCTGTGGCGCTCCTGAGCTATGGCTAATCCCCCAAAAGGTCGAGCTGATTGGGTAACCGCCTTGGGTTTTGATTTCACCGGGCAGATTATAGGCGCTACCCATACAGGTGGTGGATTGGTCTGGTCCTTTTATCACGGTCATGGTGAAGTCCTCACTACGGACTCTGCCACGGCTGAGATCGTCAGAGGAGATCGGCTGGAATGCCACCACATCCGGGGTGACAACGGTCAAGGTACACTGCTTGATCGGTGGTCTCATCGAACCGCCCCCGCCCCCGCCCCCGCCTCCGCTACCGATGCTGCTGTTAGTACCGCAGGAAGTCGATCCGTCATTTCCGTTTAGGCCGCAGATAATCAAGTAGGGGGTGCTGGTTGTTGACCAGGCCATATCGGTATCCGAGCCAGAAATTATCCACAGGGCGCCGACCGAGTCTTGCAGATCATAGAAAGGGTTAACGTTATAATCGGTTTTAAATATTTTGGGTTGTACGCGAAAATTAAACGTTAAACTCTTGGTATAGCGTGGCGTGGCGAGCTCCAGATCCCAGCAAGTTTTTTGGCATGGTGCCAAAGTGGTATCGTTCCAGGTAAACTGCTTATCGTGTTCCATGTTTTCAATATTGCTAAAGGTTCTCTGCGAACCGGCACCGGAGATCGTTAAGGTCAGGTTTTTCCATACGTTAGAATTGGCAGGGATGGGAATATCCAGATCGCTGGCCTTGGAAAACTTATAGGTGATCATCTCTGCTTTATCGCCAAAGTTGATGCAGATTACCCTGGCGGTTTGGCTGGTGGAGTAGATGCCGTTGGGAATTTTCCAGATATCTTTTTTGTCACAATGCTTAATACCCTCTTCGTCTTGATAACAATTAATATCTTCAGTGCCCCTTTGGATCCTTCCCTTGATCAGGCTACCGAGGCTTACGGCAGGAATGAGGCTAGGGCTTGGCGTCCAATCGCAGGCAATAACTGACTCAGCCCAGGCGGTGTTAACAGAGAAAAGCCCTATACAGAAGCTCAGGATAAACTTGATCATAATAATAGCCTCAATATCAAGGGCGACTTTTATCGTCTTTTACCACATCGCACTGGCTCGCTGTGCAATGATAATTTATTGCGTTATAAGAGCCATAATCATTAATGTACTGTAGTTGGATGGCCTGGTTTTTTACCAGCGCGTTTGGCACAGTGACGTCACTCAGCGGCTTAAGCGTTATAGCCTCATCCGACAGTGATAGCGGTTTGCTCGCTACGCTGAGGGTCGGGATAACGATATAAAAAGGCGTAGGATTGACGATCTTCACGCCATTATTGACGGGGGTAAGCACTAACTTCTCTTGCCAAACCTCCATGGCCATTTTTTTCAGGCTCGCAGGGCGGTAGAAGACCTTTATTTTAATCCGTAAAGCTAACTGCACGACGTTGCTCTTTTCAGATTTTGGTGGGATCTCCTGCAGGTTATAGAAGAACAATGACTCTCTATCCTGAGGTAATTGAGCCGCAGCCGGCAACGGGGTAATGTTTACCTGCACTGTAGTGTCTTGTTCCAGCCGTTGTAGCGGTGGCAGCACGGTAAGGGGGGAGTTTATTTTTTCTTCATTTTCGTTTTCTAGCCAGCTTTGTGCCAGATAAGGTAATTTTTTACTGTGGTTAATAATATTAACCGGTGCCGATTTTTCATCACCCATCATAATCACGCGAGTTCTATCAATAGAGATCGCCGCGTTGGCCTGGGAGACGCTAAAACCTGCTAGCATCAGGATAAAAAATAGCTTGGTAGCCTGTGGGAACATGGGAATATCCTTGTGAGATTATTGGGTTTTACATACCGTAGAAGAGGTGAAAGACAGCGATACATTCTGGCCCTGCAGGCTGAAGAAACAGTGTCGGCCAGCCGCATCCATCGCTTTTAGGGTGGAATCACTGCTGACTCCGGAAATATAGACCTCGCCATTTTCACCCACCATGCCAACGCTTCTCTTCTCAGCAGCGTCTTCAACGGTGGTGCCAAACGGGATCGGTCGGCCCTGGGGATCGGTTAACCGAATAAAGGCTTTGATCCCCCGGTAAACCTTGAGTCTGCGATAGCCAATCGCCCCTTTGGTTAGCACCGTTTGGATGTTGGCGACTGAACCATCAACATCATCGGGGAGTCGTTTAGTATCAATCGAGTAATCGGTACGGTAATATTCCGGGACGTCGTTGATGATGGCCAAGCCTTGGGCGTTGGTGGGCTCGTTGCGGTCTCCATTGCCAACGTAAACACCGGCAATACCCTTAGTGTCGAGCAGCAGTCTTGAGTTTCCGGCGTAGCCGTCACGGTGCATAACGGTGCCATGAGCGGTGGTCGTGAACCCGGACTTGATGCTGCCGCCCAGATAGTAATCGTCGTCACTCATCGATGCGTTTAAGGTGGTGGCGACCTTGGCCATTTTTTGCGAGGAGTTGGCATTGATCTTACCTTGCCGCAAGCCCTCATAGGCGTTGGCGCCAACGGACCAGGTATTATTGGGGTCAACATTATTGGTATAGGACAGGCTCGGTGATAATTTACCGTTATTGGTACGCATAGCGGTATTCATATAGCTTTTGGCACCTAATGGGATATTAAAACTCAGGTAGATTGAGTTGTTGTTTTTCTGGCTCTGTGAATAAAAGCTTTTCTTATACTCTGTGCGGTTTACCGAGAGATAGGTATTGATATTTTTCAGGCCGGCGAAGTCAAAGGATTTTGACACGCTTAACCCGTAGGTATTACTGTCGGAAACGTCCTGCCAGTAGGTTTGCTTGGTATAAATGGCGTTCAGTGAGAACCCGAGATCGCTAAAGCTCTTGCTGGCGACGATATTGTAACTTTCCTTGCTGGTGCTGATATAATCCGGGCTAGTTTTCAGTGTGATAAAATCATTGAGCGTCAGGAAGCTTTCCTCTGAGAAACGGTAGCCCGCAAAGGGTAACCGTTCACCAGCCCCCCATTGACATAAAAAAGAGACGATCATCACTCGATCCCACATTACCTATTGAGTGATCTTTTTTCTTTGCCACACTCGGGGGATGAAAAAGGTAAAACACTTTCACGC
>NZ_JBLJAJ010000068.1:0-6100 GCF_047530005.1 Serratia sp. N21D137
GGGAAAGCGCGAAATACGAAACTGCACACCAGTGGGACCGACAACGCTGAATCCAGAAAGAGAGCCGACTAAAGAAAAACAGGCCGCTTAAAACGGTCAATGGTGACAACTAGCTTGAAAAACGCCGTTAATGAGCTAATCCTATAGCAAAGGAAAAAACGTATAGTGTTAGATTTTTGGTGATAAGTAATTGTCTTAAGTTTTTTGAAATCATTCCAGAATGTTAGATCCAATGATATAAGATAGTAATTCACCATTTGGATTTTCCGCCTTATCCAACATGTTGTTTCCTTGAAGTTCTCATACCAGAAAGGACATCAGCATGCTGAGCAGAGAGGACTTTTACATGATAAAGCAAATGTGCAAGCAAGGTGTATACATTGTCGACATTGCGACTCAGGTAGGATGCTCTGAGCGCACCGTCAGGCGTTACCTTAAATACCCTGAACTACCGGCCAGAAATACGCGCCACAAAATAGCCAAACTGAAGCCGTTCATGAACTATATCGACACGTGTCTGGCAGAGAATGTCTGGAATACCGAGGTCATCCTCGCAGAAATAAAAGCAATGGTTACACTGGTGGGCACTCTATGCTTCGTTATTACATCCAACCCAAACGCCAAATGCGACCGTCAAAGAAAGCCGTTCGCTTTGAAACTTAGCCCGGTTACAAGCTTCAGCATGACTGGGGCCAAGTTGAGGTAGAGGTCGCCGGTCAGTGGCAACGTTAACTTCGCAGTTAATACACTGGTGTTCTCCCATCGCTTCCATGTCTTTGCTGTGCCAAAGCAGGATGTATAACATACCTATGAGTCACTGGTCCGTGCCTTCTGTTACTTCGGCGGCAGGGTCTAATCTGTGCTGGTTGATAACCAGGTGGCGCGGCCCCAAGAAACATCAGATAGTAGATGTATCTTAAAATAAGAGATAGGCTTAAACATATGTATAATACTGGTTCTAATTTTGAGATGACCGGAATATTGTTGGGGCAGGAGCTCCGCAAGCGTAATACGCTACAGGAAAAGATCGGCATTATACAACAGTCTATGGAGCCTGATATGGGGGATCATGCGCAAACAACTGCGCGATGAAGGACAGACCCGGTAAATACCAAACGTGTTTACCGGGTGATTAACAAGTATAATCTGTTGTTGTTGCATGACAAACTGCAGCGGACTCAGTGTGAGCATAACGGTAAAATCTCTATACCGGAGAACAACCAGCACTTGTGCTCAGATGGCTTCGAGTTTGGTTGTGACGACGGAGGAAAATTGCAGGTGACGTTCGCGCTGGACTGCTGCGACAGAGAAGCCATAGGCTGTGCAGCAAGCACTGGCGCTTATGACAGAGTAACCGTGCAGGACGTGATGCTGAGATCGGCGGAAAAGTGCTTCGGAGCCAGGCTCCTGGACAAGCCGGTGCAGTAGCTGACGGACAAAGGTTCGGCGTATACATTGTATGATACGTGCAAGTTCGCCAGGGAGCTGAATCTGGAAGCCCGAACAACAGCAGTGAGCAGTCCACAAAGTAACGGTATGGCTGAACGGTTCGTGAAAACGATGAAGGAGGACTACATCGCGTTCATGCCAAAACCCAATGTGCGAACGGTGCTGCAGAACCTGGCAGTGCCGTTCAACATTACAATGAAGATCATCCACACAGTGCGTTGGGATACCGTTCCCTGAGGGAATACCGGCGCCTGCGGGCATCGTTAACTTAAGATACAAAAGCTGTCTGGAGATGGTGGGTCAAGATCACTTAGGCCTGTGTCCACCTTACGTGGGTGGGAACAATTTAGAAATTTTAATACACTGTACATCTGTTTTTTTTATGCTACCCTTCATAGGAAAGCAACTAAACTAACTTTAGTTTTAGGTTTTTATATGTCAACTAATTATAGTTCTGCTATCTTGCTACCTTCTTTATTGAAACTCACTATACTCTTTAGTTCGGTGATGTATACGTTCGCAATAGCATCAACTGTTCCTATAAACGATAATGTTGCTGCTGTCAGCATATCTAACAATGAGCCTTATACACTTAAGAAAGGTGAGTCTGTTTATACAGTTGCAAAAAAAAATGGTATAAGTGTTACCACACTGAGAAAAATCAATCAGTTTCGCAGTTTTAGTAAGCCTTTTTTAAAGTTGACTACAGGTGATGAGCTTGATGTACCGATAAATCCAGCTGCTATCCGCTCAGTTGCACCTACAGGGGATAAGTCTAAAGACCAGACACTTCGTAAAACGGCCAATGCAACCGTCTATTTGGCTGATGTTATTGCTGCAGACAATTCTTCTTTTGCAGCAGCATCAGCAGCAAAAGGTTATGTGCAGGGGCAAGTCAATAAGTCTGTGGAATCATTAATGAGCCCATTTGGTACTACGCGTGTTCAGTTAAACATGAACGACCCTGGCCGTTTTGATGGTAGTGCCTTAGATATTTTGATCCCTCTTCATGATGTTAATGATACGCTAATGTTTACCCAACTTGGCGTACGAAATAAAGACGGGCGTACAACGTTGAATGCTGGTTTAGGCGGTCGTATAGACTATAATAACTGGCTGCTAGGCCTAAATGGTTTTTATGACAAAGATATAAGTGGAAAAAATAGCCGTATAGGGGTAGGAGCTGAAGCATTTCGTGATTATATGAAATTATCGGCAAATACCTACTTAGGTTTGAGTGGTTGGCATCAGTCTCGAGATTTTTCTGATTATAACGAACGTCCTGCAAACGGTTATGATGTTCGTGCTGAAACCTTTTTACCTTTCTATCCAAGTTTGGGGGGAAAGCTAATGTTTGAACGCTACAAAGGTAATGATGTTGCCCTTCTTGGTAAAAATGAACGCCAGAAAAACCCTTATGCTTTTACTATGGGTGTAAACTATACCCCTTTTCCACTGCTTACCTTAGGGACGGAGAATAAAAAAGGGAAAAGTAGTAAAGGTAATACTCAGTTTACATTAGGACTTAACTATCGCCTTGGTGAATCTCTGGACAAACAACTCTCTCAAGAAGCAGTTGCTGCAACGAAAAAATTGTCAGGTAGCCGCCTTGGTTTGGTTGACCGAAACAATGAAGTTGTTCTTGACTACCAAAAACAAACACTCTTGCGACTGACTCTACCTACTAAAATAGGGACTGCAGATAGTAGCGATCTGTTGATTGCCAATGTGAGCAGCAAATACCCACTGGAGCGTATTGAGTGGGACACCACTAATTTATTAGCAGCTGGAGGGACAGCCGAAATATCCTCGGTTGAAAAGACTCAACTGCATTTTACTTACCCTGTCTACCGTAATGTGCAGTCTCTGTCAGCTAATACCTATACCGTCCTCGCAACTGCGTGGGATGTCAAGGGTAATGCCTCTGCACCTGTCAGTACGACGATTATATCAACTCCTAGAGGTATTGTATTACAGCACGTTGTTGAGAAGAACAATGTGCTTGCAAATGGGCAAGATGCAGCCAAAGTGACAGTAACTTTAACTGATAATCATGGAAAACCTCTTGTCGGTGAGGAGCTATTATTCAGTGCACCAGTTGGTTCAGTATTAAGTGAGAATAAAGGGCAAAGTGAAGTAATGGTTTCAGAACGAGTTATTACACCGGAAAATGTCGAAAAAGTCATGTTGAAAGTGAAAACTAATAGTAATGGACAAGGGCAGGTAAATATAACTCGATTACAGTCTGGGGATATTTCCTTGTTTGTACAGTTTATCCAGGGCTCGGTCACGGAAAGTCTTGATATCCCATTGAGTTTTAAGCAAACACTGCAGATAGCTGATTTTAGTGTATTGGAAGATGGCGGTATAGCTAATGGTATCAGCATCAATAAAGTAAAATTATTGGTCTCTGATGCTGAAGAAAAACCTATTCATGGAGTTACAGTTACCTTTAGTGCTACTAATAATGCAGTTATTGCCGATAGTGCTATAACTAATATCCAAGGCGAGATTATCCTGCCGCTGACCAGCTTTAGCCCCGGAGAGAGCATTGTCACAGCTACTTTGCATGATAACAGTAAGCAGGTTGGTGTTTTTTTTGTCAGTGCAAGTCCGGTTGTTTTGATAATTAAGCGTAATGATAACGTGTTAACAGGAGCACCGTTGGTAGGTGATGAACTGACAGTCAAATCTGAATGTATAAATATCAGTACAAATGAGTCCTGTCCTGACTCAAACTATCAATGGGAGGTTGAAACTAGTCCATACTCTGGAATATATACTGCCATTCCTGGTGCGTCTGGAAGTACCTACACAGTCACTCGAGAAATGCAAAGACGTAAGTTAAGGGTTACTATGCCCTGACTTCATTTTGTTTTTACTTTTAAGCATACTCTTTGGTGTCATGATTATCACGAATTGTCATAGGAATTAACAAAATGAAAGTTAAGTTTAGATTTAAGAAACATACTCTGGCTTCTGTGGTTACAGGAGTGTTGCTAGGTGCTGCTGCAATTTCACCAGCACTTGCCTATTTATCAGTAGAAACGAGTGCTGTCAAAGGTCAAGCACCAACAGTAACGCAGGGTAAAATATTGTATAAAGATATAAATAGTAATAGTGTAATTGATGGTGGAGACGAATTAACTGCTAACTTAAGCCAACCGGATGGGGATGCTTTTGAGTTTAACGATGTGGATAATGATCCACCACTTACTGATCCTGCAAGAAATATAATAGCTGGATTATCTTTCCAATGGATGCGTGATGGTGTTTCTATTGTTGGGGCAACTAACGATAGCTATACGCTTGATGTTAATGATATCGGAAAAACCATCACTGTTGAGGTGAAACCACATACTGATCCTATAAATACAGACCCTTATGATGGTATTGCAGTGGTATCTAGCAACTCAATTTCAACCGCAACTTCAGGGACAGTTACCAGTGTAGCGATTACAGGTAACCCTTTGGTTGGCAGTGAATTAACTGCTGATGTAACCTGTGCGGGTGGCACATGTACTCCAGCGAATCTTACATATCAGTGGATGATTGAGGGGCGTGACGCTGTTACTGGAGATGGTAATGGTATTTATGCTAATATTGATGGTGAAAACAAGTCGACATATATGGTTACAAAAGATAATCAAAAACTAAAAGTTAAGGTGGATGTTACCAATAAACCTTAATTTAATTGTTTTAGTTAATTGCGAGTAGGGGGAAGATATCCCCTACTGATTATAAAACTGCATTAAATTTAGTGCATGATATTAAAGGTATTTAAATGAATTGTTGCTATTGCAAGTGGTTAAGGTGGCTATCTGGCTATATGCTAATAATTTTGGCTCCACTTGCAATGGCTACAGTTTCAGGACCTACTACTGAAGTTTATGGGCGTGCTCCAACTGTTACCCCCCCCCCACTATTGGATAACCTTATGCCACGGGAGGGTGATTTTGTAAGCATTCAACCTAACACTGGAGTCTTCTCAGATGCTGATGGGGATGCTGAATTCAATATAGGTTATCAGTGGAAACTTAATGACATAAACATTTCTGTAAATGGTACAAGTAGCAGTTATAAGCTGGTAGCTGGTGATGGTAATGGTAATAAATTAACAGTATGTATTATCCCAAGGACTGACCCTAAATACACAGTTCCGTTTGAAGGTCATGAAACTTGTGCAGTAGCGGTTGCTACACAAGGTAGTGCCCCGGTGGCGAGTAATGTAACTATAACGGGACTGACACAGCAAGGTGCAACACTGACGGGTAGCTATACTTATTCAGATGCAGACGGTGACCTGGAAGATAAGACTGCGGCTACGGGGACCAAATACCAGTGGTACCATAATAACACAAATACGCCTATATCAGGTGCGACCAATATGACCTATGAAGTGCAGGCTTCTGATATAGGGAAAAAGCTGATATTTGGCGTGACTCCAAAGGCCAAGACTGGGGTTAATCTGACAGGCGGCCAGGCAGTATCAGTAGCTACAGCAACAGTGACAAGCGGTGCGGCCCCGGTGGCGAGTAATGTAACTATAACGGGACTGACACAGCTAAAGGTGCAACACTGACGGGTAGCTATACTTATTCAGATGCAGACGGTGACCTGGAAGATAAGACTGCGGCTACGGGGACCAAAT
>NZ_JBLJAJ010000069.1:0-5498 GCF_047530005.1 Serratia sp. N21D137
AATGACGATCTCGTCATGTTGATACTGGAGCAATCCCGGGAGGCGGGGATCATCAGAAGCTTTGAAAGGTGTGATGAGGGAAAAATTGAAGTTTCCATCATACGTGACAGAGACCCAGAGGAGTAATCGGCCGACAGGCAAGAACCTTGTCGTTCCTGCCTGTGCACTTTCCGGTTTGTGTATTTTCGGCAACCCGGCACCCTGCCCCGCCAAACCCCACATGTAGTGTCATCACCAGCTGATTAAGACACTAGATGTGGTGGTTTCCCCCGCCAGATCCGGTTCACAAATCACGTGGTTCATGATTAATTTGATTCCGAGTTAGGGTGTAATTCCATAAATCGGAAACCAAAAAAGGATCCATAAGGATCCTCACGACGAATTACTTTGCGTGCAGCCGGACCACGGTTGGGCGATAATTTGGGGGACCGGCGATCGCCATCGATGCCCACGGCGAAAAAACGGGCGTTTTAGGACAAGATTGCGCTACGTGAAATCTGAACGTCGACGTGGGGCGTAGATGGGCAGATTTTACGTAGCGCACCCCATCGACATCAGCGAGATGACGCGAGGAGAAAGACACCATGGGACAGGATCTCACCCCTGAGCAGGCACGGTTTGCCGTGCTGTTGACCGACTATCCGCGGATCGCCGGGTACTGGGACTTTGCTACACGACGATGTGATGAAAACGCGTTGCGGTCGGCACTCAATATCATGAGCCGCGGCGAACGGCAAGTGGCCCTGTTCTTCTTGTCGTTGTGGACCGGCAATGATGAGGGGTTTGACCTGCTGGAGGCGGCACGTGTCGTGGATAGCAAACACCGTCAGCTGGTGATCCATTGGCTGCGCGATCCGTTCTGGCCATGATGCAGCGCGCCGGTTACCGGGGAGGACTGGCCACCACCGGCACACCGAATGGCCAAGAAACCCCGTTGCTGGACACGCGGGATTATCAGCATGCGCTGGCGCTGCGCAAAATGGCGCTGGTTTACGATGAACTGCCGCGCTATCTGCTGGCCCCGGAAGTGGCTGCCCTGCTTCACTATCTGCCTGACTGGCCACAGCATGCGCTCATTAATTTGCTGTGGAACACCGGTGCCCGGATCAATGAAGCCCTTTCGCTCAAGCGGCGAGACATACGGCTCACCGTTGAGATGCCCCATATCATTCTGCGTACCGCCAAACAACGACGCAGTGGCCCCGGCCGTCCTGCCAAAGGGAAATCGGCCAATCGGCTTATCCCCCTGACCGATCCGCACTTTGTCGACGAGCTGCGTCGGCTATTTGCCAGTACCAAGGAACAGTTCGAGATTGACGCACAAACGTGTGAACGTACCCCCTTGCCGATTTGGCAAACCACCGATCGCACGGTGCGCAACTGGCTCACCAAGGCCGAGCGCCAGGCCAGCAGCGAGGGCATTCATTTTAGCGTGCCAGTGACGCCGCATGTTTTTCGGCACAGCTACGCGATGCATATGCTCTATCAGGGCACGCCGCTGAAGGTGTTGCAGGGGCTGATGGGCCACGAAAAAGGGGAAAGTACGGAAGTGTATACCCGGGTGTTTGCGCTCGATATCGTGGCCAACCGCCAGGTCCAGTTCACGCTGTCGACGCAGGATGCGCTCACGATGATACGGGAGGCTGAAGCGTCCCCAGGCACTGGGCGATAACGAATAAAGTGCTAACGCTCTGCGGTTATTCAAATACCTCCGCCCTGTCAGATGAACGGCCAGGACTGAGATATTTCGCTGTGAATTTCCGAGTTGCTTGAGAGCCTGACATGCACACAATACCAGAGCTGTGACGTGAGGGAGTTGGGCGTATAGGAGCTTATGACATGATCAGAGAACGGCAGTTTTCCTGGAAGAATGCCTTTTTCTCTATGGTCATGTCATTTTTTAATGGGTTTTTTAGCGATCCCTCACTAACCCAACCTTGTGGCGGCTGCTTTGTAAACTTCCAGCCGTTCGCGTTTACCTACAGCAAGGACGAGGATCACAACAGTTTCATCCTCGACTTTGTAGACTAGCCGATAACCGGATGCGCGGAGTTTGATCTTATAGCAATCAGGTAAGGAGTGCAGTCGGTTAGCCTCAATGCGTGGCGCCTCAACAATCTGCGCCAGCTTCTTTTTTAACTGTTGACGTACAGTCTCACCTAATTTTTTCCACTCTTTGAAGGCTGCATTGTCAAAGTCAATCTTATAAGTCATCGAGTGTTACTCGGATCCGTTTGCCAGGATTCGCCAGACGTTCACGCGCTAACTCGATGATATCTGCGTCTTCATCAGCCAGTAATGCCACCTGAACCGGAAGGCGGTTATTTTGTGCAACGTATTCAAGCACCATACGTACAGCTTCCGAGGCTGTGATCCCCAATCCGTCGAGCGCTACACCGGCCCGGGCCTTTAAGTCATCGTCGATACGAATATTCATTGTACCCATGTCGATATCCCCATGTGGTTACGTTTGTATATACATATTAAGGTATAACCGACAATAAATAAAGTACATATGGTCCTGTGCTTCACAGTAGCGCCGTCTTCTGTCTGGGATCTATAGCTTTAAAAGGAGCATCTTGGTTTTAAAGGAAATATGCGGAATTTCAACCGCTCCTCATTTCTGCATGATGCTGCTGAAGGTGATTCACCGTCATGGTTAGTTCGTGAGAAATTTACTTTTAATTATGTTGATTTTTTATCTTTTATGCATGATTATTGGTTTAATTCAAATAAGCTACATAAATATGGAGTTGGTGATTATGGATTCTCATCAGACAGAGAAAGTCGCATTACGTGCCGAAAAAATGCTGTCCGCGTTGACTGAGCAGATACAACTTCAGAAAGAAGAGCTCAAGGAAAACGAATATTTTCAGGTGTATGCCAAAGCTGCCGTTGCAAAATTTCCAAAACTGACGCGTGCTAACGTGGACTATGCCGTCAGCGAGATGGAAAATGGCGGTTATGTCTTCGAGAAACGTGCAGCCGGTTCGTCCACCAAGTACGCGATGACCGTCCAGAATATTGTCGATATTTATCATCACCGAGGTGTCCCTAAATATCGCGATCGCCATCCTGAAGCAATGACTCTTTTTGTCGGCAACTTAAAGGGCGGGGTCTCAAAGACCGTTTCTACGGTATCACTGGCTCATGCCCTGCGTGCCCACCCTCACCTCCTTTTTGAAGATTTACGCGTCCTGGTCATTGATCTGGATCCACAGTCCTCGGCCACTATGTTTTTGAACCATACCCGTGCCGTGGGCTTGGTTGAGACAACCTCTGCGCAGGCCATGCTCCAAAACGTCAGTCGGGAAGAGTTGCTCAATGAGTTCATCGTGCCGTCTGTTGTACCCGGCGTCGACGTTCTTCCCGCATCCATCGATGATGCTTTCATCGCTTCAGGTTGGGAAAGTTTGTGTGCCGAGCATTTACCTGGCCAAAACCCCCATGCTGTCTTGCGTGAGAACATCATTGATAAACTGAAGTCTGATTATGATTTTATCTTTGTCGACAGCGGCCCTCACCTGGATGCATTCCTCAAGAACGCGATTGCGGCCGCCGATCTCCTGATGACGCCGATCCCGCCTGCACAGGTGGATTTCCATTCGACATTGAAGTACCTGACCCGTCTGCCTGAGCTGGTCAGTATCATTGAAGCCTCTGGTTGCCCGTGCCGGTTGCAGGGAAACATCGGTTTTATGTCCAAACTGTCCAACAAGCCCGATCACAAAGTCTGCCACAGCCTCGCGAAAGAGATTTTTGGCGGAGACATGCTCGATGCGGCTTTGCCACGCCTTGATGGTTTTGAACGTTGTGGCGAATCGTTTGATACAGTGATCTCCGCGAATCCGGCGACCTACGTGGGGAGCAGCGAGGCATTGAAAAATGCGCGTACTGCTGCTGAAGACTTTGCCAAAGCGGTATTTGACCGCATTGAATTTATCCGAATGAATTGAGGTGCCCGATGAGCACAAAACGTCTGACAATCGGGCGCACGTTTAGTGCGCCAGTTCTTAACAGCGAAGCCGAGCCAGAAGCATTCAAACAGGTCTTTACCCTGTCGTCTGGCAGGAAGGTTGTCTTCACCAAAGTGACAGTGCCGGCGGTAGAGGTTGAAACAAAAACGTATGTGACTCAGGAAGTCAACGGACGTGATCAGTCTGCGCTCACCCCTGAATCCCTTCAGGATATTACGCGGAGCATCAGCCTGCAGCAGTTTTTCCCTGCCATTGGTGTCCGTCGCGATAATCGTATCGAGATCCTGGATGGCTCACGTCGTCGTGCTTCTGCCATTCTCAAACATGTCGGTCTGGATATTTTAGTCACAGATGAGCCACTCTCGGTCACCGAAGCCAGAAAGCTGGCCCAGGATATTCAAACGGCTCGGGAACATAACATTCGTGAAGTGGGAACGCGGCTACTGGCCCTTAAGCAAAGTGGACTGACACAAAAAGAAATCGCTGAAGCAGAGGGATTGTCGCAAGCCAAAGTTACGCGAGCGTTGCAGGCAGCCAGTGTATCTTCTGAGTTGCTATCCCTTTTCCCGATCCAATCTGAACTGTCTTTTTCTGACTATAAAGTGTTGCTGACGGCAGAAGAATTGTTGGTCAGCAATCAACGTTCAGTATCAGAACTCATCGAAAATATCAGTAGCGTCGTCCGTGGGATCCGTGAGCAGTCATTGCTGGCCGCAGATGAGGTCAAGACTAAAATCCTCACGGTAATAAGGGATGAAGCCACGGTATTGGGAGAGCCAGCGAAAGGAGAAGCGGCTGTCATCACCCCACTCTGGCAGTTTTCTGACAAGAACAAATATGCCCGTAAGAAGATCCGGGGACGCATGTTCAGTTACGAGTTTAACCGTGTATCGCCCGAGCTGCAGGGTGCCATTGATGATGCAGTGAAGGCTGTCTTGGCTAAGCATCTGAAGTCATAATTGCAAATGTTCCCCACTCCTTTTTCAGTGTTAACTGTTTAAAATTAATGCCTTTTTATGGGGATTTCACGGTGAAATCCCCATGGATTTCGACGCAACACACCTCGGCTTACCTTGCAATGCCCTTTCTCTATAGCCAGTTCGTAGTGAAAATTTCGGTTCGTTCTCCACGCAAATACATGACTTAACGTATTGTATTTGATGAATATCTTCGGTGAATTTCACGCTGAAATCTCCAAGGTTGCACTAATTTTTAGTCAGATCCTATCAAAGCGTAAACCTTTCTACTGCCTTTTACATTGAAATTCCAATACCTTTCTCCATGCGAAAGTGGCATGTAACCTATTGTATTTAAAAAACATCAAGAGAGAATTTCACGGTGAAATCCCCACATTTTCATCCGAAGTGTGGAAAGTTGTCCGCAGAAACGGTGGGTAAGTGTCAATGCCAATCGAATAGTGACCCAGGCTGCCAAAGTAAATCTGACCCACCCCTGTTAGCGGTTAGCCAGAAATGTCGGCGGTTGCCGGCTTCTTCAACTGACCACTTTTTAACTTGTCCT